>NZ_JACJQX010000053.1:0-34279 GCF_014696895.1 Chroococcidiopsis sp. [FACHB-1243] | reverse complement strand
GCTTGTTGGCGCTTTCAAACTATACTCTTTTCTAGGTTCGGTCGCCCTCTCTAGCGCTCGCCTCTCGGCTTGCCTCTCTTCCGGCGCTTTACTAATCTATCAACCTTCTTCCTTCTTTGTCAACTACTCGGCAAAAAATATTTCTCGCTCTCTCCAGACTGCTGATTTCACATAGTTTAAGCGACAATGACATATGCATTGTGCTGAGGAACGAGACTTGTGAACTTTCAATCGGTGATTGCTGTACTACATAAGTTTTGGGGCGATCGCGGTTGCTTGATTGCCCAACCCTATGACACGGAGAAAGGTGCAGGTACGAAAAATCCCCATACTTTTCTAAGAGCGTTGGGACCTGAACCTTGGTCAGTCGCTTATGTGGAACCTTGTCGTCGTCCTACAGACGGACGATACGGAGAGAATCCTAATCGCTTTCAACAATATTATCAATACCAACTATTGATTAAGCCTTCTCCTGAGAATATTCAAGGCATATATCTCGATTCCTTGAGAGCTTTGGGTATTCACCCAGAAGATCATGATATTCGCTTTGTAGAAGATAACTGGGAAGACGCGACTGTAGGTGCTTGGGGTACTGGTTGGGAAGTCTGGCTGGATGGGATGGAAATTACTCAATTTACTTACTTTCAACAGTGCGGCGGGATCGATTGTCGTCCTGTTTCAATTGAAATTACCTACGGCCTGGAACGACTAGCAATGTACCTCCAAGGGGTAGAGGCGTTTACAAAACTGAAATGGACTGACAACATCACATACGGAGACGTTCATCTCCAAGGGGAAATCGAGCAGTGTACGTATAACTTTGAAGCCTCGAACCCCGAAATGTTGCTGACGTTGTTTAACATGTACGAGCAGGAAGCAGAACAACTGACTCAAAGAGCATTAGTTTTACCTAGCTTGGATTACATTTTGAAGTGTTCTCACACTTTTAATCTGCTAGATGCTAGGGGAGTGATTTCTGTTACGGAGCGGACTCGTTATATTGGCAGAATTCGGCATTTGGCAAGAAAAGTGGCTCAACTGTACATTCAGCAGCGGGAAGCGTTAGGGTTTCCACTGCTGCACAAAGCAAAAGGGTAGAAAACTAATGGATAATCTGAGAGAGCTATTAGAACCGATCGCCGCTTGGTTTCGTAGTCTGGGCATTCCAGAACCGATCGTACACTGGGGACATCCCTTAATGATGGGAATTGTCGTGTTTGTGATGGGTAGTTTTGTTGGTTTTACGGGGTGGCGAGGAAGAATAGTTGCAGATAAGGACGTTGCAGTTGAAAATTTGATATCTCACCGTACTCTAGCGCCTTGGATGTTTGGCTTCATGGCAGCTGGCTATACTGGTGGCTTACTATCACTGGTGATGCAACAACAACCAATATTGCAGAGTTCTCATTTTTGGACTGGCTCGATTGTTCTATTGTTACTGCTAGTGAATGGCGCAATTACATTTTTTGGTTTTGGCAAAGATAAAGGTACTTTACGCACAGTTCACGCCTACCTGGGTAGTATGGCGCTTTGTCTGATGTTTCTCCATGCTGTCTTGGGATTAAGGTTGGGTTTGGCGATTTAATTGCTTTGTGAATAAAGTTCACTTGGTGGGAATCATAAGATAATGAAAATCTGAGTTCTACCAAAGTGAACTATGCAGGGAGACTTACCACTTAGAACGACCAGGCTAGCTGTATTAAGTGATGCTGATAATGCTAATGCCAACTTAGTTGAGCTTCTACTCAAAGAAATTGCGAAATATGGTACTGCTAACGTCAAACGAATTTATGGTGATTGGATGCGACCGCAACTGAGTAGCTGGAAAGATAAGCCACATAAGTTTGTTATACAACCTATACAACAGTTTAGTTACACATCAGGCAAAAATGCAACTGATAGTGCATTAATTATTGATGCAATGGATCTGCTATACACGAGCAATTTTGATGGTTTTTGCATTGTTTCAAGTGATAGTGATTTTACTAAACTAGCTTGCAGGATTCAAGAGTCTGGATTGGTTGTATATGGCTTTGGTGAGAAAAAAACTCCTGAACCTTTTCAGAAAACTTGTGATAAATTCACTTATACAGAAAACTTAGAAGAAGTAGAAGAAAAAGAAGGGCAGAAATCAGAACTTTCCTCAACAGAAAGAAAAGCACACAACAGTGCAGAACTTAAGCAAAATCAGAAATTAGTAAATCTTGTCAAAACCGCTTATGATTCTATTACTGAAGAGGAAGGCTGGGCGAGTTTGGGAGAATTGGGAATTCAACTTAATAAGTTAGATTCATCTTTTGATTCTAGGAATTATGGTTATAAAAATCTTGGGGACTTGATTCGAGCAATTGATGTATTTGAAATTAATGCAATACCGCATGAAAAAATTCCGACAGTTAAAGCTTTATACATTAAAGTAAAAAATTAAGTAAATATTCATTTTTGATGACTCCGATTACTGGCGTTCTACTCTGTCTTGCTTACCTTTTAGGTTTATTGTCTACAGCAATCACATGGGGAGGCTGTGGATTACTGGTTATATTAATTGTAGTAGCAGTATTAGCTAGCTTTGGTAGAAGAAGTAGTTACAGAAATAAACTTCCGAATAGCTTTTGGCAAGTCAAACCGCAAATATGGTTGTTAGCTGGATTAGTAGGGTTTGGTGCGACTATATATTTTCAGATTAGAATGCCACATCCTAGTGAAAATGATGTGAGCAAATTTATAACTGCTAATGCTAAAGATGCAATACAAGTTGTAACAGTTCAAGGAAAAATTTCTAGTACACCACGTTTAACAAGAAATCAACGATCGCAATTTTGGCTAGAAGCGTTTCATTTAAATATTGGCAACGATATTAGTAAAGATGTATCGGGAAAATTATATACAACTGTACCTTTATTACAAGCAACTGGATTGCATGAAGGAACAAGAATTACTACAACAGGAATTTTATATAAACCTAAATCGGCAAATAATCCAGGAGGATTTAATTTTCAGGCTTATTTAGCTAGAGAGGGAAGTTTTGCTGGTTTAAAGGGAAAAGAGGTTAGTTTAATTGATTCTGAAATCAATAATAAAACTAAGAATTGGGGATGGTGGACAGTTAGACAAAAAATTCTTCGCTCTCAAGTGCAATGGTTAGGCGTACCGGAAGGAATTTTAGTGAGTGCGATGGTTTTAGGAAACCGCGTAGTTGACTTACCATCTTCTGTCAGCGACTCATTTATTCGAGTTGGCTTAGCTCATGCTTTAGCTGCATCCGGTTTTCAAGTATCTCTAATTCTTGGAGTAGTATTAGCGATCGCTCAGCGTTTTTCTAATCGAATTCAATTTATCATTGGAGTATCGGCACTACTAATTTTTCTCGGTCTTACAGGTTTACAACCATTAGTATTAAGAGCAGTTATCATGGGAATCGGTGCCTTAACTGCTCTAGCGTTGGAACGGAAAGTTAAACCTTTAGGCTTAATTCTGTTAGCTGCTACTTTGTTATTAACAATAAATCCAATTTGGATTTGGGACTTAGGTTTTGAGTTTAGTTTTTTAGCAACTTTGGGATTAATAGTAACAGTGCCAGCATTGATAAAAAAACTAGATTGGTTACCACCTGCGATCGCCACTTTAATCGCAGTGCCGATTTCAGCTTATATCTGGACAATTCCGCTACAAATATATAACTTTGGCTTAATTTCTCCTTATAGTATTTTAGTCAATATAATAACGACAATCCCAATTTCAATTATTAGCTTAGGGGCTTTTATCAGCGCGATCGTAGCGTTAATACATCCAGCTATGGGGAGTGCTTTAGCTTGGTTATTATATTATCCAACTTATTACCTCATGGAACTCGTCGATTTTTTTGCTAGACTGCCAGGAGCAGCAACCGCTGTAGGAATCATATCCTCATTACAGCTCGTAATAATATACGGGTTATTTATCTTAACTTGCAGTCAAAAATGGTGGCAGAAAAAATGGTGGATTGTAGGGCTAGTCACGATTAGCTTAGTATTCATTCCAGCTTGGCAAACTCAAGCTAGCTTATTCCGAGTTACTGTTTTAGCAGCCGGAGAAGAACCTGTTCTAGTTATACAAGATCGGAGTAAAGTCTTATTATTAAATAGTGGAGATGAAACCACTTCTAGGTTTACAGTTTTACCTTTTTTACAACAACAAGGAATCAATCAGCTCGATTGGGCAGTAGCAGCAGAGCCTAATTCGATAAATAACATAAATGATTGGTCGTTGCTTTTGCAAAATTTATCAGTGAAAAATTTTTATAACTGCCCTAGTCGCGAGCGCAATACAACGATTACCTCCAAACTAGCGGATACAAACTGCCAGCAGTTACTTCCAGATCGGGAAATATCTACAGGTTCGACATTTATAAAGCTACTCGATGCCCAACAACAGATTCTACAGATACAGATCCAAGATAGGACTTGGCTAATTTTAGGGGAAAGAGAGATCGAGAAAACGAATGAGAGATTACCACATGCTCAGGTATTGGTATGGTCGGGAGAGAAACTAGATTCTAGCTTGATTGCAGCAGTGAAGCCGGAAGTGGCGATCGCCTCTAGTGCTAAACTCGATCCGAAAACGATTGCTGAATTGCAACAAGGCAAAACTAAGGTGTTCTTGACGAGCAGAGACGGTGCAGTGCAGTGGACACCTAAAGATAAGTTTGAGATTGCAGTAGAAACAGTTGAAGACAAGGCATCTGCACTGTAGAATAGTATTCTTGTCTAAAATAAAGCAAGACTATCTCCTGTGGAGAGGTGGCAGAGTGGTTGAATGCGGCTGACTCGAAATCAGTTTTGGGGTCAAACCCAACGGAGGTTCGAATCCTCTCCTCTCCGTTTCTAAATTAATAAACGCGATCGCGCAACAGAGATAACGAGCTGCCGTGGTACGATCGTCATGCTTTTAAGTCAAATGTGCTGTTGGTGGCATAACCAGTAGTATGATGACTGATTCTCAATTTTTAGAGCAATAATTTTTAGAGCAACAATGAAACGGCGACGATTTATTGCCAAAACGACTACGGCTGCTGCTACCACCACAGCTTTAGGTGCTTGCGTCCGCGTGCAAACCAATAACGCCCAGCAAGCAGGTACTTTACCGAAAGTACGATGGCGCATGGCTACAAGTTGGCCTAAAGCTTTGGGGATTTTCGGTGGTGCGGAAACCTTCAGCAAGCGGGTGCAGGAAATGTCAAATGGGCGGTTTATCATCACGCCATTTGTAGCAGGAGAATTAGTCCCGGGATTGCAAGTTCTAGATGCCGTTCAAGCAGGAACGGTTGAATGCGGTCACACCGCTAGTTACTATTACATTGGGAAAAATCCCGCCCTTGCCTTTGCCACATCCGTACCCTTTGGATTAACCGCCCAGCAGCAGAATGCTTGGCTGTATCACGGTGGTGGTTTGGAGGCAATGCAAAAGCTTTATGCTGATTTCAACGCGATCAATTTTCCGGCTGGTAACTCTGGGGCGCAAATGGGTGGCTGGTTCAAGCGAGAAATTAAATCAGTTTCCGACTTGAACGGTTTAAAGATGAGAATTCCTGGCTTGGGAGGTCAGGTGATGTCGCGCTTGGGCGTGAACGTGCAGGTGCTACCTGGCGGAGAGATTTATTTAGCACTAGACCGAGGTGCGATCGATGCAGCAGAATGGGTTGGTCCTTACGATGATGAAAAATTAGGTCTCAATAAAGCAGCAAAGTTTTATTACTACCCGGGTTGGTGGGAACCAGGACCAACTTGGGAAGTATTAGTCAATCGAGCTGCTTGGGATAAGCTGCCAAAGGAATACCAAGAAATCCTCAAGAGTGCTGCTACAGATGCCAATATGGATAATTTGGCTCAATACAATGCTTTAAATGGGGCAGCATTAGAACGGCTCGTGAAGGGCGGAACAAGGCTAACTCCTTATACTAAGGAAATTATGCAAGCAGCACAAAAGGCAACTATCGATTTGTTATCTGAAAATGCTGCTAAAGATACGACTTTTAAACAGATTTACCAGCAATGGAATGCGTTTCGCGCCCAAGTTTATAGGTGGAATGAGATCAATGAGTTAAGTTTTACGAGTTTTACATTTCCTTCTGTTTGATTTATAGTATTTTGCTTTTTGTTTACGGCAAAGGAGATCCCTCCAACCCCCTTAAAAAGGGGACTAAAAGAAATCTTCCAATCCTTCTTATTTGCGTAATTTATCTACAGGTAAGCCCCAAAATTCTGCCCGTTGTCGCAGCCAACCCGTAGTAGTATAACGGGCGATCGCAGCGTTGACTTGTTGTCGCAAGCTGTCGTATTGCAATCCTTTTGGCATGACTACAGCTAACGGTTCGGCTGACAATAATGTTGGTAGAATCTCATACTGGGGATATTCTCGCACCCAACCGCTCAACACGCTGGCATCGGCTGTAAAGGCGGCTGTTATGCCAGACTCTAGCAATGCGTGCGCCTGTTGATAGGAATCAACGCCTAATAACTGTACTTGCGGTAACAAATATTTTATTGTTGGAATTGTGGAAGAACCTTTGAGGACGGCAACTGTTTTCTTGGCAACATCGTTGAGACTTTCTGCTGTTGCTTTTTTAGCAATTATTGCCGCACCATCCATGTAATAAGGCGGACTGAAACTAACTAAACGCGATCGCGAATCTGTAGCTGTGACTTGGGCGATCGCTAAATCGACTTTATCTTCTATTACCGCATTGAGGCGATCGCGGTTGGCAACTGGGATAAATTTTACTGCTGCTGGGTTTCCCAATAAATCCGCTGCTAATTTTTGAGCCAGTTCAATTTCCAATCCTCGCAACTTTCCTTGTCGATCGCGAAAGCCTAGAGGAGGTGAATTATCTTTCACAGCCACTAAAAGATAGCCCCGCTGTTGAATCTCTTTAAATTCAGCGGCGTTGCTTTTAAATGTGAAAGGGTAAAGGGTAAAGGTTAAAGGGAAGAGTAGAAGAAAGAAGTGCAAACAGTTCGTCATGCTTCTACTTACCTTCATTCTGCCTTCATCCTTCATCCTTTATCCTTTATTTTGCTTGATTTGCGAGTTCTGCAACTTTAGCAAAGCTAGCCGGATCGAGAACTGCCAATTGTGCCAACATTTTGCGGTTAATTTGAATCTCAGCTTTCTTGAGACTCCCCATCAATTGACTGTAGCTCATACCGTGCTGTCTCGCCGCTGCATTGATCCGCACGATCCACAGGCGACGAAAATCGCGCTTGCGCTTGCGGCGATCGCGGTAAGCACTCCGCAATGCTTTCATCACTTGCTGATTTGCCGTGCGGAACAGAGTCGAGTGAGAACCGCGAAATCCTTTCGCGAGTTTGAGAATTTTTTTGCGGCGTTTGCGGGCAACGTTACCGCGTTTTACCCTGGTCATGAATAGAATTCCTTAGTAACTTACAAATAAGGGAGCATCATCCGAACGTTTTGCTCGTCGCGTTCGTGTACGAGTGCTGCTTTTGAGAGACGATTCTTTCTAGCAGTCGTTTTCTTTTCCAAAATGTGATTTTTGAAAGCTTTACGACGCACGATCTTACCAGTACCTGTGGCACGGAACCGCTTTGCCGCTGCTTTGCGAGTTTTTAGTTTAGGCATGAACTAGCTTTGATTCGACACAATCCATTAATATAGCATCTTTCATATTTCTTCTACTGTAAATTTTTATATGGAGTTGTGGAAGTTCGTTGAGGATGTATTGACGATCGCGCTCTAGCTGAGTTTTAACAAAATAGCTGAAATTTTCAGTGGTTGACGGTTGATGGTTGACCGCTGACAGTTATGAAATTTCATGCATTTTGTATTCTTTTCAATACTAGATAGTTATGAAGTTAAAAAGCGGTATTACAGCAACAGCTATTTGTCTAAGTTTGAGCTTAATCGATAGTGGAGCGATTGCGGTCAAGTCTTCCAAGTACGCTTACCAAAAGATGGCTGATACGAGTAGTTCTTTTAGCAGCTTTGGATTGCCTGTTATCAACAATGCTGGAACCGTTGCCTTTAGTGCCAATACGGACGGAGCATTAGGAGCATATACTAGTACGGGCAAGACAATAACAACGATTGCCGAAAACCTTGGTTTATATGAAAGTATCGGTAGTCCCATCGCTATTAACGATACTGGAACCGTTGCTTTTGTTGCCACACCAGCAAGGGGAACTACGACCACAGAGTATCCAACGGAAACGATTTTTACTAGTACAAATGGTAAGGTAACTCAAGTTCCTGCTTACAAGCCATCGCCTGAGAGTGGCTATCCTGCCTACGATCGCATTGTATCTTTGGCACTTAATAACAGAGGCACTATTGCTTATGTCGCTCAGAATATGCGCGGTATTGGTGTATTGAGTAGTGATGGTAGGCTGATTGCTGAAGCAAGTGACGCTAGATTGTCCACTGTAGATTCAGCCAATATTAACGATCGCGGCACGATCGTCTACAGATCTCAAAGTGGTAGAGCCTTTGAAATTTTTGCCAACAAAGGGACGAAAACTACAACTTTATCCAGTACTACTTATCCTTTGTATGTCATGGCTCCTAAGAATGGCGCTTTCTCTCCCTCGCTCAATAACCGAGGAACGGTTGCATATGTTGCTTTAGAAATCAAACCGACAAGCGAATACACGGCTGAGTTTAATCCTGCTAAGGCAGCAATCTTGAAGAGTAACGGCACTAAGGTGACTACTGTTGCCGATACTAACGGAGCCTACAGCAGCTTTAGCAGTGGGAACAATTATAGTTCTGCCGCTGTGCCCCCTACAATTAACGATCGCGGTACGGTTGCATTTTTTGCGCAACTAGATACAGGTGGCGAAGGAATTTTTATTGGTTCCGATCCTGTCAAACATAAAGTTATTGCTACTGGTGATTCTTTATTTGGTTATACGGTACAAAGTGTTGCTCTATCTACAGACGGAATTAACGATTTCGGTCAGGTAACTTTTATTGCCAGACTAGCTAACGGTACAGAAGTCATCGTCCGTGCCGATCCGCTTGATACTGGCTGTAATTGTTTTGTTAAATAGACTCTACCTGTTGCTGCGATCGCTGTCGCCGTGCCTCGTATAACAGCAACGCTGCTGCGATTCCCACATTCAACGACTCTACCCCTGCACAGAGGGGAATTTGCACCTGTAGATCTGTCATTGCCGCTAGATCTGCTGATAATCCCGCTCCCTCATTTCCCAAAAGAATGACACTCGGACGCTGCCAGTCTACTTCCCAATATGTCATCTTTGCAGTAGGTAAAGTCGCGATCGCTTGCATTCCCGCCGCCTGACACTGGAGTACAGTTTGCCGCAGATCTTGACTCACGACCATCGGCAATCGAAACCACTGCCCAGTGGAAGCTCGTAACACCTTGGGATTGTCTAAATCTACACTATCCCTACTCAACCACAGCCCCGATGCACTAGCCGCCGCCGCCGTGCGAATTATCGTTCCCAAATTCCCAGGATCTTGCAGCGTCTCTAAAGCTAAACTAATGCCTGTATGGGGTACTTCTCGCCCTTGCTGTCTAGTTGCTGTCGCTACAATTCCGTCAGGATTGATCGTAGTTGCGATCGCCTGCAAAACCTCTGGAGTGACAATTTCTATCCGCGCTCCCGACTGACTCATCTGCTGCCAAAGCTGTTGATGGTTCTCCTGCCATTGGGAAGTACAACAGACGCATTCCAAGGGATACTTCGCTGCATAAGCCTCCTCTAACAAATGCGTTCCTTCCAAGAGAAAAATACCCTGTTGCGATCGCTGTTTGGCAGAGTGCAGCTTTCGCATCTGCTTAACCAGAGGATTTTGCAAACTCGCGATCATAATCTAAAATCTACTATTGACGATTCAGGACTATCGTGGTAGTAATTAACTGCCAACTAGATTCACAGGACATATAAGACTAAACATATAAGGCTAATAGCTCGTTGCTAGTAACCAAAACTTCAAATTGATGCGGAACCCGGGACTTGAACCCGGAAGCCTTTCGGCACATGAACCTGAATCATGCGCGTCTGCCAATTCCGCCAGTTCCGCTTATCTTCGCCCTCAGTGGGCGCAATTTCTCATCATCACTTAAATATTTGTGTTTGTCAAGTTTTTTCAGTTATCAGTAGCTAGTGACTAGAAAAGAGTCAAACCACTAGCCACTAGCTACTCACAAGTGACTAATGACCAAATCTAATTTTTTTTGACTAAAGCAAAAACTTTAGAGGGCAACAACTGTAGAAATACCGAGATCGATCCAGATATTTGTAGCAGAGATAAGAAAATTCACAGTTTAAACTTTTACCATCTCAATGTAAAATCTAAACCAAATTTTTGCCAACTCGGGTACGGATTAACTAGATTCGGAGGACAGAGCCATTACTACTACCCATAACTCAATTAGACCGCAGCCTTCACCAGAAGTCGATCCAGCTGTACTGGAAATTTGGGGCGGGCATCCTTTGGCAGGTCAGGTCAAAATCAGCGGAGCAAAGAATTCTGCCCTTGTTATCATCGCTGGTGCTTTGCTCTGTCCTCAAGACTGTCGTATCCGTAACGTACCATCACTCGTGGATGTGGCGCGCATGGGTCAGTTGTTATCATCGCTGGGAGTAAAAATCTCTCAACACGGTGATGTATTAGATATTGATGCTAGCGATCTCAGCACATCTCAAGCTCCATACGAAATTGTCAGTCAACTACGGGCAAGTTTCTTTACCATTGGTCCGTTACTAGCTCGCCAGGGATATGCTCAAGTCCCCTTACCTGGTGGATGTACGATTGGAGCTAGACCAGTTGATTTGCACGTCCGGGGCTTACAGGCAATGGGGGCAGATGTCCAGATCGAGCATGGTATGGTCAATGCCTACGTCGCTGGCAGTAGCCGGAGATTGAAAGGAGCCAAAATCTATTTAGATTATCCCAGCGTCGGTGCAACAGAAACCTTGATGATGGCGGCGACATTAGCTGAAGGAGAAACAGTCATTGAAAACGCTGCTCAAGAACCAGAAGTTGTCGATCTAGCTAATTTCTGTAACTCTATGGGAGCGCGCATTCGGGGAGCTGGAACTACAGCAATTACGATCTCGGGCGTTCCTCGCTTGCACTCAACGGATTATGCAATTATTCCCGATCGCGTGGAAGCCGCAACTTTCTTAGTAGCGGGAGCCATCACCAACTCCGAGATCTCATTAGCGCCAGTCATTCCCGACCATCTCACCCCGGCGATCGCCAAATTACAAGAAATTGGAGTGCAGATTGTTGCTGATGCACCTGACTGCCTTCGTATTGTCCCTGGTGAAGGATTACGGGGAACGGATATTAAAACTCTGCCTTACCCTGGTTTTCCTACAGATATGCAAGCGCAGTTCATGGCTTTGCTGAGTTTGAGCGAGGGCGATAGCGTCATTACCGAAACTGTATTTGAAAACCGCCTGCGCCACGTCGCCGAACTCAATCGCATGGGGGCAGATATTCGCGTTGAGGGCAATATTGCTGTCGTGCGGGGAGTACCGCTACTATCTGGTGCGCCAGTCATTGCTAGCGATCTACGCGCTTCAGCCGCTTTGGTACTAGCAGGACTAGCAGCAAAAGGTAAGACAACAATTCAAGGACTGCACCATCTCGATCGCGGTTACGAGAAACTAGAAGTCAAATTGCTCTCCTTGGGAGCGAGGTTACAAAGAGTAACAGGTGCGATCGGTTCTCCTGAGCGTCAACTAGGAGTTAATAATCCTACAGCGAACAGTTATCAGCTCGGGTAAGTGACTGGTGGCTGGTGACTAGTGGCTAGAATTGTCCACCTTGCCTCCCACACCATACACCCTTCTTTTCAACTTGACACCAGATACAATCTGCGACTATAGTTGTAGATTGTGTCAACTCTAACATTCAGAAATACCCTTGGCTAACGTCATTGTTATAGGAGCCCAGTGGGGCGATGAAGGAAAAGGAAAGGTCACGGATTTACTCAGTCGCTCCGCTGACATTGTGGTTCGTTACCAAGGGGGAGTCAACGCCGGACACACGATTGTCGTCCAAGATCAGACTTTCAAGCTGCATCTGATTCCCTCTGGAATTCTGTATTCTAAGATAGAATGCATTATTGGCTGCGGTACGGTCATCGACCCAAAAGTTTTGATTGAGGAACTCGATCGGCTAGAAAGTTTAGATATTTCTACAGATAACTTGTTTATCTCTGAAACCGCTCATGTCACCATGCCTTATCATCGGCTGATCGATCGCGCGGCAGAAGAGAGACGGGGTAATTATAAAATTGGCACGACAGGGCGAGGAATTGGACCCACCTATGCCGATAAATCAGAACGGACGGGAATTCGAGTTCTCGATTTAATGGATTCGGTAGGACTGCGAGAACAGTTACAGTGGGCGATCGAATATAAAAATGTCATTCTCGAAAAACTTTACAATCTACCACCTTTAGATCCAGAAGCCGTCATTGACGAATATTTGGGTTATGCAGAACGTTTGCGTTCCCACGTAGTCGATACCTCGCTGAAAATTTACGATGCGATCCAACGGCGGCGAAACATATTATTTGAAGGCGCTCAAGGTACGCTGCTGGATCTCGATCACGGCACTTATCCCTACGTCACCTCATCTAACCCTGTCGCGGGAGGAGCTTGCGTTGGGACAGGGGTAGGTCCCACGGCAATCGACCGCGTGATTGGTGTAGCAAAGGCTTACACGACGCGGGTAGGAGAAGGTTCATTCCCCACAGAATTAGACGGTCAACTAGGGGAACTATTGTGCGATCGCGGGGCAGAATTTGGTACGACTACCGGAAGGCAACGGCGCTGCGGTTGGTTTGACGCGATCATCGGTCGCTATGCCGTGCGAGTGAACGGCATAGACTGCTTGGCAATTACGAAGTTAGATGTCCTCGACACGCTCGAAGAAATCAAAGTTTGCGTTGCCTACGATATCGACGGCGATCGCTACGAACACTTCCCTCGCAACGCCCGTCAATTTGCCAAAGTTCGCCCGATTTATAAAACTTTACCAGGATGGCAGCGATCGACAGCTGATTGTCGCACGTTAGACGATCTACCCAGACAAGCGCTTGATTACCTGAAATTTCTGGCAGAGTTGATGGAAGTACCGATCGCGATCGTCTCTCTCGGCGCTAGCCGCGACCAAACTATCATCGTGGAAGACCCAATCCACGGACCCAAACGCGCTTTATTGCACGCTGACGGCACGCCCGTCTCAGCTGGCTAAGTAGCGAATCGTCAGTTGTAGGGGCGTACAGATGTACGCCCCTACATTAGTAACCAACAACTAACAACTAACAATTAACAATTAACAACAAAGATGGAACTTACAGTTGAGTGTCAAAAACGCCCAGAGGGAAGTCAACCCAATGCTTTACGTCGCGGTGGCATGATTCCGGCAAACCTTTACGGACATAAAGGTACAGAAGCAATTTCCCTAGTCATGAATGCTAAAACAGCAGAAACAATGCTGAAAAAGGCTTCTGTCAACAACACCATCATCGATCTAAACATCACCGATATTCCTTGGCGCGGTAAAACTCTGGTACGGGAAGTACAATCTCATCCCTATAAGGGAAATCTCTACCACATCAGCTTCTTTGCCGTTGCAGCGCAAGATTCTGTGGATGTAGAAGTACCTCTACATTTTGTTGGTGATGCGGTAGGCGTGAAGCAAGAAGATGGAATTGTCGATACGCTGGCAACAAGCTTGCAGATTCGTTGCAATCCCGATAGTATCCCAGAGGCGATTGAGATTAATATCTCTAACCTACACGTAGGCGATAGCTTGTATGTTCGCGAACTAGTTTTACCGTCAGGGGTAACAGTTTTAGGCGACACAGAACAAGCAGTTGTAACCATTTTGTCACCGCAGAAGACAACCGCAGCTGCGGTGGAAGAGCTAGATGCGGAAGCAGAAGGGGAATCGACAGAATCTGAACCAGAAGCAGAAGAATAGCTGACAACTTGAGTAGAATTGCCGATAATACCAGGGGGAAACTCCTGGTTTTTTATTTGCAGTTGCGATTCCCCCGACTGAGTTTAAATAAAAGTGTTAGATTCTCGTAAATCCCCCCTAGCCCCCCTTAAAAAGGGGGGAATCGTAGCTTCTCCTCAAAAGAGGGGAATCATAGCCTCTCTTCAAAAGAGGGGAATCATAGCCTCTCTTCAAAAGAGGGGAATCATAGCCTCTCTTCAAAAGAGGGGAATCATAGCCCCCCAATTCATCGGGGGGTTGGGGGGATCTCTTCTGCTAAAGTCGAAGGGCAAATTGATTTAAAAAATACAGAGGAAAGAAATGACAGCAGCTTCAATTCCCGCTTCGATTCAACAAATGATGCAACCTGGGTTTTACCCTCATCCAGTGCAAGAACCAATTCAACTGATTCAGACGCACATTTCTTACGTGTTATTAACTGGAGAGTATGCTTATAAAGTGAAAAAGCCAATGAATTTTGGTTTTTTAAACTATTCAACGCTGGAATCAAGAAAGCATTTTTGTCAAGAAGAATTACGCTTAAATCAAAGAGGCGCAGCCGAGCTTTATTTGGAAGTTTTACCAATTACTAAAAACGAACAACAGTACCAACTAGGAGGTACGGAAGAGCCTATAGAATACGTATTAAAAATGCGTCAGTTTCCCCAAAATATGTTGCTAATCAACATGTTTCTTCAGGAAAAAATTGATGAAAAATTGATGGCTGACTTAGGACGAGTTGTAGCAAAATATCATGAAAAGGCTGTAACTAACGACTATATTCGTAGGTTTGGGGAAGTAGCCCAAGTTCGCCAAGCTTTTGATGAGAACTATGAGCAATCAGAAAAATATATTAGCAAAGCACAGACACAAAAACAGTTTGACGAAACAAAAGCGTATACAGATAAGTTTTTTGCCGAGAAAGAGTCATTATTTAAAAGCCGCATGGCAGGTGACTTTATTCGCGAATGTCACGGCGATTTATACATGCAAAATATTTGTCTATGGCATGACAAAATTTTATTATTTGATTGCATTGAATTTAACGAGCCATTTCGATTTGTAGACGTAATGTATGACGTAGCGTTTGCCGTAATGGATTTTGAAGCACGGGGGCGCAAGGACTTAGGGAATATCTTTTTAAATACATATTTAGAGCAAACAGGTGATTGGGACGGATTGCAAGTCTATCCTTTATACCTCAGCCGTCAAGCATACGTGCGCGCCAAAGTCAATTCATTTTTGCTGGACGATCCAGGTGTACCCGCAGCTGTAAAGGAAGAGTCGGCAAAAACAGCAGCAAACTATTATCGCCAAGCTTGGGAATATACCAAACCTCGTCAAGGCAAATTAATTCTCATGTCTGGGCTATCGGGTGCGGGTAAGAGTACGGTAGCGAAGCAACTAGCGCGACAACTAGGGGCAATTCACGTTCGTTCTGATGCCGTTCGCAAGCATTTAGCTGGAATTCCCTTAGAACAGCGCGGGGGAGATGAAATTTATACCGACGAATGGCATCAAAAAACCTATCAAAGACTGTTAGATTTAGGACTGCTGCTAGCAGGTGAGGGCTTTACAGTCATTTTAGATGCCAAATACGATCGCGCCGCTTTACGTCAAGAGGCGATCGCCCAAGCAGAAGCCCGTCAAATTCCTCTACAAATTTTCCACTGTACCGCACCAGTAGAAGTCTTGCGCCAACGGCTGCAACAGCGCACCGGAGACATTGCCGATGCTACTGTTGACTTATTAGAGTCTCAACAAGCCACCGCCGAGCCTTTTTCCGACACTGAAAAACAATACGTCACCACAATTGACACGACACAGCCTGTAGAAACTCAATTGAATACGTAATTCAAAAGTCAAAAGTTAAAAGTCAAAATCACCAACTATTAACCAACAACCAACAACTAACTAAATGTTTCTCTTCCTATCGAAACTGCTACCACTATTTCTCTACCCGTTGGGAATAGCCTGCGTGCTTTTAGTGGTGGGGTTGGTATTGTTGTTGTGGGGTAAAAAAACGCGCGGGGCAGCGATCGCAATCGCTCTTGCTCTCATAATTTTACTGGTAGGGGGTAATAGCTGGGCTGCTCGTTCTTTCGCGCGATCGCTAGAGTGGCAGCATTTGCCACTCAACTCCGTACCAAATGCGGATGCGATCGTGGTTTTGGGTGGTGTCACCAGAACGTCAACACCACCACGCCCAACTGTAGAGGTGAATGAAGGCGGCGATCGCCTCCTCTATGCTGCTTATCTCTATCAGCAGAGTAAAGCACCTGTAATAATTCTCAGTGGAGGACGAATTGAGTGGTACGGGAATGATTCTGCTGAAGCAACTGATATGGCAGCCCTACTGAAGAACATGGGCGTACCGGAGTCAGCGATCGTTGAGGAACCCAAATCTCGCAATACTTACGAAAATGCAGTTAACGTGCGTCAAATTCTGACACAGCGAGGTATTCGCCAGATTTTATTAGTCACTTCAGCAATGCATATGCCGCGATCGTTGTCAATATTCAAACGTTTGAGAATAGCTGCTATTCCCGCTCCTACTGATTTTCAAGTGTCTACTCAAGAGTTTCAAGAACTAGCGAGTTCGCCCGAAGCTAAAATACTGAGTTTGTTACCAGATGCCAGTAGTTTATTTTTATTCACTCAAACTCTCAAAGAATACATCGGAATAGTCATTTATTGGTTGCGCGGTTGGTTGTAATCGGCGATAAGTCCGACTGACTCATAACCATTTCACCATTCACACCATTGACAAAGCCTTTGGGATGGATCGACTTTGACTCTACGCTGACCGCTAAGATGCAAATAGATAGCAAAGCAGCCTTAGAGAGTGAAGAATGTCATGCTCGATACCCTTAGTACCAGCTCTGTATTAGAAGTTTTGCGCCCCGTGCAAGATCCGGAACTCCGCAAAAGCCTAGTAGAACTGAACATGATCCGCAATGTCAAAATTGACAATGGCAAAGTCAGCTTCACTTTGGTTTTGACAACTCCAGCTTGCCCGTTACGAGAGTTTATTGTTGAAGACTGCCAAAAAGCTGTCAAGCAGCTACCAGGAGTCACCGAAGTTGCGGTAGACGTAACAGCAGAAACGCCGCAACAGAAAGGTTTACCCGATCGCACGGGAATTGCTGGAGTGAAAAATATTTTGGCAATTTCTAGCGGTAAAGGTGGTGTGGGTAAAAGTACCGTTGCAGTCAATGTTGCCGTTGCTTTAGCACAATCGGGGGCAAAAGTCGGATTGTTGGATGCAGACATTTACGGTCCTAACGCGCCTACTATGCTGGGACTAGAACAAGCACAGGTAGCAGTACGCCAAGGCGAGAAAGGGGAAGTTCTCGATCCGGTTTTCAATCACGGTGTGAAGTTAGTCTCGATGGGTTTTCTCATTGACAAAGACCAACCCGTAATTTGGCGGGGACCGATGCTCAATGGAATTATTCGCCAATTTCTCTATCAAGTTCAGTGGGGAGAATTAGATTATTTGATTGTAGACATGCCACCTGGAACCGGAGATGCTCAACTAACGCTAACGCAAGCCGTCCCGATGGCGGGTGCGGTAATTGTCACGACACCCCAAAATGTAGCATTGTTAGATTCTCGCAAAGGCTTGCGGATGTTTCAACAGATGCAAGTTCCAGTATTGGGAATTGTGGAAAATATGAGCTACTTTATTCCCCCCGACGCGCCAGATAAACACTACGACATTTTTGGTTCTGGTGGTGGAGAAAAAACAGCTAAAGAACTAGGCATACCCCTGTTAGGCTGCATCCCGTTAGAAATTTCCTTGCGTCAAGGAGGCGATCGCGGTATTCCCATTGTTGTTGCAGAGCCTGAGTCTGCCTCTGCTAAAGCTTTAATGGCAGTAGCAATGGCGATCGCGGGTAAAGTCTCGGTAGCAGCATTAACTTAGCAAGCGATATCAGAATTCGTAGGGGCAGATTTAGCAAAAGATTGGCAGCTATGGGAGTGAATCTGCACTTCATACCCGCCCCTACAGAAATTAGAAAAAGCTAAATTTAGACTATGAAAAGGGAACCATGAATTAGTCGTAATTTGTCCCTATCCTCAATCCTTGTCCATGCTGTTAAAAAGATTCATATTTTCTGTTCCTTGGAAATTACTGCTTGCCCCTTGGCAGCAGGTAGACTGGTGGCTGTTGGCGCTGACTGTAAGCATCACAATATTTGGTGGCATTTCTATTCGCAGTGCAGAGTTAAACCAAGGAATTACCGATTGGTGGCAGCATTGGCTGTTTGGTGGTGTAGGATTGGCATTGGCTTTCTTTCTATCGCTTTGCCGCTACGATTTTCTCTTGCGCTGGCACTGGTTGACTTATGCAGTCACGAATGTATCTCTGATTGCGGTCATGCTAGCTGGAATCAGTGCCAAAGGCGCTCAACGCTGGATTAGCGTTGCTGGGTTTAATCTCCAACCCTCAGAATTTGCCAAAGTTGGGATGATTATCACCCTAGCAGCATTATTACAATCCCGTAGTGCGGGGAAAATTCCTAGCGTGCTTCGAGCTTTGTTAGTTACAGCTGTGCCTTGGGTTTTAGTATTCGCACAGCCAGATTTAGGGACATCTTTGGTTTTTGGGGCAATAACTCTCGGAATGCTCTATTGGGGTAATGTCAATCCTGGCTGGTTGATCCTATTAATTTCTCCGATTGTGGCAGTTATTCTATTTAACGTCTCTTTACCAGCTTGGTGCATCTGGGCGGTAGCAATGGGAGCGATCGCGCTTGCGACTATGCCTTGGCGGTGGTTGTCGGCAGTTGGAGCGATTGGAATTAACTTTCTGGCAGGAGAATTAGGACACATTCTCTGGGGATTGCTCAAAGACTATCAAAAAGACCGCATCATTTTATTTCTCGACCCACAGAAAGATCCTCTTGGCGGCGGTTATCATTTAATACAATCGCGAATTGCCATTGGTTCCGGGCAATTATGGGGACAAGGACTTTACCAAGGTACGCAAACCCAACTCAATTTTATTCCCGAACAGCATACGGACTTTATCTTTTCAGCAGTAGGCGAAGAATGGGGCTTTATTGGTTGCCTTGTTTTACTATTTATCTTTTGGTTAATTTGCTGGCGCTTGGTATTGATTGCCCAAAGCGCCAAAGATGATTTTGGCTCCCTGCTTGTCATCGGCGTGTTTTCCATGATTGTGTTCCAAGTCATCGTCAATATCAGCATGACAATTGGGCTTGCGCCCGTCACGGGAATTCCTTTACCTTGGATGAGTTACGGGCGATCGGCACTGCTGACTAATTGGATTGCGATCGGTATCGTGCAATCCGTCGCCAACCATCGTCCAAAGAGAAAGGAGCGAGGGAGAATTCGGAATTCGACGCGGCTTTAATGACGAGAAAACCTCGTCATCCGCCTGCTTGACTTCGGAATTCGGAATTAACCGTTCCCTTTCCGTTGATAACTGATAACTGACATCACTACACTTATAAGAGAAAATTTAAATTATCGGTGTTAACAAAGAGGAAAAGCTATGATTCTGCCAGGTGTAACTGTGCGCGTTAAGAACCCTAACGATACTTACTACGGTTATCAAGGGCTAGTGCAGAGAATTACTGATGGTAAAGTTGCTGTATTGTTTGAAGGTGGTAACTGGGACAAACTTATTACTTTTAATCAATCAGAACTAGAAGCAGTCGAAGTGACTCGGAAAAAAGGAAAATAGGTATTTGCTAGTTGGTGGTTGGTAGTTGTCGATCGTTCGTTGCGATCGACGATCGCCCATTACCTATTACCCATTACCTATTACCTATTACCAATTCCTAGTATGCGTCTTCCCCTACCTCAATTTGCGACAGGCGATCGCCACCCCAGTTACATAGCTGAAGTGATCGAAACTTCGACAACGGAATTTTTAGCTCAATGCTTGGAACCAGAAGATTTGAGCTTTCCGGTGATGCCACCTTTTGGTAGTTGGGTAAAGTCTGCGGATGATGAATCAGGAAATCAAGTTTATGGGGTAGTTTATTACGCTACTACCATGCCGATCGACTCAATCCATCGGGCAAGGGCTTTAGGATTATCTCTCATGGAGTTGCGCGAACAGCAGCCGCAAATTTTTGCCATGCTCAAAACTGAATTTCGCGCTGCCATTATCGGTTTTGAGCCAGCGAAAGCCTCAAAACGCGCTCAACGTCAAGTTTATCAATACCTTCCGCCTCGTCCGCCACAAATTCACCAAGCTGTGTATAGCTGTCAGCCAGAAGATGTCATTTTATTTAGCGATCGCCTGGATTTTCTACGCACTCTATTACAAGTTCAAGGTGCGCCTGTAGAAGCTTTAACCGCTGCCGCGATTCGAGAGGTCTATCAGTTACGCAAAGCCGATCGACAATGGTTAGTCCAAGCCGGACGCACCCTCAGCACCCTCCTCAAAGACGACTACGATCGCTTGCGCTACATTTTGAGCCAAATACATCCCTAGTAGGGAGCAGGGAGCTGTAGGGGCGGGTTTCCAAACCCGCCCCTACAGGAGTAGAGAATAGTTATTTAGTTGTAGTCTGTGCTGATACATTGCAGGTTTTGATTCGATCCCCCCAACCCCCCTGAAAAAGGGGGGCTAAGAATGGATTGATTTCCCCTTTAACAAGGGGGATTGAGGGGGATCTCCAAGAACTATGGATACCTAACCGAAAAGTTTTTAGTTTATGCTGCCCCCCAAGCCCGCCCATCAGCTATTTTCTACCTTAAGGCGGATCGCGGTTGTATTAGTTTTATCCTTACGATGGAAGACGAAAATCTGTCAACACCCAGTCAATACTTAGGTGTTGCTTGAAGGAAATTTTTTCTCTCACGCTACAACAGATTCCTCACACGTCTCCATTTCAGTATTGAGTCACTATGACGACTGCCACAGATAACCCTGATAGCGATGCTCTCGACCTCAAGCAACTCCTGCAAACATTACTAGAAGTTAAAAAGGGTAATTTTTCCGTTCGGATCTCTAGCGAACAAACAGGCATTGCTGGCAAGATTGCGGATACCCTCAACGATATTATTGAGACAAACGAGCAGATGACAACCGAGCTAGCGCGAATTAGCACGGTGGTTGGCAAAGAGGGCAAAATTTACGAGCGAGTATCGAATAACGGGGCAAAAGGATCTTGGCAAGCATGTGTCAATTCAGTCAATACCTTGATTACTGACTTGGTGCAGCCGATGGCAGAGACAACTCGCGTGATTCGGGCAGTGGCTAATGGCGATTTGTCACAAGCGATCGCTACAGACATTGCCGGAAACCCGTTACAGGGCGAGTTTTTGCAAACAGCGCAAATTGTAAATAAGATGGTCGGTCAACTGAACTCGTTTGCCTCAGAAGTGACACGGGTGGCGCGGGATGTGGGAACCGAGGGAAAATTGGGCGTGCAAGCAGACGTGCGAGGTGTGGCAGGCACTTGGAAAGATTTAACCGATAGCGTCAACTCAATGGCAGGTAACCTGACAGCACAGGTACGAAATATTGCTGAAGTCACGACAGCCGTAGCAAATGGCGACTTATCCAAAAAAATTACGGTAAATGTAAAGGGTGAAATTCTAGAGTTGAAAAACACCATTAATACAATGGTGGATCAGCTCAACTCGTTTGCCTCAGAAGTGACGCGGGTGGCGCGGGAAGTCGGCACGGAAGGAAAATTAGGGGTACAAGCATACGTGCGGGGTGTCGGTGGCACTTGGAAAGATTTAACCGATAACGTCAATTTAATGGCAGGCAATCTCACAGCACAGGTACGAAATATAGCAGAAGTTGCCACAGCGATCGCCAATGGTAATTTATCTAAAAAAATTACGGTAGACGTAAAGGGCGAAATCTTAGATCTGAAAAATACCATCAATACAATGGTGGATCAACTCAGTTCCTTTGCTTCTGAGGTAACGCGGGTAGCGCGGGAAGTCGGTACGGAAGGGAAATTAGGCGGACAGGCACAAGTCACGGGTGTAGCGGGAACTTGGAAAGATTTAACCGACAACGTGAATTCAATGGCAAGCAACCTCACGGCACAGGTACGAGGCATTGCTAGGGTTGTTACCTCGGTAGCCAATGGCGATCTCAAGCGCAAGCTGATGCTAGATGCCAAGGGCGAAATTGAAACGCTTGCCGAGACAATCAACGAAATGATCGATACTCTGGCGACATTTGCCGCACAGGTAACGACAGTGGCGAGAGAAGTCGGAATCGAAGGAAAACTCGGCGGACAAGCAAAAGTCCCAGGTGCGTCAGGAACATGGCGCGACTTAACCGACAACGTGAACGAGCTAGCAGCAAATTTAACCACGCAGGTAAGAGCGATCGCCGAAGTGGCAACGGCTGTAACCAAAGGCGATTTAACGCGATCGATCGCCGTTGAAGCTTTAGGAGAAGTTGCTGCTCTCAAAGACAATATCAACCAAATGATCGCCAATCTACGCGAAACAACGCAGAAAAATACCGAACAAGACTGGCTGAAGACCAACCTTGCCAAATTCACGCGGATGTTGCAAGGACAGCGCGATTTAGAAACCGTGTCCAAGCTGATTTTGTCAGAATTAGCGCCTCTGGTTTCAGCACAGCATGGAGTTTTCTACTTGATGGAAAGTAGCGAGAACCATCCGCCTTACCTGAAATTAATTAGCACTTATGCCTATCGAGAACGCAAACATTTAGCTAACCGTTTCTATTTGGGTGAGGGATTAGTGGGGCAATGTGCATTGGAAAAAGAACGCATTTTAATTACTGAAGTGCCGTCGAATTATATTAAAATTAGCTCCGGCTTGGGAGAAGCAGCACCAATGAATGCTGTGGTTCTGCCCGTATTATTTGAAGGGCAAGTTACCGCTGTTATCGAGTTAGCTTCCTTCAATCGGTTCAATGAAATCCACCTCACATTCTTCGATCAGTTAACTGAAAGCATTGCGATCGTACTCAATACGATCGCCGCTAGTATGCGGACTGAAGAGCTATTGAAACAATCCCAGTCTTTAGCAGAGGAATTACAATCTCAACAAAAAGAACTGACAGGAACTAACCAGCGATTAGAACAACAAGCAAAATCGCTGACAGCTTCAGAAGAATTGCTCAAAAAGCAACAAGAACAATTGCAACAAACCAATGCCGAATTACAAGAAAAGGCTGAACTATTGGCATTACAAAATCGCGAAGTCGAACGGAAAAATCAAGAGATCGAACAAGCACGGCGATCGCTAGAAGACAAAGCCGCACAACTCGCCTTAAGTTCTAAATATAAGTCTGAGTTTTTGGCAAATATGTCACATGAATTACGAACGCCTCTCAACAGTTTGCTAATTTTGGCACGCCTATTAGCTGATAACCAAGACCGAAATCTTACCGACAAACAAGTAGAATACGCTCGAACAATTCACTCCTCTGGCAACGATTTATTAGAATTAATTAACGATATTCTCGACCTTGCTAAAATCGAGTCGGGCAAAATGTCTGTGGATATCGAACCAGTTAGATTTACTCATTTGCGGGAGAACATAGAGCGGACATTTCGTCAAGTCGCAGGCGATCGCCAACTCAAATTTGAAATTCAGTTTGACGAGCGATTACCCCGTACGCTTTATACCGACCCCAAACGCTTGCAGCAAGTTTTGAAAAATTTGCTCTCCAATGCCTTCAAATTCACTGACGCTGGCTCCGTACGCTTAAATGTTACCCCAGCACTTGCAGGTTGGAGTGCGGAACAAGAAGTTCTCAATCGTGCTGCTAGAGAAGCACCACCAGGAGAAGCAGGTGTAATTGCTTTCTCAGTCACCGATACAGGCATCGGCATTGCACCCGACAAACAGCAAATTATTTTTGAAGCATTTCAGCAGGCAGACGGTACGACCTCTCGCCGATACGGAGGGACGGGTTTAGGTTTATCAATCAGCCGCGAGATCGCTCGCTTGTTAGGTGGTGAAATTCAACTGAGGAGCGAACTCGGTCGGGGCAGTACATTTACGCTCTATTTGCCACAAATGGTAAGTCGGACGGTAGAGCAACATGCAGCTCCATCATTAGCTCCAACTAACCCTCTACCCGCACTCCCAACTTCCCCGCCTGAAGTCGTATCGCTCGTCGAATCTCAAATCTCGAATTTATTAGAGGAAAGAGCTGTTGAGGACGATCGCGATGTCATTCAACCAGGCGATCGCACGCTGCTAATTATCGAAGACGATCTCAAATTCGTGCGTATATTAATGGATGCAGCCCGTCAACAAGGCTTTAAGGTGTTAGTTGCCACGCGGGGTAATGTTGGTTTAGCACTAGCACAGCAATTTCAACCCACGGCGATTACGCTCGATATTCGCTTGCCAATTGTCGATGGTTGGACGGTACTCGATCGCCTCAAACACAATCCCGATACCCGTCACATTCCTGTACATATCATTTCGGTTGAAGAAACTCCACAACGAGGATTAAAACAAGGTGCGATCGCCTATTTGCAAAAACCAATTAGCAACGCTGCATTATTAGATACGTTGTCTCAAATTCAAGAGTTTGTCAATCGCTCTGTAAAAAACCTGTTAATCGTCGAGCGCGATGAATCGCAGCGTCGCACTATGCTCGACTTGATTGAGGAAAGCGATATCGCAATTCAGGTAGTAGAAACAGGCGCAGCTGCGCTCGAAGCTCTCCAATCAGGTCATTTTGATTGTTTAGTCTTGAATTTAGCCTTGCCAGACACCAACGGATTTGAATTGATCGATCGGCTCAAGCAAGAACCGTTGTTGAAAAATCTACCCATCATTGTTTATACTCCCAGGCAGCTCACTTCTGAAGAAGAAATCGAACTACACCGCTTGTCAGGTAGCTCGATTCTCAAAAAGGCGCGATCGCCAGAACGCTTGCTGGAGGAAACTACGTTATTTTTACATCAAAC
The DNA here is from genome assembly GCF_014696895.1 of Chroococcidiopsis sp. [FACHB-1243]. Lineage (NCBI taxonomy): Bacteria > Bacillati > Cyanobacteriota > Cyanophyceae > Chroococcidiopsidales > Chroococcidiopsidaceae > Chroococcidiopsis > Chroococcidiopsis sp. [FACHB-1243]. The sequence goes on along the minus strand of NZ_JACJQX010000053.1, from coordinate 9,380 downwards.
ACAAGCTAATCTACCTACACCTAAGCGGTTGATGTTAGAGCAGTTGCAGCAAAACGATTCCGTCCTAGCAGGCAAGAAAGCCTTGGTTGTCGATGATGATATGCGAAATATTTTTGCACTCACCAGCATCCTAGAACGTCAGCAGATGCAAGTGATATATGCAGAAAACGGTCGAGAAGGTATTCTTCAGATTCAAAACAATCCAGATATTGACATTGTATTAATGGACATTATGATGCCAGAAATGGACGGGTATGACACGATCCGAGCTATACGGCAGATCGAGCGATTTGCGAAACTGCCAATTGTGGCGCTGACAGCTAAAGCAATGCAAGGCGATCGCGAAAAGTGCCTTGAAGTCGGAGCTTCCGATTACATTTCTAAACCAATCGATACAGAGCAACTATTCTCGCTGCTAAGAGTGTGGCTACAGCGTTAAGCTCGCAGGCTTAAATCTAATCGGAGGGAGATAGAAATTTTGACCCAAGGGTAGATGTATTCTTAGTCCCTTACTCTATCGTTAGATAGAGAGAATATATGCATTAAACTATACAATTTGAAGCAAAAATAGATTGTTCGCCACTCTCTTAGCTGTCGCTCATGCCATGAAGTCCGAACCTAAAATTAACGTCTTATTAGTAGACGATTATCCCGAAAATCTTGTAGCACTGGAGGCAACGCTTAACAGTTTAGGGCAGAATTTAGTCAAAGCTTATTCCGGTAAACAAGCCCTGAAATGTCTACTAGAGCAAGATTTTGCTGTCATCCTGCTAGACGTACAAATGCCTGAAATGGATGGATTTGAAACAGCAAGTCTGATTCGACAAAGAGAACAATCGCGCCATACACCGATTATTTTTCTCACGGCAATTAGCGATAGCGACGACCTGAAATCGAAAGGATACGCTCTAGGTGCAGTGGATTATTTACTCAAACCGATCGAGCCAATTATATTAACATCTAAAGTTGCGGTATTTGTCGAGCTATTTAAAAAGAATTTAGAGGTGCAGCGTCAAGCAGCTCAATTGGTTGCTAAGAATTTAGAAATATTTCAAGCCCAAGCTGCTCGGCAGCAAGCAGAAGCAGCTAACTTAATGAAAGATGAATTTTTGGCGGTTGTTTCTCACGAATTGCGATCGCCCTTGAACTCAATTTTAGGCTGGTCGCAACTGATGCAGATGCGGAAGTTTGATGAAGCTAAATTGTGTCAAGCACTTAAGATCATCGAACGTAATGCCAAATCTCAAGCACAACTAATTGATGACATTCTCGATATGTCTAGGTTGATGCGTGGGAAAGTGCAGCTATCCATTCAACCTGTAAACGCGATCGCCACAATTGAATTGCTATTAGAATCAATTCGTCCCCAGCTTGAGGAGAAATCGCTACAACTCCACACGCACCTCGATCCAGCAGCAAAAACAATCGCCGCCGATCCAACCCGCCTGCGACAAATTATTTGGAATTTACTCTCCAATGCAGTTAAATTCACTCCCGAAAAAGGGCAGATCGATATACGGCTGAGTCAAGAAAGTAGGGAGCAGGGAGCAGGGACGAGCAGGGAGCAGGGGAGCAGAGGAGCAGAGGAGCAGAGGAGCAGAGGAGCAACAACAGTCAACTACCAACTACCAACTACCAACTACCAATTACCAATTACCAATTACCAATTACCAATTACCACCTACGCTCAAATTCAAATTATCGATACAGGAATTGGCATTCGTCCCGAATTTCTGCCGCAAATTTTCGATCGCTTTCGTCAAGCAGACAGTTCGATCACTCGCGCTTTTGGCGGACTGGGGTTAGGACTGGCGATCGTACGACAACTGGTGACTCTACATGGTGGCACGATTGAAGCTCACAGCGAGGGAGAAGGCAAGGGAACAACGTTTACAGTACGGCTACCACTAGCAAATAGTCCTTCTACAGCGACTTCTCTCTCTACAGCGACTCCCAATCTCATTAACTTGACTGCAAATGATGAATCAAAGTTAAATTCATTACTGGATGGGGTAAACGCGCTAGTTGTCGAGGATAACAACGATAGCCGCGACTTCATTAAATTTGCGCTCGAACAAGCAGGTGCAACCGTCACGACAGTTTCTTCAGCAGCAGATGCAATCGCCTATCTAGAACGCGATCGCCCCGATATCTTAATTAGCGATATTGCCATGCCAGAAACCGATGGCTATCAATTCATTCAGCAGCTCCGAGCCACCGAGCAACCAGGAGATAAGCACATTCCCGCGATCGCTCTAACTGCTCACGCGAAGCCAGAAGACAGATCGCGATCGCTAGCAGCAGGATTTCAACAGCACATTACTAAGCCTGTAGAATCTACTGCTCTCATTGCAGCCGTAGCGGAGTTAATCAAGCAGCAGTCAGTTGTCAGTTCTCAGTGAACAGTTGTCAGTTATTGCAATAACTGCACACACAATTGCCGAAAATCATCGCCGCGTTGCTCGAAGTTTTGGTAGCGATCGAAACTGGCACAGGCAGGAGAAAGCAAGACAACCCGTGCCTGATATTGTGGAGCTAATTCTGCGGCTCTAGACACGGCACGCGCCATCGTTTCCACAATCTCGTAATTGTTGTAACCCACTTGAGATAAACGTAAGGCAAAAGCTGGCGCAGCATCGCCAATGAGTAAGACGGCGGCGGCTTGAGCTTGAATTGTTTGCAACCATGCCAAGTCATCACCAATTTTTGCTTCGCCGCCAGCAATCAGAATTGCAGGGCTAGTGACAGAAGATAACCCAACTTGAGCCGCATCGTAGTTAGTTGCCTTGCTATCGTTGATAAAATCAATTCCTTGCCAAGTGCAAATGTGTTCTAAGCGGTGGGGAACGCCTGGAAATGTAGCTATTGCAGTGGCGATCGCCTCTTTGTCAATTCCTGCCAATCGCGCCACCGCCACCGCCATCAGCAGATTTTGTAAGTTGTGCGCGCCTACCATTCGCAACGCCGACACCTGCACGATCTGCTCTTGCCCAAAGATGACCCAACCATCTTCAATATAAGTGCCTAAATCGGGATTGCAATTGAGGAAAGCTTTACCTTTTACACTCGTCCAGTAAGCATCCTGCCAATCATTCATCTTCTCCTGACTCAAGAAAGCATCATCGCCATTAATCACTTGCAATTGGGATTGATGCACCAGGTGCGCTTTAATGTCGTAATATCGCTCTAAAGTCTTGTGGCGGCTGAGGTGATCGGGTGTAAATGTCGTCCAAACACCGATACGCGGTGCAACCGAGGGAGCAGATTCAATTTGATAGCTGCTGATTTCGGCAATTATCCAATCGGGATATTTAGTAGGGGCGCACGGCTGTACGCCCCTACTATTATTTTGGAATTCCAAAGCTACATCGCAGACGGCATGACCGATATTCCCACAGGCGGGGGCGTTGAGTCCGGCGGTTTGAAAGATTGCAGCAACTAAAGCTGTCGTTGTGGTTTTGCCGTTAGTACCGGTGATTCCTACCCAGGGAACAGCGTTGAGATAGCGCCAAGCCAGTTCCATTTCACCAATCGTCTCGATCCCTAATTCTCTAGCACGATTTAAGATGTCTGCATCCCAAGGTACGCCGGGACTGACAACAATTAACTGGGGTGAATCCGTGCTGTTTAAATTTGGAGTATGACCCAAACGAACTGGAATCCCCTCTGCTGCGAGTTGTTGCTGTTGTTGGCGCAAAGATGCAGAATCAGAGCGATCGCTCAGTATCACTTGCCAACCCTCTCGTTTCAACAGTCGGGCAGCAGCAACACCAGATTTTCCGAGTCCGATTACACAAGCATTGGACATACGCTAATTAGCAAAATCCCTGGACTAAGCACTCTATATAGTAAGGGGCTAACGGGAAATTTGCCAATGCAAGGCGTGAGAGGTAAGGGAAGGATAAGGGAGATAAGGGAGACAAGGGGGACAAGGAAGACAAGGAGGCAATTCTAGTCACCAGCCACCAGCCACCAGCCACTCACCCTGCTCCCTGCTCCCGAGTCAACTAGCTAAACAGAGACATCAATAAACTAAACATATTCATGCGAGAACGACGCGATCGCCGTCCGCCACCGCCGCCACCGAACAGAGATAGTAGAGGCATCACAAACGTAGTTTGAGACATTTTATAACCAGTCCGGCGAGTCGAAGAACTGCCGTCATTGAAGTTTGTAGTTGCCTCGGCGGAAGTATCAATATCAGTTTGTTGGAAAACTATAGGACCAAACAGATCTTGTAAACCCGCTCCACCTGCTACTGATTCTTGTTCCCGATCGGATAATTCAACAAATAGTGCTGTATCTTTAATTTCTGTCATCTGAGACATAGCATATTCCTCCCCATTTCCTGATTAAGGTAAGAAAAATTTCAAATGTTCCCCTGGTGCTTGACGCAACTCTGATAGAGGTCCTTGGACGACCAATTTACCTTGATTCATTAACACCACCCACTCTGCGCGATCGACCACGGCAGGACGGTGAGTAATCAAAATTGTGGTTTTGCCTTTACGGGCAGCAAACAGCCGTTCCAAGACTTCAAATTCGCCGATCGGATCGAGTCCAGATGTCGCTTCATCCAAGATCAGCACGGGTGGGTTATTCACAATAGCGCGGGCGATCGCCAACCTCTGCCGCTGTCCTCCAGACAAGTTCGCCCCAAATTCTCCTAACACTGTCTGATATTTGTTTGGTAGTTGGCTAATAAAGCCATCTGCATTGGCAATTTGACAAGCTTTCACTATTTGTTCAAACTCAAGATGAGGATTACCTAAACGGAAATTATCTAAAATCGATCGACTCCAAAAGTGGGGTTCTTGAGGAATTAAGACAACTTGCTGACGCAAACAATCAAGCGATAAATCCTGCAAGTTATATAAGCCAATCCGAATATTTCCCGACTGCGGCTCGTACAACCCCGAAATCAGTTTTGATAAAGTACTTTTACCACAACCCGACTGTCCGATCAAAGCAACAATTTTGCCCCCAGGAAGTGTGACTGAAAAATCTTCTAATAAATCTATCCGTCCCGCATGATGAAAACAAATATGCGAACATTCAATGTCAGCGTCGGGTAAAATTTTGGCAAATGGTTTATAAGTGTCTCCTACAGATTCCGGCGTTGCATCAATCACTTCTAAGAGGCGAGTGACCGCAGTTTGAGTCCGAAAATATTCATCAGTCAGTCCAATTAAAGAACTAATTAAGCCGATGACATTTCCCTGCATACTATTAAAAGCCAGCATTTGACCGATGCTGAGTTCGTTTTTAATCACTAAGACGCTACCATAACCTAATAAAGCAATGCCCCCAATACTACTAATAAGTTGAGTAAAAGTACTATTAAGAATACCGATTTTAATCGTACTAAATGTTAAATTCGCCATTCGTCCAAAACGGCTCTGAAATTCATCCCAGAACTGAGGTGCGGCTGTTGTGGTTTTCATTACCATCGCACCTTTAAATGTTTCTACTAATACGCCCTGATTCTCGGCTGACAATATTAAAAGATTGCGTGTTTTTTGCTGTAGTGTCGGCAAAAATGGTATTGTAGAAAAAGCCATTACCATCCCTACTAGCAAGACGGTAAGTGTTAGCTTCCAGCTATAAAATACCATAAATGCGAAAGAAATTATCGCGATAAAAATCTGGCTGGGTAGGTGAGCGACAATTTGCGAAACCAACTGGTTAATTTCACTAATATCTCGCAGACGGCTGGTAATTTCTCCACTACGACGGGATTCAAAATAACTTAAGGGCAAGTGCAAGAGTTTGCGACCGAATTCTAACACCAATCCCAATTGCAACCGCTGACCGAAATGAGAGATCATGGTTGATTGCAACAGTCCCATCGTGCTGCTAAAAATGTTGGTCACGATCACAGCAGCTACCACCACCGTGAGTAACTGCATATCTCCCCGAACGAGAACATCATCTGTAAGAATTTGAATTAAAATTGGGCTAGCTAAAGAAAGTAAACCTAAAACAATATTGATCCCAAGTGCTTCTAGCAACAGCAGGCGATAGGGCCAAATTCTGCGGAAAAAGCGGCTAAAGCCGCCAGAAGTTTCTTCTTCCCCCATATTATGGAAGCGGTCTGGATCGGGAACCAGCAACAGCATGATTCCACTCCAAGCTTCCAACAACTCTCGCCGGGTGAGATAACGAAGACCGACTGCGGGATCGGCAACAACAAATTTGTTACCTTGCCGTCCAAACAAGACAATCCAGTGATAGCCTTGCCAGTGAATGATGGCTGGGAGAGGGACTTCATGAATTTTGTCTAAAACCTCACTCGATGCTTTGACCGATCGCGCGTTTAATCCTAAAGCTTCAGCACCGCGTTTCAACCCTAACATTGTCGTTCCCAGTTGTCCGGTTCCGACTGCTTCCCGACTGCGGTTAATGCTCAAAACTTTGCCGTAATGCTTGCAAATCGTTGCCAAACAAGCCGCGCCGCAATCTTCCTCACTTGCTTGTAAAATCGCTTGATATTTTTTCCTAAACAGACTAACCATGATAGATGCAGGCAATCAGTTATCAGTTATTAGGGAGTCGGGAGTCGGGAGTCGGGAGTCGGAAAATTTACCACTCACCACTCACCACGCACCACTATTGTTAGATACCCGAAAGAATTCTTGCTTTACGTAAAACGAATTGTAATGGAGTTTCGGATTTGGAAATAATGTCTACTGTCCCTTCCATACCAGGTTGTAATCGACACAGGCGATCGCCAGTACCGACAAACCACGTATTCGGCTGAATTGTCACTTCGTATGCGCCTGCTGGAGTTGAGGACTCGCTAGCTGCACCGCTAGCAGTAGGCACGACATCGGGAGCCACGGTTTTGACTACACCCTTAAGCGTGCCGTAGTCGGGGTAGGGACAGGCGGAAACGCGCATCTGAACTTGCTGACCTGGCTTAATCTTGCTAATCTCTGCGCCTGGGACGTAGGTTTTGATATCTAAACGCGAGTTGGTGCGAGAAATTTGGGCGATCGCTTGTCCCGTGCTAACTACCTGTCCTGGGTTGCGCAACTCTAGTTTTAATACCGTACCATCGGTGGGCGAGAGAATCATGGTTTTGCTCAGTTCTACCCCCATTTGTTGCACTTCTTTGGTGTCGCGGGCAACTTGGTTTTGTAATTCGATTTGGTTACTAATTAAGTTTTTACGTTCTTTTTGTAATGCGGCTACAGTTGCCATACCCCGTGCTTCTTCTTGGGCGATGCGTTCGTTGGCGATCGAGACTGTAGCATTACTGGGGTTGAGATTGGCTTTGGCTTGATTGACTTTTGCCTGCGCCGCTTTATAAGCTTGTTCTTTTTCTTTAACTTGTAATATGGGAATTGCGCCTGTATCGGCTAGTTGTCGGTAGCGTTGCATCTCCTCTCGCGCCAGATCTAATGAGGCTTGAGCAACTTGCACTTCTGCTATTGATGTCTGTTGTTTAGCAAGGTAATCTCTTTGTTGTAGTTGCAATTCTGCTTGGGCAGAGGCAACCGAACGAGTTGATAAATTCGATTCTGCCGCAATTTGACTATCGATGGAACTCATCTGAGATGAAATTTGTCTCAGTTGAGAGCGGCTTTGTTGAATGCTGTCAAGTAATTGGTTTCTTCTAGTTAAAATTTGTGAATTGTCAACGTAAGCGATCGCATCACCTTTTTTCACCAATTGGTTTTCTTTGACGGTAATGTTTCTGACAACGCCATCGGATGCCGATTGGACGATTTGGACTTCGCCGCGAATTGATGCAGGTGCTTTAACTGTCACGTTGTAGTTGAGCGTAGCAGCCAAAGATACCGCTGCACTGAAGGCAACTACCAGAACTCCGCCGCCAATTGTGACTGTAGGACTAATTGAGGGTAGAAACTCTTCGCTTTCAACTATTCGTAGAGATTCTGGATTGACTTCGCTAACCATGACTGTGAACCTTTAAACTACATCATTTGTCTGAGACGTTGAGCGCAAAAGTTAGGTAACTGCGATCGCTACTAAGAAAACTTCTAGTTAACGCTTTTGTTATGAATCTTTTCTAGAAGATATAAAATCTTGACATTGGTTTAAGCAGGAAGGGATGATGAAATGGATCTTTCTTACCATTGTCTGATTCTGTTTGGCGGCTTGTTTCATGTTCCGTAGATTCATGAGTTTCCTTATTAATTTCGGTATAGTTAGCGCCGCCAGCTACGGACTCTTGTTGCTCTGTGGTTAATTCTAAAAACAATTCTGATAATAGATTTTTCGGAAAAGACATAGTTAATTTTCTCCAATTGTTACAATCTCATTCATTTCGTCATAATAAAAAACTTCCAGAGACTTCATACCTTGGGTTGTTCTCATTTATGCACTGAGCTAGTCAAACCAAGCGCAATGAAAACGGTAGTGGAAGCTCTGGAGTTGTTTAGTGGATAGTCTGTACTACTGATTCATCTATCCATCACCGTAATCTTTCTCAGCGATTACTTGGCAGTGAAATACTTGAAAGCGTCAGTTTCAAACTTGTGGTTGGCATTCAAGTAGTCTTGCTCAACGTAGCTACCGTCGCGAGTCGAGGCGATTCCCACTTTCAGGTGTTGCACTGATTGCTTCTCTTTCAAGCTGGTTCCCAAAGCATCGTAGATAGAATTGTCACCGTAGCCGTCCCAAGAATAACCACCTGCTACGAGTTGTTGTTGTTCGTCAGATAGTTCGACAAATAATTCGGTGTTGGTTTCGTTAATCATTATAAGTAGTCTCCTGAAGTTGTTTGTGTGACTTAATTTAGCTTTTGGTGAGAGGTAATTCTCTCGTTTGGGTGAGAGAATTACACCTGATGAGTTTAGTTAATCTAACTATTTAGCGGTGAAAAACTTGAAAGCATCAGTTTCAAAGCTTTGGTTAGCATTCAGATACTCTTGGTCAACATAGCTACCGTCGCGAGTCGAAGCAATTCCGACTTTGAGTTGTTGTACGGATTTCGTTTCTTTCAAGTTTGTATTGAGAATGTCATAGATAGACTGACCATCACCACCGCCGGGATAAGAATAACCACCTGCGACTAATTGTTGTTGTTCGTCAGATAGTTCGACAAATAATTCGGTGTTGGTTTCGTTAATCATTGTAAGTAGTCTCCTGAAGTTGTTTGTGTGACTTAATGTGTTGTACGTTTGCAATGCGAGAATTATGCAGCTCAATTATTTAGCGGTGAAATATTTGAAAGCGTCAGTTTCAAAGCTTTGGTTAGCATTCAAGTAATCTTGCTCAACATAGCTACCTTGACGAGTCGAAGCAATCCCTACTTTCAGGTGTTGCACTGATTGCTTCTCTTTCAAGCTGGTTCCCAAAGCATCGTAGATAGAATTGTCACCGTAGCCGTCCCAAGAATAACCACCTGCTAC
>NZ_JACJQX010000052.1:0-37319 GCF_014696895.1 Chroococcidiopsis sp. [FACHB-1243] | reverse complement strand
ATCTCTGCTCGATCTTTGACTTTTTGTGGTACATCCGCAGTTCTCAAGTTTAATAGAGTTTTGTCTTGCTCACGAGTCAGAAATACCCTTAAACGAGCGCCCATTTTACTCGCTTCCCTAATACATTTGTTCTGCGTCTTTTCCAGATTTATCTATCTTTACATAGTTTGGTTTTTTCATGACAGCTTACTTAGTAGAAAACACTGGTCTCTGCGCTGGCAAAATCTGCCGGAAGTTTTAGCGTAAAAAGTCACACTTTAATTAATTTTGAGTTAATGTTTAAAGATAAAACATTTCTTATGATTAACCAACGAATCTTTTTATACAACTTACATGGTAGCAGCTAGAGCTTTTAGATATGCTGTGAAAATGTCGAAAACAGCAAGAACGTTATTGAGATCGGCATCCGTAAATCTCGAACTTTGCTTTGTATGATTTGTTAAATCAGACAAAGGTGTTGACGGAATTTGCTTGGCAGCGATCGCGTTTAATGGTATTTAAATGCTAAAACTAATCTGTTTGCTAGCAAGCTATTACTAGAGGGTCTTGCATCTATTTTGAGGGAGCTTCCATGGCTAAGCCCAGTCAATCCTCATTTCGTCGTATCTTACTTGCAAGAATACTGCTGCTGACCGTACCAGTATTGTTAATTGGCGAAGCGGTGACTTTCAGGAAAGCACGTTCTAGCTTGCTAGAAACTGCGCGCTGGAATTTAACTGAAAGTGCGGTGAACAAGGGAGAAAATATCAGCAACGCGATCGCGGCATTGAAATCAAACCTGCTGCTGGCAAGTCAAACCACCGTCATCCGAACTGGTTCGCCTGCACAGGCTCGGGAGTTTCTTCAACAGTTAGCGTCAACGCTGCCAAATACTCAGTGCTTGCAGGTGACTGAGATCGGCACAGGTAATTTGGTAGCCAGTACTTGTGGTAATACTCGAATTGCTTCTGCTAAAGCCGATCCCGCTTGGCAACAGCAGCAAAATCAAAAAATCTCGCCTTTGATTCGCGTCCAGCCACTAGTGGAAATTGACGGGCGGCGATCGCTACAGCTATCCGCATCGCTAGATCCTCAACGCTCTCTAGGACAACTACAATTAGTTTTATCGGCTCCCGTGTACAACAGTAGCGGGCGATTGACCTACAGCCTCAACGTATTATCGGCACTGTACAAAAGAGAACGAGATCGACCAGGATTGCTGGCTGGCTCCACCGTCGTGATCGATCGCAACGGCACGATCTTAGCCCACCCAATCGCTAACCGTATTGGACGCAACGTCGCGCAAGAGCAAGATGCAGGACAACTACAACATCTGCTCAAAAATGCGATCGCCGGACGCACGCGCCAAGATTTTATCCACTTGTCGTTCGATCGCAACGGTCCCGATTTGCTAGCGGGCTATAACGTCATTCCCAGTCCGATCGATCGAGCCAACGGATACTGGCTGATTTTAGCCGTTACCCGTCTGGATCATGCCCTGTACGGACTGCAAGAAATTAAAGTTATCCTTGTCGTACTGACCATCGGTTTGTTAGTAGCGACCTTAATCGCCGCACTACATATCATTCGTGATTTAGCAAGACCTTTAGAAAGACTACGGGACTACGCCCTCAACCTCCAAAGCCACCACGCTGCCGAGAGAGTCCCGCACAATTTCAAAGTACGCGAGGTAGAACAGCTAGCAGAAGCCTTGGAAGAAATGCTAGGACGGCTAAATGCTTCGGCAGCAGAATTAGAAACCGCTTGGCAAGAAGCCCAAACTTCCAACCAGATGAAAAGTGAATTCTTAGCCAATACCTCCCACGAGTTACGCACCCCTCTCAATGCCATCATCGGATGTATTCGCCTCGTCCGCGATGGCTGCTGCGACGATCGCACCGAAGAACTAGAGTTTTTGGCACGGGCTGATGAGGCAGCAATTCACTTATTAGGCATTATTAACGATTTGCTCGACATTGCCAGAATTGAAGCTGGTAAACTCTCAGTCGTCACGGAAGCGCTCGATTTAAGGCAAGTATCACGAGAAGCGATAGACCTACAAAAGGTACAAATCCAACAAAAAGGGCTGCAACTGATCGCTACAGAGTGGCAAGAACCGCTGCTAGTTCATGCCGATGCTGCCAAACTTAAGCAAGTGCTGATCAATGTTATAGGTAACGCTGTCAAGTTCACCGATCGCGGCAGCATCAGCATCAAACTAGAAATTACTGCCCAACCCGTACAAGATGGCAGTACTACATTTTGGGTCACTGTGGCTGTAGAGGATACGGGACTGGGAATCGATCCGGCTCAGCAACACAAGCTCTTTCGTCCCTTCGCCATGGTAGATGGTACTACTACCCGCAAGCTAGGCGGAACTGGCTTAGGATTGGCAATTTCCCGCAATTTAATTGAATTAATGGGGGGTCGCATTGCCCTCAGTAGCCCTGGTATCGGTTTAGGGACTACTGTAGAAATTAGCTTACCATTAGTCGATCCTTTGCCGTCTCCTCCCAGCCTGGAGACGCAGCTATCAGAGCGATCGCACTCCACCAACGACAACAATTTTGATTTAAACGAACAGAGAGCTTTACTGGAGGATGACTTGAGAGAGAGAATTATCGAAGAATCTAAAAGACTAGACTCCATTAGCTCCGTCAAAAGTATAAAAGTTGAGGAAAACATTAACGGTAGTGGCGTGACTTGTCTTTGACCGATAACTTTGTAGAGAGGTTACCTGTAACCTCTCTACAAAGTTATCAGTTGTTAATTTGTGAATTCTGGTAAATTCTACTGTGCTATTTGTACCAATTGAGATTTTGTTGGTAGAGAATAACTCTGGTGACGTGCAGTTGACTAAATTGGCTTTAGAAGAAAGCAAAATGTCTGTAAACTTGCACGTAGTTGAGGACGGTGTAGAAGCATTAGCATTCTTGCGAAAAGAGGAAAAGTATGCTAAAGAAAAACTTCCAGATATAATCTTGCTCGATCTCAATCTGCCTAAAAAGGATGGGCGAGAAGTACTAGCAGAGATTAAAGCAGACCCCAACCTCAAGCGCATTCCTGCGATCGTACTGACAGCTTCTCAAGCTGAGACAGATATACTCAACGCCTACAATCTCAACGCCAATTGTTACATTACTAAGCCAGTTGGCTTTGACCGCTTTGTCAAAATCGTGCAGTCGATTGAAAACTTTTGGTTCACCATCGTGACGCTGCCGTAAACCCTGCACGGTCAACTATCAGTGGCTAGTAATTGCAGCTTACGACTTACGACTTACGACTTCTTTCTAGTATTCCAGCAAACTTCCGACTGCTGGACAAAATTGCTATCTTTGATAATAACCATAGATATTGTTAAGAATAATTAAGAGAGGTATTGTGGCTCTATACGCTGAATTGCACCGCCACTTGGGGGGTTCGGTCGTGCCTCGCGTACTCTGGCGCTATTTCCAGCGTCACGCTGACGACAAAATCGAGCGGTTTGCTGACTATGCTGCGTTTGAAGATTTCTATACCCGTCCCCGCAACACGTTGGACGAGTATTTAGAATTGCACACTTTAGTTGAGAGCGTGCAAACAATTGAGACTTTGCCTTACTTTGTCTATCGCTTGATTCGTGGGGCGTATATTTTTGAAAATTTGGCGTACTTAGAAATTCGCTACACGCCATATTTACGCACGTCGGAGCATTTAACTCAATCCCAACGGATCGAACAGATGGCGGAGATTGTTGACGTGGTAGGCAAAGCAAGCCAACTTTCCGAATATCCGATTGTCACTAGCCAAATTTTGTGTATGCATTCGCGGCTACCCTATGAGGTAAATCGGGCAATTGTGGACTTGGCTGCCCAAAAACGAGAGTATGTCTGTGCTGTGGATGTCGCTGGTGGCGATGGACATTATGCAGAACGCCTAGAAGAGTTCGTGCAATTGTATGCCTACGCGCGATCGCTTGGTTTAAATACCACGGGACACTTATATGAAACTTCCGCAGGTTGTTATCCCGAAGTGTTGCCCTATCTGATGCGGATCGGTCACGGTATCCAAATTCCCCTGCTGCATCCCGAACTGTTACCAGATTTAGCCAGCAGGCAGCAATGTTTAGAGGTTTGCCCTACAACTTATTTAAAGACGGGAACCCTACAGGATATGCGCCAGTTGAAGTTGGTATTCGATCGTTGTTTGGATGCTGGGGTAGATATTGCCATCTGCACGGATAACGCCGGATTGCACAATGTCCGGTTGCCATTTGAGTATGAAAATCTGCTGACGTTGGATATTATTGACTTTGACGAATTGCAAGCTTGTCAAGATGCAGCCTTCCGCCATGCTTTTGCTTGGCCCTATGGCGATCGCCCAGCGTCTTTACTCAATGGATTGCTCAAGCCATCATTACCAACTGGGGTGCTGGCAATGCAAGATTAAGATTGGTAGATGGTAATTGGTAATTGGTAGTTGGTAGATGGTAGTTGATAAGTAGGTGGAGTTTTATGTCTAGCCACTAGTCACTACTCTCTACTTACTACTCGCTACTCTCTAATATGAACGCTAATAACCAAAATACTGAAATTTCAGGCATATTAGCAGCCAATACCGAACCGATCGAACTTGCTGATGGAATGCTTTTTGGCGAAGGACCAGTTTGGGACAAGCAGCATCAACAACTCATTTTTAGCGATACTGGGGCAGACGAACATAAATCTTGGAGTGAAACTCAAGGGTTGCAAACTTACCGCAAACCCAGTTATCAGCCAAATGGCAATGTGCTTGATTCTGTGGGTAATCTTTATACTTGCGAACACGAAACGCGGGCAATAAGTATTACAGATAAAGACGATCGCCGGACAATTTTATGCGATCGCTTTCAAGGTCAGCGGTTCAATTCACCAAATGACTTGGAAATTAAATCGGATGGGACGATCTGGTTTACCGATCCACCTTATGGTTTGGGTGATAGAACTCAGGAAATTGACTTTAATGGCATATTTCGCTACGTTCCGAAAACACAAGAATTAACAGTAGTTATTCAAGATTTGAGTATGCCAAATGGCATTGCTTTTTCTCCAGATGAAACGAAGCTATATGTAGGTAACTCAGCGGCAGGCGATCGCTATATTTGGGTTTTTCCAGTTAACTCAGATGGGACTCTTTGTGCTGGAGAAAAGCTTTGTCAAATTGATAACAATGATTGGGGAGCTGATGGTGTTGACGTAGATGCTAATGGCAATATTTATGCAGGTTGCGGCGATGGAGTTCACATTTTTTCTCCTACAGGTTTACTACTAGGTAAAATTTTGACCCCGAGCGCCATTTCTAATTTTGCCTTTGGTGGGGAAGACGGTAAGACTTTATTTATGACGAGCGAACACGCCTTGTACCAAATTGAATTATTAGTTGCAGGTGCAGTGCGGCGATGGTGAAATTTCTGATGAAAGTTTTTTTGGAAACTCCTAGACTAGTTCTCCGCCAATTTACGTTGGATGATGCGCAAAACTTATTAGATTTAGATAGCGACGTTGAAGTTATTCGTTATGTAGATCTAGGTATCATCAAAGGTGGTGAGCCTCTAGAGAAAAGTTATGAAAAATATCAAAACAATCTCTTACCAAAGTGGATGCAATATTATCAACAATATCCAGGTTATGGATTTTGGGTGGCAATTGAAAAATCGAGTCAAGAATTCATCGGTTGGTTTCATTTACGACCAGCATTAGATAGTCAATTTAATGTTAGTTCAAAATTATTTCATGCTGATGAAATCGAATTGGGTTATCGTTTGAGTCGAGTTTCTTGGGGTAAAGGCTACGCCACTGAAGGTTCTCGTACCCTCGTCTCAAAAGGCTTTGCCGAATTAGAGACTCAGTGCATCGTATCTTCTGCACTGGCAGAAAATCGAGCTTCTACCCGGGTGATGGAAAAAGCAGGGTTAAAGTTTGAATTAAAGTACGTTCACCCAGAAATTGATCGCGAGGTGGTGAAGTATAGTTTGAGAAATCCTCATAAAAATTGGTAGGTGTATATAAAATTGGTAGGGGCGCAAAATTAGGTAGGGGCGCACAACTGTGCGCCCCTACTTTACGAAATCCTAATTTTTGCAGCGTGTAACGCCATTAAATTTAACCATCACCTAAATTCTTAGGAATTTCTTTAGGAACTACCCAGTAATAAATTGTAGAACCGCCTGGAGTCTGCAAAGTTTTTTCTGGTTTCCAATCGCCCATATCAAAAGCATGAGACACGATACGAGTCCCTGGTTTGAGCTGTTTAAATAGCTGCGGTCTGAGCTTAACATTAAGTTCGGGCAACAAATAAAGCGTTACGACAGTTGCATCGCTAAAGTCGCTCTTAAATAGGTCTTGATTGAGAAACGTCACGCGGTCTGTTACGCCTGCCTTTTTAGCGTTTTCCTTTGCTTCTTTAATCCGTTCTGGGTTGATGTCTATCCCAACTGCCTTTTTCACTTGATATTTTTGTACAGCAGTAATTGGGATGCGTCCGTCGCCACTACCAAGGTCGTAGAGCGTATCATTTTTAGTCACCTTAGCAACTTTGAGCATCTCGTCTACTGTCTCTTGGGGTGTAGGTACGTAGACGACATCTGGTTCGCGTAGTGGCGCTTGCGTATCTTGGGCAATTGTTTGAGTTTGAGCGTTAGTTTGGGTAGTGAGACTGTAACCAGTTATTCCGAAGCCAACTATACCAATGCAGGCGATCGGTAGTAGGAACAAGCGTTGTCGGCGCATTATTTTCCTTTCCTGTAGCCGTTTCCGTATAACATGATGCCATGTTATGAGTCGTAAGTCGTAAGTCGTAAGTCGCAATTAAGGGAGTAGGAAGCAGGGAGAATTCGGAATAAACGCTGACGCTACACTACGTGAACGGAATTCGGAATTCACGCATTCAAAATTTACCACTCGCAAGAGCGCAAGAGCGCCTTTCACCAATTACCAACTACCAATTACCAATTACCAACTACCACCCATCAATCAAATAAGTACGCCAAGATTGAATTTGATCTTCATCAGTAGTTTGAGGAATTGCTAAACGCCAGGTTTTCCCCTCTTTCTGAAGTTGTAAGTAGACCTCGAATGGATTATTGTCTTGTGTTATCCGTCGTTGAGAGATTTGTAAGGTGCGATCGTAAGTTCCGATAATTCGATATGCTAGTAAGCTACCGATTTTGAGTTGTTGCTGTTCTTGTATTCGCAGGCGATCGATTTCTAGTTTAAGTGGGGTAGATAGTTGGAGTTTTTGGCTTATTTGTTGTTGTAATTGAAATAATTGAACCGCTAAAGCTTTTTGCACTAGTTGATTGTTCGGGACTACGATTGGAGTGCTGCTACATGCTGTCAGAAATATTAGCAAGATTCCGATTAAAACAAGCGGTAATTTTCGGCACATAAAACTTGCATTCGTGGGCGACAAGAGACAGCAACTCAATTTAACTCTAGGTGTATGGAACTTTCTAGAGTTAGTATAAACTGTGGATGACTCTATCGAGTAGTCAATTTATCGCTTTATTAGTTCAATTCTTTTTGTATTTACTTCTAGGTGCAATCCTCAGTAAAAAATTATCCACTTCTACTAAAAAATCTCCGGCTGAACCACGCTTTACGTTTTCTTGAGCGTCATCTTGTTCTGCTGCTACAATCTCCCGTAAAAGTTGCGATCGCTGTTGTTGTAAGAGTCTTTTTTGTGTAATTTCTAGCAACACTGCTAGCTCGTCGATTGATAAAGCTTCTACAGTTTCGATCGCCTGCTGCAATTGAGAAGTATTAATTGCCATAAGTACAGATGAACTACCAACTTTATTCAGTATATTCTCAAGTCTAATATATAGAATGTTGTAGTAGCATCGTACAGAAATCGCTCGATGGTTTTAGCTGAGCCAATTTGTCATGAGATCGAGCTTGATAATTTTTCTAGAAATTCTCGATTGCGTGGGTGACGCTTGTAGGGACGCACACCTGTGCGCCCCTATAGATCGTCTGTTTTACCTAATTGAAAAATGCTTTTATTGTCCTCTCATTCTAGCTTTGTACTCTGCATAATAGTTACTGAATTTCCAGAATTCGACAATTAGATGCCGCACGGAATAATAGCTTTTTTTAGCAATATTGTAGGCTTGCTGTTTATAGCTAACGGGAGTGCGATCGCCATGTTGATAAGAAGTGTCTCTCATGTTGTTCTCCTAAATTAATTACAGTTTTTGACAAAATTAGCGGTAATATCTTTGCTCGATCCAAGAACGCATTTCTGCTTCAGAACCAAAGCTTGTTGACTCATTTGTATTTGGATCGAATGCTTGCCACCATGTATTGCCTTGGCGGTCACGACGTTGCTTTACTTGTAGTTCGTTGCCTTGAAATAACCAAGCAAATAAGTGCTGAAAAAGTTTGGAAACCTTGGCATAGTCGTTTGGCTTTGCCACAATAAATTTAGTTTGAGATTTACGGTCAGTTGTTTCATTTCCACGGGGAATTAAGTAATCGCAATTAGCTTTCATAGTTCAAGGTAATTGAAAGTAAAAATAAGTCTTTTTTTGCGGCACAAATCTAATCTAACAACTACTAATTCTGATGACAAAGCAATCTATGCATAGTTGTATGAATAAAATCGATAGCTCGAAAATAAGGTAAGTTATGAATGGGTGGCATTGAGCCAAATTCATCCATCATTTATCGTTGGAGTCATGCTTGAGCTTAACAATAGTCAGATCAAACTCTCCCAACTGCGAGCATTATTGGCAGTAGCCGAATATGGTAATTTTAGTGAAGCGGCTTTACGCTTGGACTTGTCTCAATCAGCAGTCAGCCACGCGATCGCATCATTAGAAGACGAATTAGGCATCTTATTATTCTCTCGCGGTCGGCAAGGCGCATCTCCCACACCTGTAGGAGAACAGGTCATCGGTTATGCTGAAAAAATCTTGCAGCTATTGGAAGAGATGGTTGCAGCAGCCAGATCGGAAAAAAGCTTGCAGAGTGGTAGCGTCAGAGTTGCTTGTATACGGAGTGCAGCTACCCATATCTTACCGTCTGCGATCGCCCAATTTCGCCGTCGTAGTCCAGGAATTGCGATCGACATTTTAGAATATTTCGACCACTTGGACGTAGAAAAAGCTTTGCGGGAAGGTCAAGCTGATGTAGGCTTTACCCACCTCCCTACCAGTGCGGAATTTGAGACTTGGGAAATTTTGCGGGATGAATATGTCGCTCTACTACCACCATCTGCTAATTTGCGGCAGAATCAGTGTACTTGGGAAGAATTATTTGCTTATCCTTTAATCGTTCCTAGTACCAATAATGCGTGTTTTACCACGCTTCGCAACCACCTGCTAAGCGCAAGTATTCGGATCGATAATCAGGTTGCTTACCAAGTTAACGAAGACTCTACTGTTGTCAGCATGGTATTACAAGGTTTAGGCGCAACAATTATGCCACGGCTAGCAGCAGAACCAATCCCATCAGCCGTACATGCGTGTAGTTTGCCAGTACCATTAGAAAGAACCATTGGAGTAGCTGTGCTAGCAAATACGCTGCTAACTCCAGCGGTATTTACTTTTTTAGACGTGTTGCGGGGTGTTAAATCACCTCACCATTTATCAGTGACTAGTTAATTCCAACTTACGACTTACGACTTACAGCTGCAACTTGTTGTTCTAACTTATCGCACGACTGACGTACAAGTCTCAGTCCTTCATCTGGAGAAATTTCGCCTGTAGCAGGGTGGAATTCTTGTAACAGTTCTGCTTCTGTAGTTTGATATTCACCGAGATCGGAACGAAATTTAGTTAATAAATTGATATTTTCACCGTCTTGTGTCGCAAATTCAAAGATGGAATTGAGATAATCTTTAACTTCGCGATTTTTCACTCCTTCGGTTACAGATGCATAGAGTAGATCGTTATCTAAATATTCAAATTCTGGCACGTACAAGCGATCGCCATTTAATTGAAAAGTCTTGACTCCTGCTTTTGGTCTGACGGTTAAATTCTCGCGTCTGACTCTGGCGGCGGCGTTACTCACTAATGTTGCGATCGCCAATATGCGATCGGGATAGTTACTATCTGTACCGCGTAATTCGATCGTTCCGATTTTATTGAGTCGGACGCGATTCCATGCCGTTTTTAACATGCTACCTCCCGCCTCAAAAAACAGGTGGCGTTCTACTCCAGCACGATCCATCGCTTCCAACCAAGCATGATAGCGCCCAAACTGCAACTCTACCAATTCTTCTACGCTATGGACGTAAGGCTGAAGTCCTCCCACGGCTTGTAGATTGGTGTAAACTCCCTCCCAGCCGAAAACATCTCGTCCTCGGTAATGTACGGTATGCGCTGAAACATTCATTCCCCTTCCTTCGTAAAACGGACAAGCGCGAGAAAGCGCGATCAGTGCAGCATCGAACGCTGTCGCTAGATTGAAGAGATTCAAGATTTCTGCTTTGGCTGCTGGAGTAGCGTCGTAAGATACTCCTATACGCGGATCGATCGCCCCTGGTGCTACTTCTAAATGTATGTGCGTACCCGTACACCTGCCTGCATGTAAGAAGCGATCGTACCCCACCGTACGCAGTTGAACGTGATACCACAGCTTATTACGAATTATCGGCATGACATGCAAGGGATAAGTAGACAAGGGATAGAGTCTCAAATCCAATTCTTGCCCCGCCTGGAGTGCTATTTGCAAATTACTGAAATACTCTTGAGCGAGTTCAGTAACTGAATTGACCGGGTTTGTATTAATTTCAACAATATGCTTAACCCATTCAGGTGCAAAACAATCTGGATTGCTGCCTTTTTCAGTTGCGATCGCCTGACAGCGCGATAAAAACTCATCGGCACGATGAGAAATTGCCCCAGTTCGATCGACGAGGAAAAACTCTTGTTCAAATCCAAGCCGCCGCTTTGCTTCTGTCATGGCTAAAATCTCTACAATTTAGTTTTTCACCTCTACTGCAATGATTTCACGCTCGCCGATAATTGAAAGTATCTAAAAGATAGACTTTGACTTCCGAGCTAAAATATCTCTCTTAAGGCTTAAATTTAACGCTCTCAATGATGTTAAGCCCAATATTCCGGCTGGCAAAGATCGATCGCCAGTGCGATTAAATTGGCAAAATCAATCTTGATAACTAACATCCAAAAACGTAGATGTTCTCGCTGTCTTTGGCTACTTTTGAAAAATATAATTCGCCAAATCGTAGCAGCTAGGGGTAGCCAGGGATACATTTTTCTCAGCAGTCGGAACCACAGGGGACAAAATTGGTTTGACATTGGTGTGATTGAGAAGTCAAAAGTCAGAAGTCGAAAACTATGCACGATCTTCTTGTCTTTGCGTCTTTGCGTCTTTGCGTAACACAAAATCTTACTTTGAACGCAACTTGGTATCACCATCGCATAATATCGAACGTTCGTTATGAAAAAGGGGCTGCAAAAGCGATCGCCTGTACGTTTAATTCCTGTCGCCACTGCGATACAGGTTTTTCCCAAGCCTCTTCCCATTTTTGAGCAAGAAAGGGTTTTGCATACATACCCATTTTCCAACCTTGAGCGATGGTTTGGAGTAGTTGGGGTAGTTCCTCTGGATGCATCAGCGTGGTACTAACTAAAGCATTGGCAATCAACATACCAGCCAAAGGCAACCGAAATTGTGCCAAGTAGAATGCTTGCAAACCAATTTCAGCAATTTCTGACGTACCAAAACCTGTAATAACGTGCCAAATATCGTGAGTCTGCTGCCAACGATATTCGATGTAGCTGGTATCGGTATTTATTTGCACTTCGGGATCGATGCGATCGAATCCTTGTTGTTTCAAACTAGAAGCGTAGGCATAGCCAAGAGAATCTTGAGGATATTGCAATAGCGCGTCAAGATCGTGAGCTGGAGCAATGTAGCGTTCTTTTAACATTGCTGCTACTTCTGGATTTGCCTTCATTGCCTCTGCTGCTAACTCAAAAGCACGACTGTGTATCAAGCAGTGGCTTAATTCATCAACAGTATCTAAATTTTCTGGCTCGAAAAGTAGGAAGAAGAAGGCTTTCATTGCCTTGAGAAATCGAAGGTGATGCGAAATAGTTTTCCAGGCTTGAGAACTGAGGGATTGCATAGTTGTATCTCCTTGTGGAGACGTTAGCTGTAACGCCTCTACGGTAAAATATGAATAATGTTCATTTTTATAAAATACGAACATCGTTCATATTTTGTCAAGTATAGATGACAACGAATTCCCAAAAAAATGCTCAAATGCGACGAAAACCCCAGCAGGCGCGGAGTCAAGAGCGAGTCGATCGCATACTGCATGTAGCAGAGCAGATGTTTATTGAAACAGGGTATCAGGATACAACCACAAGAGCGATCGCTTCCCGTGCTGAAATTCCTGTAGGTTCGCTGTATCAGTTCTTTCCCGACAAAGCTGCAATTTTGAAAGCATTAGCAACAAAATACATAGAACAAGAACGACAGATATTTGCCGAATTACATACAGAAGAGGCGATCGCATTACCATTATCTGTATATGTAGAAAGAGTTCTCGACACATACGATCGCTTTTATACTAACAATCCTGGTTATCGAATTGTCTTCGAGCAATTATTGAAAGCAATGCCAGAAGTTCCTCTCTCAATGTATGAAGAGATGGAAATACCCCTTACCGCTGAGTTGCAAAAATTTCTAGCGCGGAGAAAACCAAGTTTAGATCCGGCGCAGTGCGAGTTAATTGCCACTATTTCTGTAGAAGTGGTAGGAACTTTACAGTGGTTATCTTTGCATCGAAATGAGGCATTTCGCACCAAGGTTGTAGGCGAGACAAAGAAATTGATCTTGAGCTATTTAAAGTTATATTTAGATGATTGAATAGGAGTCAGGAGCCAGGAGCCAGAAGTTAGGAGAAATTGAGTTGGAGATTCTAACTCCTCCTCATATTTGTGCCACCAAATCCTTGATTTGGTGGGGGTGTTACACCCTTTAAGTCAGAAGCCAGTCATACAGGAGTCATTCTGACTCCTGACTCCTGACTCCTTCTTCGATAAAATATCAAATGGCTTAAGATTGTTTCCTCGTCATTTCAAATAAATGTTGGGCATTTTGTCCTAAGAATGCATCGAATAATACTTTCTTTCCTGCTGCTTCTACTGGGTAGCGTTCGGCAATTTCATAATAAGCATAAGTCCAAGGAATTTGCATTAATTCTCCAGCCACATCATCTATGACTGTTGCCATCTCTTTCACTGCATGGGTTGCAGTCTGACGCAAACCAACTTCTAAACTACCTTCAATTTGGGCTTTCATCGGTACTCCCAAAGTAGCTAAGCCGTTAGCTGTAGTCTCTATATCTGGATATTGTAGAGTGTGCTGACGGTTGACATAGCCAGTGAAATGATTGACTGCATATCCATGTAATAATACCCAGGCTCCATATTGGGTAACTCGATTAACTTCTTCTACCACAGATTGTTTGGGAGGCGACCAAGGGCGGGTGAATACGCCTTGGAGCCGATTTATAATTAGCTCTATATCGGTTGGATTAGTTGCATTAGAGGGCATTGCCCACCCTAGAGAGGCATCGCTAACAGTTTGATAGATGAGAGATGCGATCGCCTCTGGTAATTCTTCTACAATCAATTCACTGATGAATAGTTTGGGTAGATCGAACTGTTCCTGTTCTGGATGTTGATAGTGGCGAGCATATAAATTTTGGGCTGGAAAAATATATTCTCCCGCTGCCTTGTATCCTAAAGTTTCGGCAACACTAGCTAAATACTCAATGCCTAAATTTTGTCTTCCTTCAGATGTATCAATATTTAACCGCAGCGAACGAAAAGCAATATGGTCGTTGGCAACCGTACCACCTGCTTGTAAGATCATTTGTTCGTAAACTTGAGCGTAGCTGACTCTAGCACGGTATTGTTGCCAGAGTCGATCCCAAAGATGAAGGGCAATTTCAGCTTTCATAACATCATGAAGGAAGAAGGGGATGAAGAGGTAAACTACTCCCCCCTGCTACGCCGAGCGGGGAGCTTTCAATAGCCCTCCAGCAGTCTTATCCAAAGGACAAGACAACCAGGAACCTTTAGGCGAGTTTACTATTGTCGCCCCAAGCAGAGCAATTACCAAAGAGCCATTAGTATCTGCGTCTCCAATCCAGCCACAAGACTGATTAACGCACTTAAAATTCTTATTGGTTCTAATCCCAATATGCAGGCAACAATTGCACGTTTGCGATGTATACGCAGGAGAGATGGCTATTACTTTAACGCCTTCCTTAATCCCTTTATACTCTAGAAAAATTCGCAACTGATGAAACGCCCAAGAGTTAGATCGCCTCCGCTCTGTTTTATTCCTTGGTTGTTCATTTGTTCGTTCGCGAATCCCAGTTAAATCTTCTATTGCAACCGTGCTATTTGTTTCTTTAGCTTCGGTAATTATACTCTTACTGATATTATGATTCAGCCAAGTTTGATATCTTCTTTCACGTCCCGATAACCGTTGCAATAGTCTTCTCGCCCGACGACGAGTAGACCTTGTGCCTTGAGACGCTTTCCTTTGCAAAGAAGCTCTAACTCGACTATATTTGTCTCGGATTTGGTTTACCTGTTTTCCATCCCAGCCTTTGTCCGTAGTAGTTTTAGCAATCTCCCTGCGCCCAAAATCGACACCAATGACATTAGTTGTTTGGTTTTGTCTTGGAGCCTCAGAATTTAGCTGAATATGCACGTAGAAACAACCATCGCGGTGCAAGCAAACTTGAGCCGATGTAGGCTTTTGTCCCGCTAATTTACCTCGATGATAGTTACTAACATTTAAAGAAATTCTTGCTCTGCCTCTAATCGTGCTTAAACTAACCGTCCAATCCTTTTCTCTAAAGGTGAAAGTATCCTTATCGCAGTCAAAACTAGTTGGCTTAAAACCTTTAACAGCCGGAGTTTTCTGGGGGAAGCTTCCCCCAGAAATACTCTGACGGCTTTTGCCTTTGTGCTTTGCACTTAAGCGATTTGCTCCGACTCTAGCGCAAGCTCTAATGACATGGTTTGATACTAAGTTAAACTTGTTTTTGGCATCGCTGTATATGACTGCTTGGATAGAGTTTCTATTAGTTAAAGTTGATTTGACAGAAGAATTTATGAATTCACAGCATGACGCGAACTCGGTTGCAGTATCCTTGAGTTTGGCATACTGTTCTGGAGTCGGTTGAAGTCTTACAACTAGCGTCAGTACTTGATTCATGAGAACAATATTGCCACTAGTGTGAGTCAAGGTCAATAGTCAACTTCGGGGGTTAGATACCCCCGAAGTTGACTGCTATCCCCCTACCCCTTATCTCCACTTCGTTCCGATTGAAGGGGTGCAAGAGCGCGCTTCAGGTGGGCATTGCCCACCCTGCTGACTGATAACTTTGTACAGACGTTACATGTAACGTCTCTACACTGACAACTATTTCCTCACAAGTTCCTCAAATTCTATTTCTATATTAAATATCAAGTCATCTGAGTCATCTGTGAATGACGGTAGTGTGACTGGTAGATGCTACGCCTTTGCGCTGATATAGTTCCGCACGTTCTATGGTGGTGAGTGCGGAACTTTTTTATAATTAGTCATTTATCATTTGTCATTTGTTATGGTGAGAGTAAGAGGCAAATTTTGACTGTTAACTTTTAACTTTTGACTTTTAACTTGGTACATATTTGTTCAACTAACTTCATTCGGTTGAAACAAACTCACAAGATTCTCAACTTTTCTACTTAGTGTAAAAGTAGACATATTCCAGGGAGAGTCCAATATGGAAAGCTTCGATTTTGTCATTTTGGGAGCTGGACTAGGGGGACTGTCGGCTGCCGCTTGTTTGACTCGGCAAGGATATCGAGTTGTGGTTTTGGAGCAGCATTACTTAGCAGGAGGATGCTGTCATACATTTGATTATGGGGAATATAGATTTTGTGCAGACGTTCACTATATTTCCCAGTGTGGCTCGGGTCAGGCGATCGCGCAATTTCTGAATTACATCGAGCGGGATGTCCCCTTTGTTTCCCTCAATCCCAATTGCATCGATCGCGTTATTGCTCCAGAAATTGATTTTAAAATTCCTTTAGGTTGGGAAAACCTACGTCAGCGTTTGCTCTCAACTTTTCCAGAGCAAGCCACGCCAATTAATCGCTATTGTGACGAAATTAAGCAAATACACCAAGAGATTCGCAGCCTAGTTCATGAAGTCCGTTGGTACAATCGCCATCTATCAGATTGGTTGAAGTTACCCAAATATTGGAATTTATTTGTAAGGCGAAATTGGACGCTACAAGATCTCTACAATCGTGTCGGTTTGTCACCTAAACTGCAAACGATATTAGCAGGACAGAGCGGAGACTATGCTTTGCCACCCGAGGAAATTGCGCTGTTTACTCATACTTCTTTAGTATGGGATTACTCGGAAGGAGCCTATTACCCTCAGCACCACTTCAAACACTTGGTTGATGAGATTGTTGCAGCCATTACCTCTGGTGGTAGTGTCGTGCAATTTTCAACTCCTGTAGAATATATCGAAGTTGAAGACCGTCAAGTACAAAAAGTCATTGCTGGAAGTAGAACTTATCAGGCTACTCGTGCTTATATCAGCGACCTAGACCCCAAGTTAACTTTACAGTTAATGCGGGAAACTGTCGAAGAATTAAGTAACCGGGAGCGTCAACGCCTGACTGGTTATGAATATTCTGCTAGTGCTTTTAATATTTATTTAGGTTTAGATAGCCGCTTTGAGCCAGAAAAATATGGGATTGGCAATTGGAATATTTGGTATTATCCCAATGGCAATTTAAATCAAGCTTATCGCCAACAATTGCTGGGTGACTTACACCATCCTTGGATTTTTCTCTCTTGTCCTACGATGAAATCTCCAGCAGGTTGTATGGCTCCGCCAGGACATCACGTATTAGAAATTGCTACCGTGTGTCCCTACGAACCATTTAAACAGTTGCACTCAACAGATCTTAAAGCTTACAAAGCGAAAAAACGGCAATTTTATCAAGAAATGATGACGAGTGTGCGAGATTTGATTCCTGACGTGAATGCTTATACTCGGATGAAGATTTCTGGAACTCCCACCACTAGCGAATATTATCTCGGACAACCACAGGGAAACATTTACGGTGCGAAGTTAATCCCCAAGCAAGTCGGTTTGAATCGTTTAGGATATACAACTGAATTGCCAAATCTTTTCTTCGTTGGTGCTAGTGCTGGATATCCCAGTGTCCCAGGTGTCATTGGTAATGGTATGGATGTGGTTGAATTGATTACAGGTCAATCGGTCTGGAATCGAGCTGACACTTCTGAGCTGTTGATTAAAAGATAGTTTATCTCTCCTGGGTTGTTAGCTGTTAGGAGGGAGAATGGAGGCAGCGACCAGTTGTCAATGTAGAGTCGTTACATGTAACGTCTCTACTATTAGCAACGATCGGATACTAGTTACCAAGGCTTTTAATGGCGATCGCTAGTCGTTGTTGAACTGGTCATCCTAACCTCTAACCCCTAAACCCGATATATGAGCATCAGTAAGCAAGGAAAAATAATTGCTCTTTGGATAGTATTTCTATTCGGAACAGTTTTTCACACGCAGTTAGCTTTAATGCCGCTGCTTTATGGTGAAAATGTAATGATGCCTGATACTCAGGGAAAAATGCCTGCATTCGAGTCATGGTTAATGTTAGGCATGTTTGTCTTACCAGCGATCGCAATTGTAGTGACTGCATTTAATAATTCGAGACGATATAGATTCATACATTTTTGCGTGACAGTTCTGTTCACTGTCATAAATTTTATTCACATCGTCTTCGATCTATCGGTACAATCGATCGTTTGGCATCAAATTGTTTCGATTGTCTTCTTATTTGTGAATGGGTTGTTATTAAATATTGTTTCTTTACAATGGTTGCGAGAGCGAGATAAAAGTCCTAAA
Organism: Chroococcidiopsis sp. [FACHB-1243]; assembly: GCF_014696895.1. Taxonomy (NCBI): domain Bacteria; kingdom Bacillati; phylum Cyanobacteriota; class Cyanophyceae; order Chroococcidiopsidales; family Chroococcidiopsidaceae; genus Chroococcidiopsis; species Chroococcidiopsis sp. [FACHB-1243]. The sequence goes on along the minus strand of NZ_JACJQX010000052.1, from coordinate 19,391 downwards.
CTTCGTAAGAAAGTGACTGTTAAAGCAGTCAAAAATTCCTAGTTGTAAAATTTGAAAATTAAAGCCTAAAAAGCTACTTCTTTTTGTGAGTATAGACGATCGCAATAGAGCATCCAACCCAATCCAAATAAACTAGAGAGAGAACCTGCGATCGCAGCTTTGACACCCCATCCCACAGGTCCTAGCCAATCGTTAATTTCGTTTAAAATCGCTGTACTAACTTTAGCAACGACATAGGCTGTCCCCACCGCACCAATAGTAACCATACCTAACTCAGCCAATATTTCTAATAGATTTTTCTGCGATAGATCTTCCTCAAAATAGATTTTCCAAATCAAGGTGTACATGCCAATATCAGCAGCAGTTAAGACAAACTGTTTTGGCATTTCTACGCCTGGAGAAGGGAGAGCCGATACAGCACCGCCACTAGCAGCATAACCCGCGATCGCTAAAACAGCTTCGATTCTCTTTTTACCTTGTAAATCCATGATTATCTCCTTGATGATTGGTAATTGGTCAGAGGTCGGATTGTGTCATCATCCCATCCTAAATTGCTTTTATTACTGATGAATATTAGTTGAGGCGATCCGATCGCATTCCTGCTTGTATGGGGTCAAATCCTGGGGGAAAGTGAGTGGTATCGGGGTCGTAATCTGCTTCGCGTAAGTCTGCTGTTTCGAGTTTGGCGTGACGTAAATCTGTACCAATTAGAATTGCTCCGCGCAAATTGGCTCCACTGAGATTAGTTTCGTTGAGGTTAGCATAGCTTAGGTCTACTCCTCTCAAGTTTGCGCCACTTAGATCGGCACTACTTAGTTCGGCATAACTTAAGTCTGCGCCCTTCAAATCGGTAGCTTTAAGATCGACTGCACCAAGTTCTATGCTTGTAAAGTCTCGTTTTCCAGCCGCATATTGGTTGAGGAGTTCGGCTACATCAGTCATGGAGTTGGGTATGGCTTCAGACATAAGCAAATCTAACAATTGTGTAGTTAAAGGTTTTATTTCTATTTTAAGGACACAATAGAACTATTTGTAGTTTGGGATTGGAAGAATTATGTCGCGCAAAGACGCAAAGGCGCAAAGGGTAATTAGTGTTTTTGCATTTTATTACAGGAATGAAAGGCGGAGAGATAATTAAGATCGCTGTGTTGGGAACAATTGGCTTATGTTATATTTTATTTAAATAGAACTTATGATTATTCGTTCTGAAAGTTCTACAGAATATGTCGATATTTTCGAGGTAAATTATCTGGCGTTTGGGCAAGAGAATGAGGCGAGATTAGTCAAAAGTATTCGCTATTTACCTAATTTTAATTCTGCTTTATCTTTGGTGGCAATTGAAAGCGATCGCCTCGTCGGGCATATTTTATTTAGCGAAATTGCGATCGCTAGTTCTCAAGGTGAGGTGACAGCATTGGCTTTGGCTCCATTAGCGGTTCTGCCTCAGTTTCAAAATCAAGGTGTCGGTTCTCAACTTGTGAGAGCAGGATTGAAACAGTGTCAGATTTTAGGATACAAAATTGTTATAGTTTTGGGTCATCCAAACTTCTACAGTCGCTTTGGTTTTGTGTCTGCGATCGATAAAGGGTTGCGATCGCCTTTTTCAGTTCCAGATGAAGCATTTATGGTACTGGAACTCGTACCTGGGGCATTAATTGGAGTTAGTGGGATGGTGAAGTATTCATCTTTGTTCGATTGCGTTTAAGATTGAAGCAAAACATTTGCTTAGATTCCGTGGCTTTTACCAATCATCCAATGACGACGGAAAAAACGCGATAAAGCCGATTCTTCTAACGATAAATAAATTGGGCGACCGTGGGGACAGGTACGGGGGTTGCGGGTACGCTGCCATTGATTGAGTAGCGTTTGCATTTCTTCTAAACTCAAAGTCGTACCGTTGCGGATGGCACAGCGACAAGCAGTCGCAACTTGAGCCGCTTGTAAGTCGCCACCTAAACTTAGTTCTACTAAGGCATCGGCACAATCGTCGCGCTGTACTAGCATTGCAGGAGCGCTACGGACTGCCCACAAGCGATCGCCAAACGGTTCGACTTCTAAATTTAAACGTTGCAATTGAGCTATTTGAGCCAGCGAAAGATGATTCAGAATCACTGGCGGTTCTAGGGGGACGAGTTGCCAGCGATCGCACAGTTGCTCGTACAATACTCGTTCATGGGCGATGTGCTGTTCCACCAACCACATACCACCAGGATGTTCTACCAAGATATACATATTGTGTACCTGGGCGATCGCTTTCAGAAAAGGGTGTAGGGTGTGGGGTGTAGGGTGTAGAGTCGATCCCTCCTCAACTTCTTTGTCTCCCTTGTCTTCCTTGTCTTCCTTGTCTCCCTTGTCTCCCTGTGCGATTGCCTGACTCGTACTATATACGCCTTTTTCTTCCGCAACTTTAATGAGTTGAGTAACTCGTGTATTATGAGCCGAGTCCGACACGCTGTTACTATTGAGCCGCAGGATTTGTTCTATAGCACCTGCCGTGTGTTCTTGCCAATGACTCAGGTGATGTAGGTAAATTTCGGTTTTCGCTGGCTGACGGTTCCAATCAATCTGCCACGGCGCAACTCTCAAGTGGAGAAAACAAACCGGATAGCGATCGCGGGGTAGCGTCCGTGTCATCGCCGCAAAGATCGTTTGTTCCAATTGTGCAAACTTCACCATTCTACCGTTCACTGCCACCCTCACCCAATCTGGACGATGACGATGACAGCGATCGGGTAAACCCAGAACCAATTGAAGGGATGAAGAAGTGGTGCGTGGTGAAGCGGGCGGTTGCGGAGGTGTCCTCCGCAATAAAGCCGCGTCATGGTGCGTGGTGCGTGGTGTAGAGTTTATGTTATTCTCTTCCTCAGCTCCCTCAGCTCCCTCAGCTCTCTTATTCCCCCTGCTCCCCTGCTCCCCTGCTCCCTGCTCCCTACTCCCTGCTCCCTGCTCCCTGTTCCCTGCCCCCTCAAAAGGAGTCGGCACTTCAACCTTAAGATATTGCAAATCGCTCAAACTGACTTGGCGTAGAATTTGTGGGATTAAGTGCTGGGTAGTAGCCCCTGGGGAGAGGGTAAACCATTCACGATCGTTTTGCCAGACTTGCCAGGTGACGTGAGGATGACACAGGGCAATTTGCTGAATTGTATTTTGGATCGCTCTTATTTGTTGACTGAGAGAAGGCATTCCCTGACGACGTTCTGCCCAAGTCGCGAATAAATTGGAAACAGTGACGACTGTACCAGGAGCGATCGCCACTGTTTCTGTTTCTATCGCTTCGCCGCGATCGCAGTATCTCACGCGCCATCCCTCACCAGTCTCAGCAGCACGGCTGAAAATTTCTAATTCAGCCAGTTGAGCCAAACTATGTAACGCCTCGCCACGAAATCCCAAACTCGTAACTTGCCACAAATCTTCACAGCTACGAATTTTGCTGGTGCTATGGGCAGTAGCACACGCTTGTAAATTCTCCAAATCCATGCCACAGCCATTATCGGCAATGCGAACGCGCCACTGTTGCGGATAGAGATAAATAACTACCCGCGTTGCTCCAGCATCTAGAGAGTTTTCTGCGAGTTCCCGCACGACAGCAGCCAGAGAATCGATGACTTCTCCAGCCGCGATTAGATGTACGACCTCAGTAGGTAAAGGTAGAATCCCAGATTTCATAAGATCTAGTCTATCGAAGGAGACAGTTATCAGGGAGCAGGGAGCAGGGAGTAGAGAGAGACAAGGGAGACAAGGGAGCAACTACCAATTACCAATTACCCATTACCCATTACCCATTTATAAATATTTTCTAGGATTATTTCTTAAGAATGACGAAGTGTGATTTTATGACCATAGATAGTGAATCAGGTTCAATTCGATTTGCATTGCTATAGCTATCATCTATGTCGTGGGTTTTACTTCTTCTACATGGAGATGGATCGCTGATGGATGTTTGAGTTTATTATTCTATCTTTAGGATGAATGTAGAAAAGTTCTTGCTAAAGAAAGATCGTTTTGGTTTGTTTTCCTTGGTACATTGCTGTTAGTTTTGTAAAGAGAGGAAGCCTAATGGATAAAGATAATCTTATGCAAGGGGTGATTCCACCTGAGCCTCCGATTAAAGCTCAGTCGGGCGTACACGAACTGAAATCGCGCTTGGAATGGGGAGAACCTGCTTTTACCATCCTTGACGTGCGCCCTCGAAACGCATATAACGACGGTCATATCATGGGAGCTATGCCCATGCTAATGGAAAGTTTAGCTGAACGGGCAAAATCTTCCTTAGCTCCGAGCCGCGATATCTACGTTTACGGTGAAACAGACGAGCAAACTGCTGAAGCTGCTCAAAGTCTCCGGTCGGCAGGATTTGAGCATGTATCGGAACTTAAAGGCGGTTTTCCTGCATGGAAGGCGATCGCAGGTCCTACAGAAGGGATTGTTGAGTCTCAAGCACCAAAAGATCAGGAAGTATATAATGTTGTAACTCAGCTACAACATCATACGGATACGCAGAAAAACCTTAGAGATAACTAGGTTGTTAGAAGGCAACTTTAGAAATTCAATCTTCAAGGTCGAAGCTAATTGCATTAGAGCGTAAAAAGAGCGTCAAAGATTAATTTGACTTTGCCAAAAAAGTTACTCCCATCTCGGAGTTTTTTCGAGGTGGGATATTTGTCATCTAGCTTTGGGCGATCGCCAATCGTCAATTTTGCGATCGCGGCACTTACAATAAAATGCATTGATGCAATTGATCTAGGAGTCGCGATCGTGCCAGCAGCAGTAGGAGTCATTGAAACTTTGGGTTTTCCAGCAATACTCGCCGCAGCAGATGCAATGGTGAAAGCAGGCGAAGTCACCCTCGTTTACTATGGGATTGCCGAAAAGGGAGAGTTTTTAGTCGCGGTTCGCGGTAAAGTCGCAGAGGTCAATAGATCTGTAGAAGCGGGAATTGCCGCAGCTGAAGAAGTGTTTGGCGCTCAAGTCATCGCTCACTACATCATTCCCAATCCGACAGAAAACATAGAAACGGTATTACCAATTCAATACACTCAAAAAGTAGAGCAGTTCCGCACGTTTTAAGGCGACTGGCGATGAAAGAGAGGGCGCGACGCGATCGCCTGTCAGAGCTTATTGTCAAAATTAGGAATAAATATCTATTGACAAAGAAGAGATGACACAAAATGCTTTCGCTCTGTCAAAATATAGGATGAGCATTTATAGAATGTATTTCTTAAGCTCTATACTTAAAATTCTTGACACGATCTATTTGGGGAGATAGCCAGTGCCACAGGCAGTTGGATCGATTGAAACGAAGGGTTTTCCTGCTGTGTTAGCCGCAGCAGATGCAATGGTTAAAGCCGGAAGAGTCACTTTAGTTGGTTATATTCGAGTTGGTAGCGCTCGTTTTAATGTCAACGTGCGCGGTGATGTCCAAGAAGTCAAAACCGCCGTTGCCGCAGGAATTGAGGCAATAGAAAATGTATACGGAGGTACGCTTGAATCCTGGGTGATCATTCCGCGCCCACACGAAAACGTAGAAGTCGTACTACCAATCGGCTTTACAGATGAAGTCCTCCCCTTCCGCGATTCGGTGGAACGACCGATAATTCAAAGATAGGGAGCGCACGAGTAGGGAGCAGGGAGCAACTACCAACTACCAATTACCAATTACCACTAATAACTGATAACTGTCCCCTACTCCCTCTTCTTGTGACTCGGATTTCAATTATTATTCCAACGTTGAATGAAGCAAGCTGTATTGGACGTACTCTGCGACAGCTAACCATACTCGATCCTCCAGCATGGGAGGTGCTAGTTGTCGATGGTGGTAGCGAAGATGGTACGGTTGCGATCGCTCAAGCTGCGGGAGTGCAAGTTTTATTCTGTACTGAGCGAGGGCGTGCAATTCAAATGAACCAAGGGGCAAAAGCTGCCAGCGGAGAAGTTCTTTGTTTCATCCATGCCGATACTTGGGTTCCAGACGATCTAGTTGAAATAATCGAGCGAACTTTGGCAAATCCTAGAGTTGCAGGTGGGGGTTTTGTTTCCCTCATGGCAGGTTCCTCCAAAACTCGTTGGTGGATGTCTCTGCACAATTTTCTCAAAACTTATTACGCGCCGTTACTATTTCGTCCCCACTTATTTTTTCAGGGTTTGAGGTTACTATTTGGCGATCAGGCGATTTTCTGTCGTCGAACTGATTTTTGGCAATGCGGTGGCTTCGATCGCACTCTGGCAATTATGGAAGAAGCCGATTTCTGCTTGAAATTAGTGCGGCAAGGGCGCATCCGGCAAGTCAATCGCATCGTCCAAAGTAGCGATCGCCGTGTTGCCCGTTGGGGATTTTGGCAAGCAACAGCAATATATCTATATGTCGGTTTTTTGTGGGGATTTGGTATTTCTCCCACATATTTAAAGCGACTGTATCGGGATATTCGGTAAGTGGTCATTTGTCATTTGTCATTTGTTCTTAGTAGACGCTACACTTTGTGAAGACAGCTGACAGTTGACTGCTTCACTAATAGTTAGTAGTTAATGAATTCTTACCTGTATACTGCTCTCTTCTCTCCCTCAGCTTCCTCAGCTTCCTCAACTCCCTCAGCTCTCTTCCTCCGTCCAGTCATAACCATTTCAACTTTGGTAGGGGCTGAGACTAAACCTCGCCTTACGGGATGTACGGGGCGGTTGTTGGCTAGCGAGAGTTCTAAGTTAGATAGGATGGTAGCCAAGACGAGTTTCATCTCAAACATGGCAAAAGCTGCACCAATACAGCGCCGCACGCCGCCGCCGAAGGGTAAGTACTCGTAAGGAGAAAATTGCCGTTCTAGGAAGCGTTCTGGTTTAAATTGCTTTGGTTCGGGGTACAGGTCTTGGCGTTGATGGGCGAGATAGATGCTACCTACTAATACCGTACCTGATTCTAACTGTTGTCCTAAAAGAGTAACGGGCGATCGCACGACTCTTGGAAAAGTAAGCATTCCAATCGGATAAATCCGTAGAGTTTCAGAACAGACAGCGTTCAGATAGGGCAGTCGCACGATCGCGTTTTGGTCTGGTGTATCCCCTAGAATGTCAAGTTCTGCCAGCAACGTTTGCCGGACTTCGGGCAGCTTGTGAATCCAATATAATGCCCATGTCAAAGCTGTAGCCGTGGTTTCGTGACCTGCAACTAGCAAAGTTATCAACTCATCGCGTAGTTCCTCATCTTTCATCGGTTCTCCGGCTTCATCCCGCGCCGCCATCAGTAAGCTGAGGATATCGGTACGCCCGGGATCGGGATTGGCGCGACGTGCTTCTATTTCAGTTTGGAGGATTTGGTTGAGTTGCTGTTTTTGACGCAAAAAGTTCCCCCACGGACTCCACTCACCTAAATCTCGTTGTAAAAAGGGAAAGAATAAGAGGCTGGCTTTGAGGGGCGAGTTCGTTAACTCCAGCATGTCGTAGAGGAGTTTTTCGATCTGTCCATAGGATTCTCCTTCTCTCAAGCCGAAAACAGCCTGCAAAATGACATTGAAGGAAATGGCTTGCATGGAATCCCGCACAGAGAAAGGCTGATTCGGGTTCCATTGGCTGGTGACTTGTTTGGCGATCTCGGTAATGATTTCACCGTATGCCTTCATCCGATCGCCATGAAAGGGTGGAACCATCAGTTGGCGATGGCGGCGGTGGCGATCGCCACTTTGCATCATGACTCCACAATTTCCTAATAATGGAGTCAGAATTTCGTTCATTTCTCCAGGTGCATCGAACTGCTTGTAAGTATCGTTGGTCAATATCTCCTGTAACAGTTGGGGACTGCTGACATAGACCAGGGGAGAAGAATTTAAACCTACCTTGAGAGTAAACCAGTCACCATAACGTTGAGCGCAAGACTCCATTAAAGCAAAGGGATTAGCAATCCACTGTAACAGTTGAACGAGCGGTGGAGTTTTTGGACCTTGGGGTAGAAACATAATTTATGGCTCTAACTCTCTTTCTAAATCTTTTTTATTGTTACACCAGCCTTAAGTAGTCAAAATACAGATACTGCATTACTGAGAATAATCTACCCCAAGCAGATGTAGAGTCAACCGCGATCGCCTTAAACTTTCCTAGCGTTTTCTCGTTGGCGATCGCTATGGTGGATATTTATATTCTCGATCTACTTGTCATTGGGTTGCTGCTGCTAGCAGTCACCCTTGGTTCGGGTTGGATTTCCCGTTTACCTTTTTCCTTTGCCCTCATTTACTTAGTTGTAGGGATTATTCTCGGTCCCTACGGCTTCAAATTAATTCAAGTGCAGCCAAATGCTGAGTTTTTGCAACGGCTGACCGAATTTGTTGTAATTGTCTCGGTGTTCAGTTGTGGCTTAAAAATGAACCGTCCCTTACAATTGCGAGCATGGCAAATTACAGCCAGATTGATTGGGTTTCTCATGCCCATTTCAATTGTAGCGCTGGCAGCAGTAGGACATTGGTTGTTGGGCATGAATTGGGGTGCAGCCGTGTTACTGGGTGCAATTCTCGCCCCTACCGATCCCGTATTAGCTTCAGAAGTGCAGCTAGCAGACATTGACGATGAGGATGAATTACGTTTTGGTCTGACTTCCGAAGGAGGTTTGAATGACGCACTGGCATTTCCCTTTGTCTATTTTGGCTTGCATTTATTCAAAGACCCCAATTTAGATAATTGGTTTAAACAATGGGTAGCCGTGGATTTAATTTGGGCGATCGCCTCTGGAATTGTGGTAGGAATTGCCGTAGCCAAAGCTATTACTTGGATCGATCGCAAGCTACAAAAACGTCGTCCTGCTGATGTTTTAATGGAGGATTTTGTTGCTTTAGGAACGATTTTGATTACCTATTCCTTGACAGAAATTGTTAACGGTTATGGATTTATTGCTGTATTTGTGGCGGGGTTAGTCGTCCAGCGAAATTACGCAGACAATCCAGAAAAACGCGAGTCCGAATTAGAATTTGTCGAACGAATTGAAAAGTTAATGGAAGTCGGTACAATTCTGTTACTAGGATCGCTGTTGAGAATGCAACCCTTGTGGCAATATCTCGGAAATTCACTGATTGTGGCAGGATTATTACTCTTTGTCATCCGTCCCGTAGGAGCGTGGATTAGCACGATAGCAACAAATCCTCCGGTAGAATGCGATCGCCGTCGCTTGCATCCTGCCAGTCGTTGGTTAGTTGGTTGGTTTGGTATTCGCGGTGTTGGTTCTTTGTACTATCTCTTCTACGCTTTTGGTGAAGGTTTAAAAGATAGTGCGGCAGAACAAATTGCCTGGATTACTTTCACAACAATCGTTATTTCTGTAGTTTTACATGGAATTAGTGCCACACCTTTAATGAGTTGGTACGAGCGTAGAATCAAAGGAAAAAGTAGACGAGCAAAACACGCAACTCTACCCGAACAAAGCGAGTAAATACTGCGTAGAGACGTACCATGTACGTCTCTACATCCGTGCTATTTTGCTATTTTTTCCAGTAATTCTTTTGCCTTATCTTTGAGACTAGTTTTACCTTCTTGGGCTTGAGCATCGATATTTTTGATATTAGCCTTTAAGTTGGAATCGAAATTTTGATTAGAGTTAGTTCTTGCTTGTTTTGCCTCTTCCATTCTTCCCGTGGCTTCGCTATACTCATATGCCCGCTCGATCTTCTCTTCTGGAGTGGGTTTATATTCTGGAGGGATGAGTTGTGTCTCTTCTAAAGTCGCTGCATAAACTGGTGAATAGTTCGCGATCGCAGTGCCAAAAAAGCCAAGTAAACTCACGAAAAATAACAGTAAAAGCTTTTGCAAAAGCCCTTGTTTTAGATTGGATAAAATCCCACGCATGACAGTCTCTCAAAAAGTTTGACGATGAGAGCAGCTTACATTTTCTGCTATATCTATTCCTTCTATCAAAGGAAGCATAATATTAACGTTTTCCATTAAATGTAGGTAGGGGCGCACAGCTGTGCGCCCCTACAAATATATTTGCTGCTGAATGTGAATATTACGACTTGCCATAGTTTGTTCAAATAAATTTGTAGACAAGGCTTGTTCTACAGTCGAAACGCCGGGGTGCTTGAGCTTGCCTGATAATAAAAGTTGGGCAATACTACCAGTACCGCAGCCAGCAGCGATCGCGGTGTTATCGTGAATCAACGTCGAACAATAACTCGCCTGCTGTCCGTCTTTTAACCCCGTGACTTCGGAACGAATTGCAACTCCAATCCCGCTAAAACGATTTGTTACATCGGTCATATAGTGGCTGACATGGGCTAAAAATTCGATTGCACTGCGCCGTTGCATCCAAGATTTGGGGAAGACATGGGCAGCAATCCAAGTGAGATGATTGTAAAAATCGGGAACGGAACCAAACTTGGTAATTACGGTTTTGACGGGGAAGGCTTCCGGTAAGGTAAAAGCTTCTGGCATATCAAACCAGTAAACGCCAGATTTACCGTAAGGTGCTGGAAAATCTACGACTTCGCGATCGCTATATGGTTTAATTTCCATCCACTGACCATCAATCCAAGCGGTGAAAGGCTTCTGTAACCCCAAAAATGTCGTTCGCATGACTGTCACGCCAGCACCTCCAGAACCCGCTACTAAGTAACTTAAGTGGATGCGTTCCGGCTGGTCTAATTTTTCCACTCCCTGGCGTACCATACTGTTTGAGATTCCAGGGAAAACACCTGTATTGACGATTGCTGTCACTCCAGCAGCTGAAGCCGCTGGAGATAAATCTAAAGCTTTGCGGGTAAAAGACCGATGATCGCTAACATCGAGATAATCTACACCCGTTTCGATACAAGTTTTCAGAACGCTAGCGTCGCGGAAGTGAAAGGGTCCGGCACAATGAATGACGAGATTGGAAGAGGCGATCGCTTCTTTTAATTTAGCTTTATCTGCTAAATCTAATGCTAGCGGTCGAACGTGAGAACCCAGTTGCTTGCTAACTGTGGTTACTGTATCGGGGTTACGGCTAGTGATGGTAATTTCTGCTGATGTATGACTGGCAATGTCTTGGGCTACACTGCTGCCGATTCTTCCCCTGCCACCAAGAATTAAAACTCGATCTGTCATCAATCCAGAATTGTTGCACCTTCTCTATTTGAACAGATTTTATGCCCGCTCTGCCTCGGTAGTAGGGATGAGTTTGGTTTTACCTCTGTCATCGTCTGCCAAACCAGTTTTTTATCTTTGTCAAAAAACCAGAACGGCGGCGAGGGCGGATACGCGGTGAATTTTGAGGATCTACAGATGGTAGTCGGTTAGCAGCAACAGAAACAGCATTTTTTGTCGGCACAATTTCAGAACCATATTTACGGGCATAAACTTGAGTAAATTCCGCCCCTAAAAAGAAAACTTGGGCAGAATAGTAGATCCAAACTAAGAGAACGGCAAGGGAACTAGCTGCACCAAAGGTCGAACTAACGGCTGCACTACCGAGGTATATACTCAATAACGTTCTGCCAATTGTGAATAAAAAAGCCGTTGTTGCCGCACCAACTAAAACATCTTTCCAGGCAATTTTGACATCAGGTAGGATGACGTAAATCATCGCAAATAGTAATGTCATCAAGCTAAAAGAAACGACAAAGTTGAGAACAGATAATCCAGTGGCTAAACCTGGTATCCAACTATTCATAAAGCTGCTAAATGCTGCTAGTGCCGTACTCAAAAATAGGGATAATAACAATAAAACGCCAATCCCTAAAACCATGCTAAATGAGATCAGACGGCGGCGAATTAATACCCAGATTCCTTGTCCTGATTTTGGTGCAACTTCCCAAATTGTATTGAGTGCGTCTTGCATTTCGCCAAATAAACCTGTTGCACCTAACAGAAGTGTAGCAAGACCGATCGAAGTGCCAACAATACCCGTTTTGGTTTGATTGACGTTAGCAAGTGCAGTTTGTACGACTGTTGCCCCCGCTTCTCCTACTAAATCTTGAATTTGGGTGACAATTTCTCCTCTAGCAGCTTCTTCACCGAATACTGCACCTGCCACAGCGATCGCGATCATCAGTAGTGGTGCGAGCGAAAATATCGTGTAATATGCTAAGGCTGCTGCTAGCCGCGATGCTTTATCCTGATTCCACTCCTGAAATGTCTCTTTTAATAATTCTCCAACAGATCGCAAGTGCATTGTTTGTTTCTTGTTGGTAGTTGTTCAGTTACATTGGTTGCAGTCAAAAAGCAAAATGGTATGAATTTATTGTAATACCAATTCTTTGTGACTACATCGCAGAAGATCCCCTATGAACCCCCTTATTAAAGGGGGTTAGGGGATCGGATCTGTGTAACAACAAATACAATTGAATTGTAAAGAAATTTATTATACAGTAACCGAAGTTTGAGATTCAGTATTGTCAGCTTGGAGAGGAAAAACCAAAAATTTTTCGCGATCGCTCAAGCATTTTTGGGCAACCATCTCCGGCAAATTGGGTAGAATTAGTGCTGTCTTTCTGAGAAAGGTACTCGTCCACTTTCTAATCCAATAGTGCTGCATTTGATTGACAATTTCTGTATCGTTGCCAGTCAAAATGAATTCAGCATTCTCATCCATCTGAAAGTATGCCAAACACTCAATTTGTTTGGGGCGCGTAGAATCCCAATATTTTATTGTCGATTTTCTTCCCATGTAAGTACTTGTAAATTTACTTAAATGGTTGAGAGCATTCAATAATTCTAAAACAGTAATTTTTTCCTTTTGTTTGAGCGACACGCTCTGAATTTCATTACATGCTTGAGAAACTGTCTGTGAAATTGGTTGGGCGATCGCACGAACGAGAGGAAATTCTTTAGCTAATTTCTGAAATATAGCAATTGTTTGTTCGACATCTTTTTTGAGTACAGTTTTTAGTTGTAGGTTAGCGATCGTTTTAATTGCTGCTAGTCCCATACTCGTCAAAACTAATAAGGTGACTTGCGAACTTACTTTATATGTATAAACGTAATTTGTATGAATCGGAAATTCAAAAATATCAAATGCATCGGGATTTTTGATGATATTACGAACAAAGTTATGATTGAGAAATTCTTTGACTTGCCATTGCACGCTTTGCTCTTTCAGACATAGGTATGATTTTGGTTGCTCTTGAATGAGAATAATTCCTAATCCAATCACTCCCGGCAAGTTGAGAAAGTTTTTAATGGTCGTCTCAATCATAGAATTATAATCCTTATCCTCTTAGCTAAAAATATCTTGTGTTCCTGAGGGGGCGACAAGCGACCCAAAACCGAGACAGTGTCATGTTTTGACCGAATTATGGAAAAAAAAATAGGTCGGTCATTCTCAACAAAACCTATCTCTTGATAAAATGTTACCTTCATTGTACCAAACACACCTAGAAAATCAACGCTCATCCAACTGAGTTGTTGTTTTTTCATCTTCTGATTAATGTCGTGCAAGTTTTAAAAGAAGTCAGTTTAGAAAAGATAGCTACTGCATTGCCTTTACCAATTTTGTTTGAAAGTAGGCGAAAAAAAGTTCAAAAATATTTATCATTACCACTCTTCAATTTTGAAACTCTTTGGTTTCCGATACTTGAAAATTGGTTAGCTCTAAACTTTCTCGAAAACCAACCACTCTATTTAGTAATCGATCGAACGAGTTGGGCAAAAATCAACTTAATCATGATTAGTGTAGTTTATAACAAAAGAGCTATTCCTATATATTTTGAGCTTTTACCGAAAATAGGTAGCAGTAATGAGGTAGAACAAAAAAGACTATTTTTTCAAGTATTCTCCTTATTTAAGCAATATAAAATTATTGTTTTAGGCGACCGAGAGTTTTGCTCAATCAAATTGGCTAACTAGCTGAGGGAGCAGAAAGTAGAATTCTGTTTGCGATTGAAAAAATCTGAATTCGTGGAAGTAGAAAAAGGAATTTGGCGTGAGTTAGATGAACTAGAATTGAAGCCTGAATTTTCCTTGTTCCTAGCGGGTGTCAAGGTAACGAAAACTCATAAAGCTCGCTTGTTTTAATCTCGCTTGTAAGTGGCAGCGAACATTACATGGTTGGACTGCCGAAGTAGGTTGGTTTATCTTAACAACTCTTTCTGATTTTCTTCTGCTATCAATGCTTATAAATAACGCTTTAGTATTGAGGAGATGTGCGTAAGATTTCAAGAGTGGTGATTATCATTTAGAAGCTACTAATGTATCGGGCGAGCGGCTGATATCCTTGATATTAATTATCGCATTTGCCTATAGTATGGCAATATTTAAAGGACAAAAATATGTTGGTAGAGTTAAAGAAAGAAGGCGGCTTCCAAGAAGACATAGCAGCTTTTATATCGGCTTATATGGTCAAGCCTGAATTGGTTTTATCGATGATTGTTGGGAATTATTTCGAGAGTTAATGAGATTAATCGCAACAAACTCGAGTATTATTTCCGAGGCATAAGAGCTATGGAGCTTATCCTAAAAGCATCCTAGCTTTTATGTCGCCCCCTCAGGTTACAGATAGACTCTTCTTTGAAGAGCTGATTAATTTTTACCAGTTCTTGTTTTCAGAAACCTCTGAAGTTATAGAAGTTTTAGAGGTTTATGGAAAGACTAACTTAGAGAAGTATAGGAAGTTCTTAGAAACTATTTCCGTTCCAAACTTTATAGTTGCTGATTTTGATTATCTTCAGAACGTGGGTAATGAAGATATTAAGAATCTTTCGGTTAATTGGTTCACCACTACCCAACTGCTAAGCAGAATTGCTGGTGGAAAAGGTGACATGCTCTCATCAAAAAGAGTTAAGGAACAAATCGTTGACATAGCACTTAATGGCAGTGGAATTCGAGATACTGCAAGAGTTTTCCATGTGAGTACTAGTACTGTCATCAAAGAATTAAAAAAAAGAAACCTCAATTACAACAAGTAAAATTAGCAGTTATAGAATAACTGAACCCGGAAGAAGTTAAAGTAGAAATTTGTCTGGCTGAGCCATTAGAGTCGCTACAAGGGGTAGAAGCTGAGGAGCGATGAGATGTGGAGTTATGTCGGGAAAAAAGATAACCCTCGGTGGCTGTGGCACGAAGCGCGACCACGCAACTGGAAAAGTTTTAGCCTATGTATTCGGCACTCGTAAAGATGAAATCTTTCTGCAACTAAAAGCACTACTATCCCCTTTTGGTATTAGACGTTTTTACACGGATCGTTGGGGGGCATATGAACGCCATCTGGAAGCAAAAAAACATGAAATAGGCAAACAAAATACACAAAAAATAGAAAACAAACATTTGAATCTGCGAACACGGATTAAACGTTTAGCAAAGGAATTCAATTTGCTTTTCTAAAACGGTTCTCATGCACGATATTGTAATTAGGCTATTCATTAATCGATATGAGTTTGGCTTGCCAGTTTAATACTATATCAACACTTTTGAAACACCTCCAAAACATGATAGGAGTAGTTCATGAGTAACAAACGTAAGCAGTATAGTCCACAATTTAAAGCTAAAGTCGCATTGGAAGCTGTTCGAGGCGAGAAGACCGTCTCGCAATTGGCAAACCAGTATGAGTTACACCCCACTATGATTAACAACTGTCCAATGCAGTTGTTAGATGAAGCTAGCAGCCTGTTTGAAAAGGGGAGTGAGACAAAATCTGGCAATGAGAGCCAACAAGCTCAGATTGATGAATTGTATCGTCAGATTGGACAATTGAAGGTAGAACGAGATTTTTTAGCCAACTCTTCAGCGCATTTGGGGTTGAAGAACGAAAAGCCTTGGTAGTGTCTGACCATCCACATCTGAGCATTGTTATTACAGTTGTAGATAAGCTAAACTAGAATGTACCCAAATCCAGTTAAAGTAGCTGATGACCAAACGCAAGGTAATTTTTGTCTGCTCCCACACTTTGGCGAATTTGCGAGAGTTGCGGGAGGAATCCTTTATTTTTAGCTCAATTGCTAAAAATCAGACTTAGCAATAGTTTTATTGTTGTTTATGGTTTCTACAAAATAGGTAAATCTGACTTTCCACGTAGGATATCAAGTGGATACTCAGCCAACATTTGTTCAAAGGATAATCGTGTGCCGTCAGGTGTGAAGACATAAAGCTTATCGCCATCATCCTTCATACTTGCTACAATCAATCCTTGTTTTTTCGCTAGATTGAACCATTCATTGAAGTTTTCCCATTCACCTTTTTTAACATACTTCTCGTTAGGCTTCCAACCATTTTTTATTACCGCATTAAGCCAACCTCCTGGTCTTTCAATATTGCCACTAGCCATCGCCTCTTTTAAAGCTTGAATAGCGCTTAGAACAAGTTCAACAGAAGGTGATTTGATTGTCTTACTCAGAGTTGTGTTTAGTTTAATGCCAAGAGAGGCAAGTTCTAGCTTAATCTTGTCACTAACGTCCGACCTTTCTATTCTCTTCTGAGCTAAGGAATTTATTTTGTTATTAACAAGCGGTTCAGAAACAGGTGAAACTTCTCTTTGTCTGCGGTAGTCATCCAGTTGTTCCCTAAGTTTTAAGTTTTCAGAATTAAGGAATTCTATCTGTTGTTTAAGTTCAGGAACCTGCATGGCAATTCCTTGAGTAACCTCAATGTGGTCGTGCAATCTCTTAATCTCCAATTCCTGCTTTTTAATCCGCTCCTTGAAAGTTGTAATGATAGCTGCCTTGGAATCAACGGAAGCGCCCGCTTTTTGTACAAGTCCCTTGATGGGAGATTGCTGCTTTCTTAACTGGTCAATGCGCTGTTTAATTGCATCATATTTATAAAGGTAGGCAACGGATACTCCGGCGGCAACAGCTACCGTATGAAAGTTAATTTTCTTGCCCTGTTTAACCATTTGAGAAATAGCTTTGTCTGTTCGTTCTAGAGCCTCGTTTTTCTTCTGCTCTGCGGCACTTCGTAAACCGTCAGGATTACCTACTCTAGGCATTATTAGGACTCCAAAGATGAAATGATGTTTTCAAGATTAGTCTTAATTTTGTCGTTCATTTCTACTTGCCTCTGCCAATTATTAGCCTTAGCCTTCTCAATAATCTTTTCCGTTTGCTCCAACTGTTCCTTATGCTGGTCTATAAACTCAAGCGTTGTGCGGAAGTCTCCACAAGTTAAACAGGCATTAGCGTGTGGGCAATCACCTTTAATGATTGGACGGGCGCAAGACCCATTAAGCAGCGCCTGGGCTTGAACGTTACGTTTAAACCATTGCAGGTCAGATGTTTTAAGTTCGGGATTTTCAGCACTCAAAACTTGAGCTGAAATATTCACGGTTCTGCCTTGATACTTGGTAATCTCCTTTTTCAAGGTTGAGTCAAATAGATGGGCATAGGTAGCGGTCATGCTGGGTGACTCATGCCCCAAATAGCGTTGAATAATATGCTGTGGCACACCATTATTAATCATGCGAGTTCCGACGCTATGGCGGAACTGGTGGGCTGTAAGATCCCAAAGTTTGCCTGACGTATCACATATATTGTTTGTGGTGATTAACCTTTTGAGGTAATCGGTAAACGCACTTGGATTCATTGGTTTATTCAATGGCATAAAGCGCTTTGTCCCCATCCTTCTACCACAAAACAAATATTCAAAACTTGAACCTAAGTTGTTCCTGATGTATTTTTGCTGCTCTTGAATGACTCCTGTAAGCTCTCTGGAAATACTAATAATGTGGTCTTTTTTCATCTTGAATTGATGATAATTAAGCCACCAGTCGCCTGCCGAATCTTGCCTCAAACAGTCAAATCTTAGTCTGCACAATTCCCCTATACGCATCCCAGCGTCTTGAATAACCAGTACCATTCGCATTACTGGTTCAGGTAAAGTCTCAATATGCTGATTTATTTGTTCTAAAATTTCTTGTGGAATGTATCTAGTGCATCTTCAGGAGACCTTTTTTGCAAGTGGGTCGAGTAAAGGGCATTCATAATAATCACAGACTCTGGTCTGCAACTCTAGTGCTGTGAATTTGCGCTGTGGTTCAACAATCGCTCGTTTGGCATGAATCCACTGGGGTTCAATTGCATTCAACCAGGGACTTTTAACCGGAAGTTTACAGACAATCAACCGAACTCCGCTTCCAGTGTGCTTGACTTGACGGTTGTGATGGCTGGCGAATCCATTGCTGCACTTGTTGTGATAAGTGCCAAGTCGCGCGATCCCAGATCAATGGCATCACCCGTTTCCCCATTTCACTGACTTGCTGACACACCCACTCCAAAAAGCTACAGGTGATTTCACTCACGGGGCGTTGCGCGACAAAGCGCACCAGCATCTGGGATTCGGCTCTCAAGTACAGGTCATAACAAGCAATTGCCTTCGGGTCAACCTCGGTTTTGTCAGTTGTCTTCTCAATCAACTGCAAAGGCTGTCCGTCCTCGCTCCAACTGTGCATCATCGGGTCACGCAACCGACTCCACCAGACTTCATCGAGAAATCCCACCATCCAGTCTGAGTTCTGCTCGCTCAACTCAATCAGTCGGTTGCGTTGTCGCTTTTTTAGCTCATATTGCTCATCGGGAGAAACAATCCAAGCTTGGGCTCGGCTCCAGGTGATCCCCATTGCTTTCAGGGCTGACTCAATCGTGGTGCGGCTCACCTGCTTCTCGGCGATCCCCTTGCTGGCACATCTCGGCGAGCAAGTCTAATGCCGGGGATTGGTATGGAGCAAAGAGCGCAACTGGGTACGCCTGTCCTCATCAAAAATGGGTTTGACGGTTTTAGGGCGGCTCGATTCGGCTTGCAAACACGCTAATCCCTGCTGCTGGAAAGCACGAATAGTATTGCGAACCGTTTGTACACTGCAACCAACATCAGTTGCAATTTCCTTGGATTTGGTTCGCCTGGCACTGGCTAGCAGAATTTGACAACGTCGGCGGGTAAAGGCATATGCACGAGCGCAGTCCTTGTTTAAGGGCAGCTTGCTCAGTTTTGCTCAAGGAACGCACATAAAGTGGGGGAAGCATCAGGGCAAGCGAGAAGGTAAAGGGTGCTCATCCTAGCGTAACTAATGCCCTTCATCATTGCATAAGAGGTTTGGTGAAGTCACACTAGCTAGAAACTAACCTCAACAGTGCCAGAAGGCAATACTTCTTGGCGAGGAGCAGTAGCGAGGTTGCCGAGAATAGAAACTTGGTTAATCATAAGTTATGGCTCCAATTCAGTTTCAATGGTTTCGCCGCGTCAGCGGTTAAGAATTGTGAGAAAGTGCAGAATAATTTCAACACTTTTCTCAATGTTTTCGCCTCGTCAGAGGCTTGTAGAGAGGATAAGTTCAAAAGATTTTTTCAACATCTCTTTTGGTAAAAAAATGAGGGTTCTTTAGTAGATATCCCTCTTCTGTCACTTTCCGAGTAGAATGAATATAAGGAATCAAAAGATAAAACTCTACAAGGTAAGGAGAGCAATGAATGTAGAATTACAAATCTTGAAGCATTTGGCTTTCTTATGCCCAGCCAACAGTAGCA
>NZ_JACJQX010000051.1:0-37330 GCF_014696895.1 Chroococcidiopsis sp. [FACHB-1243] | reverse complement strand
GAGAAAGAGGAAACTATAGTACCAGGCGTGTTAAATTTCACTCGAATCAGTCTAATTAATTTTTTGTTACATACTTGTAAATTTTCCTGTCTACTTACTTACTGTATGGTTGCCAACGCGCTCGATCGTTTAAAACTAGGTAGCAGCTCGTGGATCGATCTCGAAGTCGTCCCCATACAACAGTTATCTTGGCAATGAGTGCCGATGGTAAGATTGCCGATGCGAGGCGATCGCCTGCTCGCTTTTCCTCCCAGCGCGATCGATTCCATCTCGAACAACAAATAGCTGCTGCCGATGCCACACTATTTGGGGCTGGTACGCTTCGCGCTTACGGCACAACCTTAAGCGTAACTAGTGCCAAATTACTGCATCAAAGACTACAAAATCATCAAAAATCACAACCAATTCAGATTCTCGCTTCTGCTAGTGCCAAGATCGATCCTCAGTGGCGATTTTTTCGCCAACCCGTACCTCGTTGGTTGCTCACATCTGCGGCTGGGGCAAAGTCTTGGCAGGGGCGATCGGAATTTGAGAAAGTGATTGTGGGGGAGCAGGGAGTCGGAGACAAAATTCAAAATTCAAAATTCAAAATTCAAAATGGGGACAAGGAAGACAAGGGAGACAAGGGGGACAAGAGAGACAAGGGGGACAAGGAAGCAGAGGAGCAGAGGAGAACCAAACCTCACTCACCACTCACTACTCACCACCCAACTACCAACTACCAACTACCAACAATCGACTGGACATTTGCTTTAGAACAGTTATTCTCTTTAGGAATCAAACGCTTAGCCGTTCTCGGTGGGGGTGAGTTGGTGGCGGCGATGCTAGCAGTCGATTTAATCGATGAGATGTGGTTGACTGTCTGTCCTTTACTTTTAGGGGGAACAAACGCCCCTAGCCCAGTAGCAGGGATGGGTTTCCCAGAAAATTTAGCGCCGCGACTGGAACTATTATCAGCTCAAGTTGAAGCACAAGAAGTATTTCTCCACTATCGCCTGCAACGATCGCAATAGTTAGATTAACTTAAGTAACAGTGGCTAGTTGTCATTGGTCATTGGTCATTGGTCATTGGTCATTTGTCATTTGTATTTCCACTACTTACTGCTCCCTACTCCCTAACAATGGTGGAACAACTTAAACCGCAATATTCTGTTGCTTGGACGAACAAAATTGCTGAAATTCCTCAGTCGGCATGGGATGCTTTGGCATTACCTCTAGCAACTCCGTTTTTGGAGTGGGAGTGGTTGAATAATCTAGAAACTTCTGGTAGTGCTACGGCGAGGGCTGGATGGTTGCCGAATCATTTAACAATATGGCGCGATCGCACGCTGGTTGCAGCCGCTCCCATGTACCTGAAAGGTCACAGCCAGGGTGAGTTTGTCTTCGACCACCAATGGGCAGATCTGGCACAACGGATCGGTGTAGAGTATTATCCAAAACTCTTAGGCATGACACCTTTTACCCCTGCTGAAGGCTATCGATTTTTGATTGCGCCAGGGGAAGATGAAGATGAAATGACGGCGCTGATGGTGAGTGCAATCGACCATTTTTGCGATCGCCACAGTATTTCTGGGTGTCATTTTCTCTATGTCGATCCTGCATGGCGACCCACATTAGAACGACACGGATTTATGACGTGGTTGCACCACAGCTATGTCTGGCAAAACCGAGATTTTGCCACTTTTGACGATTATCTCGGAGTCTTCAACGCCAACCAACGCCGCAACATTAAGCGCGAACGCAAAGCCGTAGCAAATGCAGGCTTAGAGTTGGTGACTCATACGGGAGATGAGATCCATAAGTCTTTATTTCCGCAAATGTATCATTTTTATGCCGATACCTGTGATAAATTCGGCTGGTGGGGTAGCAAGTATTTGACCAAGAAGTTTTTCGAGCAGTTACACGCCCATTATCGCCATCGCGTGTTGTTTGTGGCGGCTTACCATGTAGGAGATCGAGCAGGAGATAAGCGACAGCCGATGGGCATGTCATTTTGTTTAACGAAGGGCGATCGCCTCTACGGTCGTTATTGGGGCAGTTTTCAAGAAATCGATTGCTTGCACTTCGAGGCTTGCTACTACAAGCCGATTGAATGGGCGATCGCCAATGGGATTCAAACTTTCGATCCTGGCGCGGGCGGAAGGCATAAAAAACGGCGCGGTTTCCCTGCTAGTGTCAATCACAGCTTACATCGGTTTTATCATCGACGGTTGGCGCAAATTTTAACTTCCTACATTCGTGAGGTCAATGAGTTAGAACGGCAAGAAATCGAGGTAATCAACGCTGAATTACCCTACAATCAGCGAGATACGTAACAGGTGGCTGATAGTTCCGGCGATTGTCTATTTCCAGTTTCCTTGAGCTTTTTGTAGATTGTTAAAGCCTGAGCGACGACTTGATCCATGTTGTAATACTTGTAAGTCGCCAACCTGCCGACAAAATGCACCCCGGAAGTTGCGTCAGCTAGTGCCTGATATTTTTTGTAAAGTGCAGTATTTTCCGATCGCGGTACGGGATAATATGGATCGCCTTCGGCGCGTGGGTACTCGTAGACAATACTCGTTTTGGGATGCTCTTGTCCGGTGAGGTATTTGAATTCTGTAACTCGCGTATACAAGTGTTCGTTAGGATAGTTAACTACGGCAACTGGCTGATGCACGGGCGTATTCACGGTTTCGTGCTGAAATTCCAAAGAGCGGTAAGGAAGCTTGCCGTAACGGTAATCGAAGAATAAATCGATTGGACCTGTATAAATCATCTCGCGATACGGTATCGTCCCCACAATTTCCCGATAGTCAGTTTGGAGCATGATTTTGATATTCGGGTGAGATAGCATATTCTCGAACATTCGAGTATAGCCATGCAGGGGCATTGCTTGATATGTATCCGTAAAATAGCGATTGTCGCGGTTTGTGCGAGTCGGTACGCGGGCAGTCACCGACCTATCGAGTTCGGATGGATCGATGTCCCATTGCTTGCGCGTGTAGTTGCGGAAGAATTTTTCGTAGAGTTCCCTGCCTACTTTATTGACTACTACATCTTCAGAAGTTATGATACGCTCTTTAGGCTCAGCCACCGAAGCGAAAAACTCTTCTAGCTGGAATGAGGTTAAATTGAGTCCGTAAAGTCGGTTAATCGTGTCGAGATTGATGGGAATTGGCACGAGTTGTCCGTCAACACTGGCAAGAACGCGGTGTTCGTAAGAACGCCATTGAGTAAATTGTGAAAGATACTCGAAAACTTCGCGAGAGTTGGTGTGAAATATATGGGGACCGTACCGATGTATGAGGATACCTGCTTCGTTATAACAATCGTAAGCATTTCCGCCGATGTGCGATCGCGTATCGATAATCAGAATTTTTTTTCCCAACTGACTTGCTAACCTTTCAGCCAGGACGCTGCCAGCAAATCCCGCTCCCACTATTAAGTAATCGAACATTCAAGCACTCCTTATTTCGATTTTTTCGAGTCATCTACGAAAAGCATGAATCGCTAAATAAAAGCTTGTTTCAGGAATTATTGTTCGAGTACTGAGTTTGATACCTTACTTATAACGCGCGTAATTTTTTTTTCATTTGACCAAAACATCAAAGCTTGTCTTCATATAAAAGTTTGGGTTTATTATTATCAAAATATCCCTTGAGACCATCCTGATAAGCTTCAGTAAGAAATTTTAGGCGCTTAAATTTGCGATCGTCAAAGAGTAAAATAGCAATTAAAGAGCGACAATAGTATTTAATCGTTCTAAAATAAAATCTCGTTTTACTAGCATAGTTTTTTCTTAACCAAATTGCATTTCTAGTTTCAAAATAAGTCAACCATATTCTGCTGTAATTGGTTCTAAATGAGGCTTTACCGAAGAAACTCTTGACGATCGCTCCTTGGTCGGAGGCTTCTTTATGAAGAATAACACTATCAGTAATTAGCAATATTTTTCCTACGTTATTCAATCTAAGGCAATACTCTAAATCGTCGCCTCTAATAAAAAATTCTTTATTGGGAAATCCTATTTTTTCAATTGCTTTTTTACTGACTAGTATGCCAACAAAAGAACTAAAAGCTATTTCTAAAGCCCGATGATTTTTGACTAAATTGTCTTCTATCTTTCGATGAATCTCGATATCAAAATCAAAATCATTCTGATGAGTCTGGCGATCGAAAAACCCTAGATGGGGATGCAATATCTCACCTTCTAAGTCTATTTTGAGATTTGCTAAAGCACTGACATCAGGTTCATCTAGATATTGACTGAGCTTTTCTAAAGCATCTATTTCAGGTTCGGCATCGTCATCCATCAACCACAGCCAATCGTAACCTGCTTCATATCCATACTTTACACCTTGATAAAATCCACCTGCGCCGCCCGTATTTTCTGGCAAGCGGATGTAATCAATGAGTTGATTTGTCAGATATCCTTCTGCCTTTAAAAAATCAGGTGTATCATCAGTAGACCCATTGTCTACAAGGATAATTTTGTCTGGCAAGCGCGTTCCAGCAAGTATTGCGTCTAGGCATTCTATTAAAAGTTTCTTTCGGTTATAGGTGACGACTACAACAGCGATTGTTGCTTCAACCATTGTCAGTTCCTAGTTTCTATAAGTTGATTTGAAATTTTCTAATCGATCGAAGCTAGAGGAAAGATAAAAGTCTAAATACGAGCGATTGCTAAGAGATAATCCCTCACAAGACGACAGACAATAGGTAGGATTCAACTCTTTAGAAAACAGACTAGCAGCATAATAGCAATTTCTGCAACAATACTGGGCAAACACCAAAAATCTAGTCAAAAACAATCGAATATATTCGTTGCTACTTATGTAGTATGCAAATTCATCCTTCAAATGACAAATCGTACACCGCAACTTCTCCCAAGGATATACTACTTTTGGTAGAAGCGGCGTTGACATTTGTATAGTGGATAACACTGTGACTAATTATGAAAAAACTCTCATGAAACATTCATCCATGCTTCATAAAACCTCTGTATTGTGTAAATGTTTTATGAATTACTATTATGTACATGCCTCTTCATAACTAGTAGACTGATGATACTAGTAAGGATTAGCGTATGGTATTGGTGTAAGTAGCCTAATTCTGCAATCTTGTGTAAGTATTTGCAAGTAGACAGACTTGTAAACGATTGATTTTTTATAGATAACAGGGTTGTAAATGGACGTATCAAAGATGGCAGAACCACAAGTCACTATCGTAGTCGTACCACGCGAACGTTTCAGTTTAACTCAAAAGTCCCTTGAAAGTATTTATGAGAATACAACGATCCCTTTCAAGTTGATTTACGTAGATGGTGGCTCCCCTGCGCGTATCCGAGATTACTTAGCAGTTCAAGCCCGCGAGAAAAATTTTCAACTGATTCGTACCGATTATTACCCTTCACCAAATTATGCTAGAAATATAGGCTTAGACCAGGTTAATACAGAATACGTTGTCTTCATGGATAACGATGTTGTCGTTGCCCCAAATTGGTTGAACAATTTGGTTCGATGCGCTGAGGAGACGGGAGCTGCGGTAGTTAGTCCCCTCGTGTGCCAAGGTCAAGCTTTACACGAAATCGTACATTGTGCAGGTGGAGAATCTGCGGTCATTGAAGAAAACAAAGGCGATCGCCCGACTCGGCGTTTGCACGATAAAATTTACAAGCAAGGTAAGCGCGTAGCAGATTTAGGTGACTTCCTACAACGACAGCCAACTGGTTTGGCAGAGTTTCATTGCATGTTGGTGCGCACGGCGATAATTGAAAAAATTGGCGGTCAGCTCGACCCCGCGATGATGAATACAAAGGAACATGTAGATTTTTGTGTAGCCGTATTTGAGGCTGGGGGTTCCATCTACTTAGAGCCAACATCCCTCGTCACCTACATTAATGGGATGCCATTGGAATTGTCCGAAATTCCTTTCTACATGGTACGCTGGAGCGATGCTTGGGGTACGACTAGCTTAAACCGCCTGCGCGAAAAGTGGAATCTGACCGAGGACAAATACCACCAAAATTGGTATCGCAGTTGGTCGGAATATTTAACTGGAAGACGCAGGGTATTTATCATTAGACCGCTGCTGAATAAATATTATGTCTTTGGCAGGGGCAAGACTCGACTAGAGAATATGTTAGTGCGGATCGAAAAAAGGCTGAACCGTTATCTCACCGATCTCCATACTCGCAAACATCCGCAAGAAGTGCAACAGCAGCCTGCCAAGTCGTTGCCTAAAACTCCAGTATCAGCATAATAAGGTAGCAGTAGGGTGGGCATTGCCAACCCTACCAAACTTTGGAAGAAGGATAAACTACTTGAAGCAAAAGAGAAATCTCAATTCAAATCCGATGCCGTTTGAAGTGGTGTATACGCCTGAAAGCTTATTAAGGCATCCGATTCAGTTGTTTAAGCAAATGGGACGAGACTTACTCGCTTCTCGCGAACTAGCATGGCGGCTGATGGTACGAGATATTAGCGCTCAGTACCGTCAGTCATTTCTGGGTGTAATTTGGGCTTTTTTGCCCCCGATTGTGATGGCAGCAGGATTTACGCTAGCAAGTGATGCAGGTGCGATCGCAGTTGAAGCTACAGATTTACCATATCCAGCTTATGTCATGTTCAGTACGGCGTTGTGGCAAACTTTTGTGGAAGCGCTCAACGGTCCAGTACAAGCGGTAACAGTAGCTAAGCCGATGCTAGCTAAGGTGAATTTTCCGCGAGAAGCAATAATTTTGGCAAAGTTGGGCGAGGTCTTTTTCAACTTCGCGATCAAGCTGATTTTAATTGTAGGATTGTTTATTTGGTTTCGAGTTCCGGTGAGTTGGACGGTAATTTTAGCTCCAGTAGCGCTGATTCATTTGATTTTATTCGGTACATTTATCGGTGTTTTATTAGCGCCGTTAGGAATTTTATACCAGGATGTATCAAAGGGACTAACTATGATTACGGGGTTTTGGCTGTTCTTGACTCCGGTAGTTTATCCCGTTCCTGGCGAAGGAACGTTTGGATTTCTGGTACGGCTGAATCCTGTAACTCCTCTACTCGTAACAATACGGGAGCTAGCAACGACGGGAGTTATCTCAGACCCGGCGGGATTTTGGATCGCCAGTCTAATGACTCTAGTTGGCTTATTATTGACCTGGGTGGCATTTCGTCTCGCCATGCCTTTCGTGATTGAAAGGGTGAGTTCCTAATGACTGAATTAGTAGATCGAGAAATTGCCATTCAATCTCAAGATTCTGAAGTCGTTATTTCGGTAGAAAATGTCTCAAAAAAGTTTTGTCGAGACTTAAGGCGATCGCTATTTTATGGTGTCCGAGATATCACCACGGAGCTAATAGGTGGGAAGAGAACAGAAACACTGCGCACCCAAGAATTTTGGGCGCTGAAAGACGTTAATTTCGAGCTGCGTCGGGGGCAAGCATTAGGCTTAGTTGGGGCAAATGGAGCTGGAAAAAGTACGCTATTACGGATTATTAGCGGTCTGATTAAACCGGATATTGGCACTGTAAAACTTAAGGGTAGGGTAGCTCCACTGATTGCTTTAGGAGCAGGTTTTAATCCGCTATTGACGGGACGAGAAAACATCTATGCCAATATGTCAATTTTAGGATTATCGACCAAAGAAATCGCAGCCAGATTTCAAGAGGTCATAGACTTTGCTGAAATTTGGGATGCGATCGACGCACCAGTCCAAAATTATAGTTCGGGAATGGCAGCGCGGTTAGGGTTCGCCTGCGCAATTCATACAGAACCGGAAATCTTATTAATTGATGAAGTCTTGGCTGTAGGAGATATCAAATTTAAAGCAAAATGTTATCGCAAACTACACCAGCTACGCCAGCAGGGAACATCTTTTGTTTTAGTCAATCATAATCCCCAGGCAATTTTAAACGTGTGCGACTCGGCAATTTACCTAGTCAAGGGTGAATTGATTGCGTCTGGCGATACGGAAACAGTTATCGAAAAGTATGAAGAAGATTTGTTTCTAGACAGTAAGAAAGCAACTGCACAAGTCATGTATTTGCCAGAAAAATCGGCAAATGAAAGTTTTGGCTTAGACATAACTCATCTATTTTTTCGAGATGCTGAAAGTAAGATTTTAGAGTCGCTCAAAAGTGGCGAACCTGCTTCCTTCTGTGTAGGCTGTAAAGCTCATCAAAAGTTCGATAATGTAACATTGCATTTAAAAATTACCGAATTAGGCGGCGAAGGTGGTACGGGAGCAGTTTTGTTTTTAAGCGGTGAAAATGATGAAAGGTTCTTTGAAGTTGTACCAGGAAAACATGAAATTCAATTGCAAATGCCTTATTTAGGTTTAGCCCCTGGAACTTATACTATGAGCGTTAAACTAAAACAAAGTTCTATCTATACTTTTGATGTATTTGAGTCTTTTCGATTTAGCGTTAAATCAGATGGGACGATGAGTCAATGTAAGTTTTATCAACCGCGATCGTGGCAAATTGTTGATGGCGATCGCGCTGAGTGAAGATTGAGAATAGCGTTTGCTGCTACATAATTGGTTTTCAATTATCAGTTTTTAATTAGGAAAACTTAATATGTCATATAGAGTACTTCATTATAACTGGGCTGCCTACTTTCAGAAACCTGCTCCTGGGGGAGGTGTATCTGTTTACTGTAAAAATTTAATTGACTTTACAACTCAAAAAGATAACTGGCACGTCACTTTTTTGTATTCTGGAACCGATTACAGTTACTTCAAAAAACACCCTCATATTCAACCTATTCGCAACCAAAATCATCCCCACGTACCCACTTTTTCACTCGTCAATTCACCAATTATTGCCCCTTCTCACTTCGCGTTTGACGATCCATTAGGTAATGTCAAACAACCCGCTCTGGAAAAATGCTTTCAAGAGTTTTTAGACATGCAAGCACCTTTCTCTGTCATTCACTTTCATAATTTAGAGGGCATAACCGCTAATTGCCTCAAAATAGCTAAAGAAAGTGGTGCTAAGGTCGTGTTTAGTTTGCATAATTATTGGGCTGTTTGTCCGCAAGTTAATTTGTGGCGGTTAGAACAGAGCCATTGTGACGATAATTTAGACGGACGAGCCTGTCTTGCCTGTTTACCTATACCGCCAAATTTAGAGCGAGAATTGGCAATGAGAAGACTAGAATTTTTAGGCAACTCCCTCGATTTGAAAGGGCGATCGCTACCTATAAATTTGTTGAAAAAACTCGTTGCCATTTTCTACAAAATTCAACGACCGCTAGTCGTACAGACGCGATCGCCCTTGCTCAAAACCCTAGAACTTAAAGGTGCAAATCTGCCTCAGCAAGCCGAGGCGTATCAATTTCGACGGCAGGAAATTGTTTCTCTGATTAACCGTTATGTTGATGTAGCGCTGTCCGTTTCCGATCGCACTGCTACAATTTATCAGCACTATGGTGTCGATCCGGCACGGTTGAGTACGCAATACATTGGTAGTAAAGCCACGCAGTTTCCAGTCCCGCCACATAACCCAGCAGTATACTCTCCAGGGCAACCCTTTCGCTGCGTCTACATGGGAGTACCGAGAAAAGATAAAGGATTTTACTTCTTATTGGAAGAATTACGTTGCCTGTCAGCAGCAGAATTAAGTACGTTAGAACTCGTTGTCGCCAGTAAAATCGCAGATCGCACCGAGTTAGACTTGGCAATGCAGCAGAAAGGACCCTTGCTCTCTTTAGCTCAGTCTTTGCATCGATTAATTTACCATCCCGGTTACTCTCACGAAAATCTTCCCAAAATCTTAGATGGCATCCACTTGGGAATTGTCCCGCCACTATGGGAAGATAATTTACCGCAAGTCACCTATGAGCTTTTAGCTTGTCGCGTACCCGTACTTTGCTCGAATCGAGGCGGTGCGCAAGAATTTGTGCGGCATCCGGCGTTCATTTTCGACCCAGGCAAAAAAGGAGACTTTCAGCAGAAACTCTCAACTATTCGCGAGAACCCGCACTTATTAACCGAGTTTTGGCAAAAGGCGCGAACGGTGCGATCGCTAGAACAACATTTTCAAGAATTAATTGAAGTTTACGCTGGCTGTGGTAACTGAGGTTAGATAAACATAGATGATGAAGGTATGCTTCATTGCTGCCTGTCCAGGCACGGATATGCGGGGAGGACCGCGATCGCTGCTGGAAACTATAGACTCGCTTCAGCAGTTGGGAGTCGAGTGTTTTGTGTTATTACCCGCACAGGGGCGGTTGTTTGACGAATTGAGTCTTCGCCATATTCCCGTTCGTGTCATTCCCTACGAACGCTGGCTGGAAGCCACAAATTATCCCTTACGCGATCGATGGCGGAAGCTGAAGCGAAGCTACCACATAGCATTCCAAATCGCCGCTCAAATTCAAGCATGGCAATGTGATGTTGTCTACACGAATACTATTGCCATAGGCGTTGGTGCTTTTGCCGCATTTCTATCAAGAAAACCCCACGTATGGCATATCCGCGAGTTTGTTTACGAAGATCACGGACAAGTTTTCGATCTCGGTCGCAATCTTACGTTAAAACTAGTAGATTTGCTGTCCCAGGTTTGTATCGTCAACTCTCAAGCTGTAGCTCAAAAGTACGAGCAGTGGATCGCGCCGACAAAGTTAAAAGTGGTTTATCAAGCAGTCAACGTGACTCCAGGCGAGTCGATCGCCTTACCTCCGACAACAAATTTTAGGTGCATTATTGTGGGTGCATTGGTGGAGGGAAAGAGACAGGAAGACGCGATCCGCGCTATTGCCCAACTGGTACATATGGGCGTAAGAGTAGAGCTATTAATCGTTGGCGATGGCGATCCTCAATACCGAGAGTATTTAGAAAATCTTGTGACAAAAAACCAAATAGAGCAATATATTAAGTTTTATGGCTATGCCGACAATCCCTTTCCCTTGATGCAGAATGCAGATGTCGTACTTGTATGCTCTAAGTGCGAGGCTTTTGGCAGGGTGACTGTAGAAGGGATGCGGGCAGGTAAGCCGATAATCGGTACGAGGAGTGGTGGTACGCAAGAGTTAATTCGAGATGAATTTAATGGGTTGTTATATACTGCGGAAGACGAGCGAGAGCTAGCGCAGAAAATTAAACATGTTTGCGATCGCCCAGAGTTAGCTAAACAAATGGGTGAAAACGGTCAACAATGGGCTACCGAGCAATTTACTCCAGCACGCTATGGCAAGGAAATATATTTGCTGTTAAAACAGTTATGCGGCAAAAACTTGGAGATTTAAGCAGATATTGGAAAAAACCATAGAGAGAAGAAAGATTTAAAATTAAGTTAAGGGCAAAAAATAGTTAATGATGGGATGAGATATGGAGCGGACGCTAGAAGACTTAACGGCAATTGATGATAAACTTTCTAAGCGTCATATTGACCTTGACCCAGGCGGCTATTTCATCATTTATCTGGATCGAGAAGCAGGGTTAATTTGTGCGAAGCATTACACCAATGCGATCGACGATCGCGGTTTAGCCGTCGATCCTGAAACGGGTAAACCTATCCCCGCACGCGGTAAAGTTCAACGAACTTCCACCACACTATATCGGGGTAGAACAGCAAAAGAAATTTGCGTAGAAATTTTCGAGCAAGAACAAACTTGTCCCGTGACTTACTTAGATCACGCCGCTTATCTGGGACGAGAATTTGTCCGCGCCGAGATCGCTTTAGTCAACGGGCAAGAATACGTTCAGGATTAAATTGATAATGGGTAATGGGTAATGGGTAATAGGCAGCTACCAATTACCAACTACCAACTACCAGTTACCACTTACTTGATATAAAAATAATAAGTCACCATTGGAATAATCGTCGCAGCCACAAGAAAGCCAATTACCCAAACAGTAGCGTTGCTGGATTTAGTTTCTTCGGTGTTTTTGTAGGTACTTTCGACAGCGACATCAGTTGCTAGCTGTTCGGGTGCGCCAGGATCGGGTGCGCCAGATAAAACAGCTACGAGGCGATCGCTAGCATCGAGAAACGCTTGATTGTATTTTTCACCTTCACGTAAAGGATACAAAATAGTTTGAGTAATGACGCTTTTGGCGATGTCATCCGTCAGCAGCGACTTAGCTTTATCTCCTACCCGGATTCCAGTACCACTGCTCAGGGTATCTAGTACGACGAGAGTTTGATTGGCTTGCGCTTCTGGGGTGGGAAACCACTGCTCGAATAGTTTATCGGTAAAAGACTGAGCAGTCTCGCCATAGTCGAGGCGGCGAATGGCGACAAATCTAACTTCATTTCCCGTCGTTTCTGCCAATTTTTCCAATTCGCTACCAATCTTACCTTCGTTGATCGCACTGATTGCTTTTGCCGGATCGATCACCCAAGTTTTCTCCCCTGGCGCGACTGAAGGAATTTCGT
The DNA here is from genome assembly GCF_014696895.1 of Chroococcidiopsis sp. [FACHB-1243]. Taxonomy (NCBI): domain Bacteria; kingdom Bacillati; phylum Cyanobacteriota; class Cyanophyceae; order Chroococcidiopsidales; family Chroococcidiopsidaceae; genus Chroococcidiopsis; species Chroococcidiopsis sp. [FACHB-1243]. The sequence continues at coordinate 24,978 of NZ_JACJQX010000051.1, read as the reverse complement.
ATAAGCTAGTTGCGATCGCTGGAAATGGCAGCATTAATGTCGTGAGAACAACTAATCCCAAAGAGAAAACTAAGGATTGCAGATATTTTCTACTGCTAGTTATTTTGCTGCGTAAGTATCTCATTTCCCCGTCCTGAAAATTTACATATATTTAAAATTACTATACAAAAGGTAATTGGTAATTGGTAATGGTGCGTGAATTGAATGCACCTGAAGCCTCTCTGCTCCCCTGCTCCCTCAGCTCTCTTCTCCTCTGCTCCCTTGCTGCTCAGGTACAGCACTCGCACCGCGATATTTGAGGTTGGCGGGATCTGGCTGTGGTGCAGGTGTTTTTTCCTGGCTCGATAGCCAAGGCGCACCGCGATACATCCCTTTAACTTCGACGACATCGTTGTCGCTGGAGATGTTAGGAATCACTATTTGAGGGCGATCGCTTTGAGTTATGCTTTGGGCGAGCGAATTAGACTCGCTTCTGGCGAGATTTTTTAAGAGTAATTTTTTTGTGCCAAAGATTGTTATCCCCAGGATCGACAGTTGAATCTGCCAAGGAGCTAAAACTAAGGTTAAAATCAGGCTGACAATTGCTGCTGTTCCTGTTAGGTAAGCCATCTCATCAGCAGATTTCTTGCAGAGATACCCAGACGCTATACAAGTTATAAACGGCAGAAGGAAAATCCAATGCATAGCTAAATGTTTTTTATTTTATTTATTAACAAAACTTAAAGCTTTAGTCTTCTATCCTTGGTTATAGTTATATATTCTATTCCGATTCCGAGTTGACGATGCTGTTGTTTTTGTAACAAAAGATGCGAGTAGAGCGATCTTGCGATCTAGAATAACTCGCTCAGGGATTGCAATATATACATTGAGACGGATCGGCTACTTTAACACCCTGCGGAAATAGTTTTTCTTGTTGAAAACTGCATTTTTGGCACTGATAGACTACCGAGCGGATTGCAGATGTGGGAAGATTGCATAATCCACAGGGTAATCCGCGACGTTGGGCGATCGCGTCAAAGCCAGGACAAGCACAATTAGGACATATTTGAGAGATTTTGTGAATTAAATTTCTAGTAGCTTTAGCAATATTCTGCATTCTAGTTGGATTATATAGCGCCCGCATATCTGTTTCGATATGCACTTTCCCTGTTGAGGATTTGTTTAAGGCGAAAGTGACAATTTCTGTTAATTTTTCTTCTGTATTGATACCTTTAAAAATTTCTGTGCGTTCTAGAGAGTCAGAACTGAGCATGACAACTAAACCGTGAGAGGGAAAGCCAATTTTATTAGCAAAAGACTCGGCTTCTTCCACCGTTCTAACTGATTGACTATTAAAGTTAGTTTCTGTGGAAATTTCCTGACCGACAATTTCTAATTGATTTAGCATATCGATGAAAACGACTATTTCTCGATTTGCCGAAATAAAAGGTAGATCGGGATGGGGTGCAAAGGAACCTTCACTAGCGATCGCAATTGTTTCACCTGTTATTTCTAAAGCTTTTTTGGCTTTGAGTTTAGCCGTAGCAATTTGGTCTGCTGGTCTGGCAATATCGCGAGTAAACGTACCAAACATATCTGTGTTAATGTCATTTGGAACTACACATTGCACTCCCAATTCTGGTTCTAAAATGGGGGCGATCGCTTTTTCTTTCTTGTGCATAGTAGCAATGACTGCTACGCGACCTGTAAATAAAGAATTAATTGGCATATAGCAGTTTGATTAAATTCATGAAATTATTGCTATTTCATGGTGGGCAATGCCCGCCCCTTACTCCCTGCTCCCTGCTCCCTCTAAAGTGCTTACCAGCGTTTATCTTTATAACGTTTACGATGCAAAAATTTGTCTGGCACAACGCTAACAGATTTCCAGATTGGCGTTGCCCAACCCCAGCCAATGTCATGTAGCATAACGTAGAAGCAGGGAATGATAAATAGAGTCAGTAACGTTGCCAAAGCTAATCCTGAAAATACCACAATTCCTAAAGGTTGGAGAAATTCCGAACCTTGACCGATACCCATAGCCAAGGGAAGCATCCCCAATACAGTCGTAATTGTCGTCATCAAAATAGGACGCAAGCGTTGCGGCGCGGCTTGCTGAATTGCCAGCCAACGAGAACAACCCTCCCGTTCCCGAATTTGATTTGCTAGTTCCACCATAATAATTGCGTTATTGACCACAATCCCGACCAATAACACCGCACCTACCAAAACCGTCGCCCCAATAGCCGTCTGGGTGACGTACAGTCCAAAAATACCTCCAGCTAGGGCTAGCGGGACGGTAAACATGATGACGAAAGGATCGATTAAAGAGTTATATTGCACTGCCATCACGACAAATACTAGAAAAGCAGCCAAACCTCCTAAAAGCTTTAACGAGTTTTGTAACTGTTGATTGGACTGCGCCGCCGAACTAGGGATGACGTTGATTCCTTGCGGTAATTCTACATTTTGCATCACGTTATTAACTTCAGCTAGCGCTTGCCCTAAACTCGCTCCCTCTGCTAGAGTTCCGGCTATGATAAACACTTGTCTTTGGTCGATTCGTTGTACTTCTCCTGGTGCTTGACCGAGTTCGATTTGGGCAACATCACCAAGACGAATTTGCCGATTTCCTTCAATAAATAAGGGAAGGCTGGCGAGTTGAGAAGGACGCTGGATTGTAGTTTCATTCAATTGGACGCGAATATCAACTAAGCGATCGCCTCTTTGTAGTTGCGTTGGGATTGAACCTTCGAGCGCGGTTTGAATTGTTTCGCCAATTTCTTGAGTTGTCAAACCAAATTCTGCTACCCGTTCCCAGTCAGGACGAATTTGGACTTCCGGTTGTCTGGGAGTCGCATCGGGTCGAAAACTCGCTAATTTTGCCTGCTGTTCCAAAGCTTGGAGAACTTGCTGTCCGGCGCGATTTAGTTCTTCTGAGTCAGACCCCTGAAGGATTACATCCAACTCTGCCCCTCGTACGGGAGAATTAGTTAAGATCAGACCCCGCACCTCTCCTGGTCGCAGGCGGATAACTGTTTCAACTAAGTTGAGGCGATCGAATTCCTGGCTTACCCTAGCAACATACGCTTCTACGTTAGTACCTGGTTTAAGAGTAATATTGCTGCTGCCACGCAGAGGATTTTCACTGGTATTATTGCCAAACAGAAAACCACCCGCAGTCGAAAAGATGTATTCAGTTTCTGGCTGTTTGAGTAAAATATCGTCTACAATTTTCATCACCTTACGGTTCGTTTCCAACGCCGTACCAGGAGGAAACTGCACGAATAATCTAGCCTGTCCGGTATCAATGCGAGGCAGAATTTCTTGGGGAATTTGACCTGCCATCCACACACTACCACCACCCAGGACGAGAAAAGCCAGAAAGACAACAATAAATCGCCAGCGCAACAGCCGATTTAAGAAGTTGCCATAACTACGAGTTGCAGCCTCAAATTTGCGATTAAATTCTCGCAGCAACCAAAATTTACCAATTCCACTCGATCGCTTTATTCCCATTAATCTTGATGTCATCATGGGTACAACTGTGACAGCGACCAAAATTGACGCGGCGACGGCAAAGCTGATAGTTAAAATTAATTCTCTAAATAGGAGAGAGAACAAACCGCCAATGAGCAAAAACGGCAGCACCGCCACCAAGTTAGTACTGGTAGAAGCAACCAAGGCAGATTCTACCTCACGGCTGCTGCTTTCGGCGCGATCGATTATTGAGGTTTTTGGTAGGGGCGCACGGCTGTGCGCCCCTACATGAATCTCATCCTTCCTCACTCCTTCAACAATATTCTCCAACATAACGATGGAGTTATCGACGACGATGCCAACGCCGAGGGCAAGTCCGCCTAAGCTGAAGACATTGAGGGAAAGACCGAATAACCCCATCAAGATAATTGCAGCGCAGGTCGCTAGCGGAATAGCCAGGACGATAATTATGGTTTGACGTAGCGAACCGAGGAAAAGTAGAACTGCGATCGCGGCGAGTCCCGCACCAATTAACCCTGAACTGGTAACGTTAGAAATTGAGTTTTGAATGAAAACTGACTCATCTAGAGTCGGAGTTATGACTGCATCGGCGGGAATTAAACCCGATTGCCGTAGAGATTCGATCCGACGCTTGACTCCATCAACCACTGCGATCGTATTGGCTTCTGGTTGCTTTTGAACGCTAAGTTTGACGGCTGGGGTTTTGTTGAGAAAAGCAAAAACCCTTTGATCTTCCGTCCCGTCTATAACTTCCGCAAAGTCTCGCAGGTAAACGCGCCGCGATACCCCTGGTGTAGAGTTATTTTCCTCAAAGGTAGCGGCTTCAAAGGATAAGTTGCGAATTTCCTGAGAGGTTTGAAATCTACCGCGAGTCCGCGTCAAGGGTTCGGATTCTCCCAAAATTCGACCCCCAGCAATATCTTGGTTGCGGGTTGTCAGTTCTTCCAATACGTCAGTTAAACCCACACCCACAGCTTGGAGGCGATCTAAATCGATATTAATCCTCACTTCTTCCTGCACGCCACCGGACACGTCTACAGCTGCTACTCCTGGTACGACACTTAATTCGCGTCCCAGTTCTTCATCGGCAAAGACGCGCAGATCTACAGGCTTAAGTGTTGGGGAGGTCAACCCAAATTCATAAATTGGCGATTGCGAAGGATCGACCTTGAATAATCGGGGTTCTTGGATATTTAAATTGTCGGGCAATCCACCTCGACCTCGGTTAAAAGCCGCCGTAGCATCATTTAAGGCTTGATCGATATTCCCACCAGGCTGAAAGAACAGATCGATACTGACTTGTCCTTCGCGAGTCTGGGAATATACTTGGACTACGCCTTCTGTAGCTGCTAAAGCCTCTTCTAGCGGTCGAGTAATTTCGTCAACTGCAACTTCTGGCGATACTCCGGGAACATCTAGCCGCACGCCGATGCGAGGATAGGTAATCGCAGGTAAGAGATCGACTTGCAGTGTCGTTAGAAAAAAGACACCTAAGACGATCGCGGCTACAGTTAACATCAGTGTGGCGATGTGTCGTCGGATCGAAATGGCGCTGATACTAAATCCCGATGTTGGCGGCTGCATTACCTGTACTCTGTATCGACAAATTCAAGCGTGGGCGGGTTTTAAGCAAGGATTTACGGTTGATGCTGTCACCATATTTGCTAAACCCGCCGCAATTTCCAATTTCTGACCCTGGTACGGGCGGGTTTTGAGCCGAGATTGACTGTTGAAGCCGATGATGCATTTGCTAAACCCGCCCCTACGATTCCTGTTGCTGTGTTTCCGATAAGACCGACAGTCGCACGGTTTCACCGTTTTTCAACAGTCTGCCACTTTTTGCTACAAACCTTTCCCCTGGTTGCAACCCAGATAGAATTTCGACTCTGCCATCTGTCCTTTCTCCCAATTTCACCGATCGCGCTGCTACTTTTTCTCCAGTTATGATAAATACTGTCGCTGTATTCGGGAGTCGGGAATTTTCTCCCCCTTGTCCCCCTTGTCCCCTTGTCCCCTTATCCTCTACAACAGCCGTCTCAGGAACCACCACCCTAGAAGCGGCGTTACTTTCAAAACTCACCCGTGCTAGCAATCCACTGCCGATCCGTCCATTGTCGTTGGGAATGATGACTTCTATGGGAACTAGTCTTGCCGTGCGATCGGCAGCTGGGGAAATTCGGCTGATTTTTCCCGTAAAAGTCTGGTTAGGGAAGGCATCTAGTCTCACCCTTACCGTCTGTCCGACGCGCAGATTTGCCAAGGCTAATTCTGAGATTTCTACATTTACCTTGACGCGGCGAAAGTCTCCTAAACGCAGAACTTCACCGTTAGCTTGGAGAAAATTTCCTTCTTCCGTGACTTTTTGCGTGACTACACCATTTATTGGAGAACGGATATTTGCATAGGATAATTGTTCTTGGGCTTGAGCGATCGCCGCTTGTTGAGCGTTGACGCGATCGCTAGCTGCTGCTACCGCTTGTTCTTCAGTACGGACTTCTTCTTCAGTAGCTCTTAACACTTTGCCAGCACTTTGAGCGTTAGTACGGGCTTGTTCGGCTGCTTGTTCGGCAACTGCACCCTGTTCGACCAATTGTTGTTGGCGTTGAGAGTCTGACTGTGCTTGTTGAAATTCCAACCGTGCCTGTTCTACCCTGGCTTTGGCATTACTGACTTGATTTCTGGCTCTAGCAACTTCTGCTTTAAGGGCTGCTAATTCTGCTTGTTCTTGATTCAGCGCCGTTCGCAATATAGTATTGTCTTGCTGGGCGAGGACTTGACCTTGTTTGACGCGATCGCCCACATCGACTAAGAGTTTTAATATCCGCCCTTCTACTTGCGCCCTGAGCGAAACTTCTTGTAGTGGTAGAGTCGTCCCTGTATATTCCGGTTCCGTGCGAATTTTTCCGGTACGGGCGATCGCCACTTCTACCGCTGGTGGTTGCTGTTGTTCTGCTCCCCTACCCTGGGATTGCGCATCAGCCGCTTCTTTTGGTAAGATGCCACAACCTGCTGTAACGCTGAGTACAACAGCACTCAACGCAATTGCTTTAAATAGATCGAAGGCTCGCATAAAAAAAATTCTAATTTTTGCTCTGGCTGGGCAATTCAAATATATGAGCTAGTTTCTATGACTGAGTATGGCTGAGTCTATAATTCTTTACAGCCATAGCTCGGATGATTGTTAAGTTAATTAAACTTTTCCTGTTCGCAAACTGGCTCCCTCTCAAGAAGGAAAAACTAGCGATCGCCAACATGTCAAATCCAATTGCTAACACTACAAAGACCTAGCATAAGCAACAGATGTGACAAAAATGTGTCATGGCGAAGTCGGAAGTTGGAAGTCGGAAGTCATGCAATGCACAAATAAGTCTATTACCCCCGATTTGGCGGAAGTTGGGGGATCGCAAGACTTACTACTTCACGAACAGATCCCCCCTAGCCCCCCTTCAAAAGGGGGGAACAAGAGCAAGCCACACATAGGATAAATCAAAAGAATATATCTATCCCCGACTCCCGGCTTTGGTAGGGGCGGGTTTTGCACCAGGGTGTTTTGTCTGGGCTGTGAATCCTTCCCCGACTCCCGGCTTTGGTAGGGGCGGGTTCTGCACCAGGGTGTTTTGTCTGGGCTGTGAATCCTTCCCCGACTCCCGGCTTTGGTGGGGGCGGGTTCTGCACCAGGGTGTTTTGTCTGGGCTGTGAATCCTTCGCTAAACCCGCCCCTACATTTCCGACTCCCGACTCCCGACTCCCGACTCCCTGCTCCCTAGCTCCTATATCTGTTGCCAGCAAGATACAATAAATCCAGCCAAAGTTCTCAACATATTATTATATTGAGACAAACTAGGAGAACGATCGCGCATGGGCAAGGTAGTCGGCATCGACTTAGGGACAACGAACTCAGTCATAGCGGTGATGGAGGGTGGTAAACCTGTGGCGATCGCCAATGCAGAAGGAATGCGGACTACTCCCTCCGTGGTTAGTGTCAGTCGCGAAGGGGAAGTGGTGGTAGGACAAATGGCGCGACGACAAGCCGTTCTCAACCCCAAAAATACATTTTACTCGGTCAAGCGTTTCATCGGTCGCAACTATAGCGAACTCAGCCCCGAATCGAAGCGGGTTGCTTATACAATCCGCAAAGGTGAAGCTAGTAATATTAAAATCGACTGCCCGCGACTGAACAAAGAATTCGTTCCCGAAGAAGTCTCGGCAATGGTGCTAAAAAAGTTGGTGGAAGATGCCAGCAAATATTTAGGAGAACCCGTCACCAAGGCAGTCATTACCGTTCCCGCCTATTTCAACGACTCCCAACGCCAAGCCACGCGGGATGCGGGGAGAATTGCCGGATTAGAAGTCTTGCGGATCTTAAACGAACCCACTGCTGCATCCTTAGCTTATGGCTTAGACCGTCAGGAAAGCCAAACGATTTTAGTATTTGACTTAGGTGGTGGTACGTTTGACGTATCTGTTTTAGATGTGGGCGACGGTGTATTTGAAGTCAAAGCCACCAGTGGAGATACACAACTAGGTGGTAATGATTTTGACAAGAAGATTGTCGATTGGCTGGCAGAGCAATTCTTAGAGACAGAAGGGGTAGACTTAAGACGCGATCGCTCTTCTCTACAGCGCTTAATGGAGGCAGCAGAACGGGCGAAAATTGAATTATCTGGCGTGACGGTGACAGACATCAACCTCCCTTTCATCGCTGCTACAGATGAGGGCCCCAAGCATTTAGAAACAAGACTCACCCGTTCTCAATTTGAAGGTTTGTGTACGGACTTGCTAGGACGGTTGCGAGTCCCTGTCAAACGGGCGCTAATGGATGCTAACCTGCGACCCGCAGATATCGATGAGGTTGTCCTTGTCGGTGGAGGAACGCGAATGCCAATGGTACAAGCACTCGTAGAGGCATTAATTGGCAGAGAACCGAATCAAAATGTCAATCCCGATGAAGTTGTGGCTGTTGGGGCAGCAATTCAAGGCAGCATTTTGGGCGGCGAGATGAAAGACGTGCTGCTATTGGATGTCACGCCTTTATCGTTGGGGTTGGAAAGTGTCAGCGGCGTGATGAAAAAATTGATCCCGCGCAACACAACAATTCCCGTGCGTCGTTCCGATATCTTTTCTACTGCTGAAAACAATCAAACTGTCGTAGAAATTCACGTCGTCCAGGGCGAACGGGAAATGGCAGCCGATAACAAATCTCTCGGACGGTTCAAACTGACGGGAATTCCACCCGCACCGAGGGGAATTCCCCAAATTCAGGTGTCGTTGGATGTCGATGCTAATGGAATTTTACAGGTAACGGCACTCGATCGCACGACAGGTAGAGAACAAAGCATCACCGTTCAAGGGGCTTCTACCCTCAGCGAGGGAGAAATTCAACGGGCAATTCGCGACGCAGAACAATATGCCGATATCGACCGTCAGCGCAAAGAACGGGTAGAAAAGCGGACGCGGGCAGAATCTTTAACAGTTGAAGCAGAACGACAATTGAAGGAAGTCGCGTTAGATTTCGGAATGCAATTTGCGCGGAGTCAGCGCCAGCGGATCGAAAGTTTAGTCCGCGAACTGCGGGCAAACTTAGAGGAAAATAACGATCGCGGGATCGACCAACTTTTTGCCGAACTACAAGACGCGATTTCCGACTTAAAACGAGAGATCCGTCAGTATTATGGCGACGATGAGGAAGAAAGCTTGTGGGATTCAATCAAAGGCATCTTTACGGGCGATGACGATGATTATTACGACCTACCCCGTAGAGATAGCTATCGCGATCGCGATCGCGACTACTACGACTATGGTAGAGAAGACTACAGCCGCGATCGTTCCCCTTATTATGGCGGCGGCGATAAGCCTAACCGCAAGCGTCCCACTTACCGAGACAACTGGGATGATGACGATGATTGGCTATAATCTAGCGATTGGCAATTCGCTAAATTGGCACGTTGATTGCTAGAACTAAACAAGAAAACATTAAACGGTAACTTATAAAAGCTAACAGCCAAAAGCTGCAAGCGGATAGCTAAACTATGCAAGATTTGCGTAACTTTCGCGATTACTATGAAGTGTTGGGAGTCTCCAGAGAGACAAGCAACGAGGAGATTAAAAAGGTTTTCCGGCGCTTAGCCAGACAGTATCATCCTGACTTAAACCCAGGAAATAAAGAGGCAGAGGAAAAATTTAAGGCAATTGGCGAAGCTTACGAAGTCCTTTCTGACTCAACTCGACGGGCAGAATACGACCAATATACTAAGTATTGGAATCAGCCTGGTTTCTGGAGCAAGCAAACTTCCCGCGCCAAAACTGGCGATAGTCGCGGTAATGGTAATAAAGTCGATTATGGCGCATTTCCCGACTTTAATAATTTTGTCGATCAAGTCTTAGGACGGCGCAAACAAGCCAGGACTGCAACAGCCGACGACGAACCAGTGACAACAGCACCCCGCGATCCGTTTCGTCCTGGGACGACTAAAGCAGCTTATACAGTTAATCCCCGTACTACGCGGCGCGATATTGAGGCTAAGTTAACTATACCTTTAGAACGGGCATATGAAGGCGGATTGGAGCGCGTTCGCCTCCAAGAAGACGGGCGATCGCTCGAAGTTAATATGCCACCTGGGATGTATACTGGGCAAATCGTCCGCCTGCGAGAACAAGGAATTGGCGGCGGCGATCTTTATTTGAAAATAACCGTTCCCCCTCATCCATTTTTCAAATTAGAAGGTAACGATATTGCGATTGTGTTACCAATTACTCCTGTCGAGGCAATTTTAGGTGGTGCGGTAGAAGTACCAACTTTGGATGGTTTGGTACAAATGAATTTACCTCCAGGCGTGCGCGCTGGGCAAAGGTTGCGACTGGCAAAGAAAGGCTATCCCGATCCTGATGGCGAACGAGGCGATCAAATTGTTGAGATTCAAATAGTTGTTCCCAGAAATATTAGTCCTGAAGAACGAGATTTATACGAGAAAATTCGTCAAATCGAAACCTTCAATCCCCGCGCTGACTTACCAATTTAGAGATATATGTAATGTATGTCAGAATGGCGAGAAATTAGACAAGAAGTATTGCAGCGAGATAACCGCCAGTGCCAAGTCTGCGAGAAAGAACATAGCGGACAAGTGCATCACATTCTGCCTAGAAGTCAAGGCGGGACAAACGATCTGGCAAATTTAATTACCTTGTGTGGTAAATGTCATATGGTAATTAGTCCCGTCCCTGACTGGTTAATTACTAAATTGTGGCAGATTCCATCTGAAGAAATCAGTGCTGAAAGTCAAGTTATCCAAGGCAAAATCGATAAAATTGTCAAACAAAGCAAGACCGAAAAATGAACTATTTGGCGCATCTATTTTTAGCCGACGATCGCCCAGAATCAATGATAGGTAATCTTTTAGGTGATTTTCTTCAAGGAATAAGTAAAGAACGATATTCGATCGCAATTCAGCAAGGAATAGAATTACATCGAAAAGTCGATGCATACACAGATTCGCACCCAATAGTAAAAGAAGCTAAACAACTAGTTTCTGCATCGCGAAGAAAATTTGCCGGAATTTTATTAGATGTATTTTACGATCATTTTCTCGCTCGACATTGGCAGAATTATAGTTTAGTGACGCTTGATGATTTTAGCCAGAAAGTATATGTAATCCTATCACAAAATCAATCGATTCTACCCGATCGCCTCCAACGTGCATTACCACAAATGATTCAACAAGATTGGTTAAATAAATATCAATATATTAGTGGAATAGAGGTGACGCTCAACCGGATGGCTCATCGCGTGAACAGGCAAGGAGAGATTTTAGCTAGTGGTATTGAAGAATTAACAGCTCATTATCAGGAATTAGATCGCAGTTTTCAATCCTTTTTTCCCGAATTGATAGGGTACGTCAAAACGACCCGATCGCACCTGAAATACCCTGATAGGATGGAAGTAGGTAAATAAACCCGATCGCAAACGCAATTATGACTTTGGGTAATGTCCGCGACCTGTACCAGCAGGTAATTCTAGAACACTATAAAAAACCTCGCCACAAAGGAAAAACCGATCCCGTGCATCGGTATCAACGGGGACATAATCCTTCTTGTGGAGATACGATTGAATTAACGGTGCAACTGAATGAAGCGGGCGATACGATCGCAGATGTAAAATTTGATGGTGAAGGTTGCGCGATCGCGATGGCATCGGCTGACTTAATGGCAGATGTTTTGCGCGGTAAGCCTGTCAGCGTCGCATTAGAGATGGTGCAGCGCTTTCAACGGATGATGAAAGGGGAAGACGAGTTTCCCAAAGAACAGCGCAAACTCAACGTGATGGCGGGAGTCGCTCAGTTTCCCGTACGGATCAAATGTGCTAATCTCACCTGGCATACCCTCAAAGCTGCCTTGGAGTCAACCAACGAGCAAGTGCCTGAAGGATCTATCAGTAACGAAAACGAGTAATCGATCTCACAATTTGATTTCACAATGCCAACTACAACTGATTTTCTCAATGCTTCTGGGTGGGTAGGAATCACCACCCTAGCTTTAGCGGCGATAACCGTCCTGGGTTTTCTGCTTAAATGGGGAATTAGATTTCGCCTCGTCGGGATCACTGGCTTTTTAGGCGTACTTACAGGCGGATTGTTTGCCCTTGGGTTAGTACCATTTACCCGCACGGTTATCCCAGGCGCAGTCCGTTACTCTTTAGTATTCGACAACGGCGGGACGCAAACCGTAATTGCCGTACCTCCTACGATTGAAAGCGAAGCGCTAGAAGCAACAATGCAACAAGCCGCCAGCGATTTATTCTCCTACGGTCGCTTAGGCAGACAGGACGATAAACTGACGATTAGAATCAGGACAAATCTGCATCCAGAACCAGGAGTTACCAAACCCCTCTACTTGGGACAAATCGAGCGATCGCTCTCCAGCCGCACTGACAATGCAATGGAAATTAAGATCGATCCCGATAGTTTAGCTCAACTGCCAGGGGAAAGTCGGGAGTCGGGAGTTGGGCTATGAGAACCGAGAGAGCAGAAGAGCAGGGGGGTAGAGAGAGCAACTACCAACTACCAATTACCCACTACCAATTACCCACTACCCCTCGCTTATACTATATATTCAACCACCAAATATTAGTAAGATGCTTTGTCTGTCCGTAGCCCCAGCACAGGTAATCCGCGCCCCGCAAGCTTTAGAACAAGCTGGAAGCGCGATCGCGCGTTTAGGTCATCGTCCTCTGATTGTAGGAGGCGATCGCTCTCTTGTTGCCGTCCAATCTCGCTTAAAGCCTGTATTGGAAGCGCAAAAATTGAAATTTACCCAGGCAAGCTACGGTAGAGATTGTAGCGAGGCGAGTTTAGCGGCGTTAAAGCAAGCGGTAGCAGCACACAAAGCCGATCTGATTATTGGTGTTGGTGGTGGTAAAGCCTTAGATGCAGCGAAATTATTGGCGTATCAGTGCGGCGAGTTACCTGTCGTCACGATTCCGACTTCGGCGGCTACCTGTGCGGCTTGGACAGCTCTTTCTAACGTTTATTCGGAAGACGGAGCATTTTTGTATGATGTCAGTCTGCCCAATTGCCCTAATTTACTCATTCTAGATTACGATTTGGTGCAAACTGCTCCCAGACATACTTTAGTCGCTGGAATTGGAGATGCGATCGCCAAGTGGTACGAAGCCTCTGTGAGTAGCGGACACTCGGAGCAAACTTTAATTATTGCTGCCGTGCAACAAGCGAGAGTATTGCGCGATATTTTATTTCAAAAATCCGCAGCTGCTTTACAAGCACCAGGTAGTGAAGTTTGGCGGGAAGTAGTCGATGCTACAGTCTTACTTGCAGGAGTCATTGGTGGCTTAGGGGGCGCACAATGTCGTACTGTTGCCGCTCACGCCGTCCATAATGGTTTAACTCACCTGCCGATTCACAGCAGCATCCACGGCGAAAAAGTTAGCTACGGCATCTTAGTCCAGTTGCGGTTAGAAGAAATGGTACAGGGCAATCAACTGGCAGCTACCGCAAGACAACAGCTACTTAAGTTTTATACCGAAATCGGACTACCCCAAACTCTTGCAGACTTGGGACTGGAAAATATTACGATTACCCAACTCAAACAAGCGGCAGAAATCGCTTTAAATCCCAAATCTGACATTCATCGGCTACCCTTTAAAGTTGTGACAGAACAATTGATGGCGGCGATGGTTTCTACTACAGCTCCGGCTATCAGCAATCCCATCAACCCCATCACTACAAATCTCGTCAACGAAGAGGTAGCTCAATGAGCTTGGATTGGATTAGTCCGGCGGATCGCGTGCGGGCGCTACCACAGTATGTATTTGCTCGGTTAGATGAATTAAAAGCCAAAGCTAGAGAACAAGGGATCGATTTAATTGATTTGGGGATGGGAAACCCCGACGGAGCAGCACCCCAGCCCGTAATCGATGCAGCGATCGCCGCATTAAAAAACCCCGCCAACCACGGCTATCCACCGTTTGAGGGTACGCGCAGCTTTCGACAGGCGATTACAAACTGGTATCATCGTCGTTATGGTGTGAATCTCGATCCCGATAGCGAAGCCTTACCGCTACTTGGTTCTAAAGAAGGATTGGGACACTTAGCGATCGCCTATATTAACCCTGGTGATGTCGTACTAGTCCCCTCACCCTCTTATCCCGTCCATTTTCGCGGTCCCGTTATTGCAGGCGGAGAGATTTACAGCCTCATCCTCAAACCCGAAAATGACTGGCTGATCGATTTAGCAGCAATTCCCGATGCAGTAGCCGAAAAAGCTAAAATTCTCTACTTTAACTATCCCAGTAACCCCACCGCCGCTACAGCCCCCCGCGAATTTTTTGAAGACATTGTTGCCTTTGCCCGTAAATACGAGATTTTATTAGTGCATGACTTGTGTTATGCCGAATTAGCTTTTGATGGTTATCAACCTACCAGCTTATTAGAAATACCGGGGGCAAAAGATATCGGTGTAGAATTTCACACCATGTCAAAAACCTATAATATGGCAGGTTGGCGCGTGGGATTTGTGGTAGGAAATAGCCACATTATCCAAGGTTTGCGGACGTTAAAAACGAATTTAGATTATGGCATTTTTGCCGCATTGCAAACAGCTGCCGAAACAGCTTTGCAACTTCCAGATGAATATTTACATCAAGTCCAAGAACGTTATTTACGTCGCCGCGATTTTCTGATTCAAGGTTTAGCCGAACTCGGTTGGAACATTCCCAAAACTAAAGCCACAATGTATTTGTGGATTCCTTGCCCGCCTGGAATGGGTTCTACAGACTTTGCCTTATCAGTCTTGCAGCAAACTGGAGTTGTCTTCACCCCCGGAAATGCTTTTGGCATAGGGGGTGAAGGATACGTGCGAATTAGTTTAATTTTAGAATGCGATCGCTTGGGCGAAGCTTTACGCAGGTTTAAGCAAGCAGGTATTAGATATTCAGCGACAGAATGTTTACCCTCTGTGTCCTGACTTCTGCGGTCGATCTTTAGCTTTGTCTTGCCATTTTTCTGCTAAAGCAGTTAGTCCTTCACTACTTTCTCGCATCTTTTGTTCGGCTATACTGGCAAGCTCTAACAGTTCTTTAAGTTGGTTTTTATCTAGTAGACGAAACGGAAGGTTTTGCTCCGACATGACAATTCCTTTGCTTGGCTAATGAAAAAATTTGTAAAAACTATTATTTTAATATTTATTACTCTACATGTAGCATGGTCAGTTTATAAATACTTTTGGTATAGTGGTTTTATTCCTGCGAAAATTGAGATAACCTACGCCATAAACATTAGCGGTCAGAGCGGTTTGCGAGAGGGTTGTGGCACAGCTATATTTGGCATAGCAAATGCAACTGCGGATGCCATTTCCCGTCAAGGAATTGATTTTTTTAGCGACGCTATCTATTCCAGAAGAAGCAAAGATCTCTACTACACCTATAGAGCGTGGAAAGAAACACCAGTTCCCAAGACATGGACTAGTGAAGGCACTTGGCCAGGTTTGGGCTGTTCGAGTGTAAGTCGCTCGCTGTTACGCCAAATCCTTCTTGCTGCTTCTAAAAAAGGAAGTTACTACTCCACTAAAGATGAAGCATGGATTATTGTTATTCCAAGCCTTAAATTGGTTGTCTTTTCTTATTTTGGCTAGTCCCACTAATCCAAATGCTATGTTTATACAGGAATCCGGTTTGATTATTGAAAAAATCTCAGGATGAGTAGGATGTGTTATGCAAGCGCGTAACGCACCAAAAACTGAGAGTGATGCGTTAGTAACGCATCCTACGTAGATTTCAAAAATTAAATAGGCATCCTATAGAATATATTATGAGTAGAGATGATTTTCAATAAAATTCAATTTTTTACAAAAAAATAAGGTGGGCAATGCCCACCCTAATATCTAAATTTTAATCAGAGATTGCTAATCAAGAATAAGCCCAAATAAAAAATAATAAAAAACCAAAAAATAGACTCGCGCAGCTAAATAAAATTAAAGCAGTAATTTCTTCTAATTCTTTTTCAAATGTCATAATTATTTTTCAGAGATTTGCTATCGTCTTCACTGGCACAGAGCCAAATATAGAATAATTGATTTTTCTTAGATTTCAGACTGAAAGAATTACCGAAGTTAGTGTGAAAGATTGGCTAATAAAAGCTGTTATTGTGTAAAAAGTTTAAATTGGTAGCTAAATTAATAAGAAGAGGTAAAGCGATCGCGCCGCTGCTGATGCAAATAAATCTATGGGAATTCTCAATTGGCTTTAGCAATAGATAGATCTCGAACAATGTAAAGAAGTATAAAGAATTTTAATTTTTCTATTAAATTTTACACATTTGTTCTCGGGTTGTTCAAAAATCGTAGTATGAGCATTAACTCAAATTCGTTACGAGTTTGAGATAAGGTGATTGAAAGAGATTGCCTATTTATCTTTAACAAAAAACTTTTAATGTTTATCTCCGCAACGTTTATCCAGTTGACTTGACAGCACTAGAGCAAGACTTGCAACCTATACGCTGTTATCCAAGTCGCGCGATCGGGGACGAGATTTTTGTAAGTATAGAAGGAGACCCCCCATGAATTTTGAGTCGATGCGATCGCCTTTTGGTTGGGATACGAACCGCGATAGTATGGATGCCGCAGCACTCGTTAGTCGCTACAACCAGGGAGAGCGAGATTTTCGCGAAGTGCATTTGAGCGGCGTGAACTTGTGGAAAGTGAATTTGAGCGAAGCAGATTTTAGTGGTGCAGATCTGATAGGAGTTGACTTCAGCGAAGCAAACTTAGCTGGAGTTAACTTAAGTGGGGCAAATCTAACTGGAACAAATTTGCGTCATGCCAACTTGACCGATGCCAAATTGATTTTAGCAACGCTGCGGGGAGCCAATTTAGAACGGGTGGAGTTAATTAAGGCAAACCTCTCCCAAGCAGATTTAAGTTGGGCAAACTTAAGCCAAGCTAACCTGAGCGGCGCAAATTTAACCGGAGCGAATTTAGTCGATGCCAAAATGGAAGGATTAATTTTGCGAGGAGCTAACCTAAAACGAGCAAAACTAAAATCTCAACTGCAAGATGAGCGAATAGATTTAGCTTGGGCAATCATGCCAGATGGATTAATTCATGGTTGAATTGAGCAAGAGCGATCGCATATGTACGACAGCTTGTCTTTTGACTGAAGCAAAAGTTTTACATAGAGTAATGAATTGCAGTCAAAACTAGATTTTTAACTTTTGACTTTTGATCTTCTACTGATAATGTCCCTTGGTTTCTTGGGAAGTTTCGGACACTGCGTCGGGATGTGTGGACCCCTAACAGTGGCGTTCTCTCTATCAGGTCAACAAGACAAACCGAAATGGCAGCAGCAAGTCTATTTTCATACTCTATTAAATTTAGGGCGGATAATTAGTTACGTTCTCGTCGGTGCGGCAATTGGAGCAATTGGTTCGATCGCGATCGCTAGCGGGCAAATGGCAGGAATCGGTAGCGAAGTACGGCGCTGGCTGGCAACACTGACGGGAATCATGCTCATTTTATTTGGTCTAGCGCAAATTAATCCCCAATTTCTCCACCTTCCCCTGCTACACCCCCTGACGCACGGTAAATGGCACGATCGCCTGAGTCGGGGTATGGTCAACCTATCTTTTAAAACACAATGGTGGACACCCGCAGGCTTGGGTTTAGTGTGGGGCTTAATGCCTTGTGGCTTTTTATATGCCGCGCAAATTAAAGCGGCGGAAACGGGACAGTTATGGCAAGGCGCAGCCACGATGCTCGCTTTTGGCATTGGCACTCTGCCGATGATGCTAGGGGTAGGAGTCTCCACATCTTTTTTAAGTCGCGATCGCCGCAGTCAGTTATTTCGCTTAGGTGGCTGGATTACAGTAGCGATCGGAGCAATTACCCTACTACGAACTGGGGATACGATGACTGATTATACAGGTCATGCATCCCTATTCTGCTTAATGCTAGCTCTGATTGCCCGTCCCATCAGCCGTTTGTGGGCTGCACCCTTACACTATCGCCGCGTCTTAGGCGTGGGAGCCTTCCTACTCGCTTTGGCGCATACAACTCACATGATGGCGCATACGTTGGACTGGAATTTAGAAGCATTTGCTTTCCTATTACCCACCCATCAAGTCAGTTTAATCTTGGGATTTGTTGCCATTATCTTGATGACTCCGGCAGCAATTACGAGTTGCGATCGCGCCCAAAAATTCTTAGGTACGCGCTGGCGACAAATTCATTTATTAGGAATTCCCGCCACAATTTTGAGTTCAGCTCATGCGGTGCTAATTGGTTCTCACTATTTAGGTAGCGTGAGTGAAAGCAGTCAGCTATATGCAAGTCTCTTGGGAGTTGCCACTATTGGAGTATTGCTCGTGCGATCGCGTTGGTTTTGGTCAATTTTCCATATAGAAAAATACTATGTTTCAGCCAAAAAATCTTAGTAAGTACATTCAATGGTTATTACTCAGCGTACTAGCAACAGGAGCGATCGCGACTGAGGCGATCGCCCATAAAGTAGAAATCTCCGGCGATGTTGGTGGTACAATTCACCTCGAACCTAACGACAATCCCCAAGCAGGAAAAGCAACACTCGCTTGGATCGCACTCACACGTAAAGGCGGACAAACAATTCCCCTTCAGCAGTGTAATTGCCAACTAGCAGTTTATGCCGAACCGCGCCAGAAAAATGCTGCACCACTATTACAACCGTCACTCAAAGCCGTGACAGCCGAGAAATATCAAGGCATTCCTGGCGCGGAAATTATTTTTCCCAAACCCGGTGCTTATCAGGTGGAATTGAAAGGGACTCCTAAAGCCGGAGCTAATTTCAAACCGTTTGAACTCAATTTTGATGTCACCGTTGCCGCTAGAGCGCGATAGCAACCCCGATTACTCTCTAGTCAGAGTCACTCCACTAAAGCGGACTGCCCCTTGTAATTGAGCTTGGCGATCTTGGGTAGAGCGATCCTGCTGTAATTCTCTATAAGGTGGCACAAAAGTAACAGAGATAAAATCTCCCGTCATGAGACTACGCCTTTGTAGTTGCCTCACCGTAGAAGTAATATCAAGGCGGAAAGTGCCTCTTTGGGGCAAAGAAAATAGTGACAGAATCCCAGCATAGTAGGGACCATAAGGGTCTGGTGCAACTCCTTCAGGTAAATTGATGTAAATGTCGTAGGGAATAGGATTATCTGGGTTGTACTCGACTCCTGTAATGTTGAGAGTCAATGCAGATTCTGCCGTTAATGCTCTCGTCCTCACGAGATCTTGAGCTGGAGCAGACAGAGTGAGGGGAGCATCACTGAGGACAATTGTTAATTGCCGATCGTTAGCCGACATAGCTATTTGTTGCTGAGTGCTTGTATCTGTTTGTTGAGTACTCGTATCTATACTCTGCGACGATGGCGTTACAGATCTGTTTCTCCTTGATAAAGGATCGTCATACAAATAGTTTAGTTGACCCGCAGTATCGAGAACATCCCTACCGCGCAACTGTACCTGAGTGCCGTTTTCATCAAAGAAGGTAAAAACATCGTTCATCCAATCGCTGTTTGTTGTCGCATTTGCTCGTCCACCTCCCAGTCGCAACCAGCGCTCCCACAGGCGATCGATGTTCGCATGATGCAACCAAAAAATCGGATCGCGGGCAGCAGTAGGTACGCTTCCCATTAAGCCACCTATACGTGAATGGATGCCGTTATGCGGTCTTCGTTCTAAGTCCCCATAACCATTAGCACGGTGAGTATTTGCATTTGCCTCAGTTACCCTGCGTCCGCCAAAGCTGCGCCCGCCATCTGATGTATGGAAAAAGTTTGTCCGTTGAAAAGCATCTGCATATCTGACATCGGCTTCTGGCAATGGATCGCCCTGGTTAACATTAATGCTGCTGCCGCGATCGCTATAGAGGGGGTTTGTAGAATTGGCGGGGATGCGAAACGGTGAGGGTAAAACGCGCTGTTCGACGGAATCTGAATAGTTCCAGTACGGAAGTGCCAGATTCAGATCGCCGGATGCTTGCCTGAGAATACGCTCGAAATAATATAGGTACATGCGATGCCAGGGGAAGAAATAGAAGGTTCCATGCTGGCATGTCCTCCATGCTGTTAATCTGCGTGTCTCACCGCTGGGAATGCCATGCATATTGGCTTGGTAAATCCAACTGGTCGGGTTCGTATCAGGGCGAGATTTCATCACCTGAATACCTCTCCTGAGAGCCTCAACTTTCTGTGGCGACTGGATAAATGTATATATATTCTCGCGAATGTAGACCGTACCAGTCTGGGCATTAGCGCGATCGGCGAAAAACCGACTCACGATGGGAACGCTTCCGACAGCAGCAGTTCCAGCAGATAAGAATCCAGCTAGTTTTAAAACTTGACGACGGGAAAGCTCGTAACTCATAAATTTCCCTCATGCGTAAAACTTAATAATTAATAGTTGTGTTGCAAAACTCAGCTGAGTTCGCAGCAGTTAAACGATGTTTTAATACAAGTTTCGATCGGGTCTTTATGGAAATACTTCATATTTATTAACTCAATCTTTGACAACAATTCCACATAAAAAAAGTCCGTGTATCACGAACTTATCGTATATATTTAGCTACTCAGTATTTCTGTTAGCAATCTAATTTTTCGGTCGGCTAAAAACTAGAAAAAGCGATCGCGATCGATCTTAGCCAACGCTCCACCAAAGGCAAAATCTTGAACCATCGGACTTTTGAGAAAATCGTGAGGAAAACCGAGTTGAATTGCACTCACATCATTTAAGCGCTGCATTTGTTCGGCATTTAGTTCAAATTCCAAACAAGCTAAATTTTCTTCAAACTGTTTCAGTTTACGGGAGCCAATAATGGGAATAATTCCGCCTGGTTGTTGCCGTATCCAGTTGAGTGCAACTTGTGAAGGTGCTTTATCAATTTCTGTGGCTATTTTAGTCACCTCTGCTGCAATTTCTAGATCGCGATCGCTAATTTGGGATGCATTTGGATTGCTCAGTCTTCCTGGTTCGTCCGTCTCCTCTGCTGGACGATTATATTTACCCGTCAATACGCCAGCACCGAGGGGACTCCAAGCTGTCACGCCAATACCAAGCGCTTGTGCCATTGGTAATAAGTCTCGTTCGGGTGTCCTTTCTTTCAAAGAATATTCAATTTGCAATCCAATAAACGGTGTCCAGCCGCGCAGATTTGCTAGGGTATTTGCTTGCGAGATAATCCACGCTGGAGTATCGGAAACACCGATATACAGCACCTTACCCATGCGTACCAGATCGTCAAACGAGCGCATCACTTCTTCTACAGGTGTGGTGAAGTCCCAAGCGTGCAACCATAGTAAATCGATATATTCCACCTTTAATCGCTGCAAACTGGCTTCCACGGCTTGCACCATATTCTTGCGATGGTTGCCACCTGCATTAATCTCGCCATTACCCGTGTTTAAACTATTTTTTGTTGCAATCACCCATTTATCGCGATCGCCTGCAACAAACTCACCAACATACTTTTCACTCGTACCGTTGGTATAAAGATTAGCCGTATCGAGAAAGTTACCACCCGCAGCAGCGAAGGCATCGAACATTTTGCGGCTTTCCTCGTAGGAACCTCCCCACCCCCAATCTTCACCAAAAGTCATCGTCCCCAGGCAGAGTTCGGAAACGCGCAATCCACTGTTACCTAATAGTTTGTAGCGCATAGATACTCTCCATCAATGCAAATATGATACTTTAGTACAAGTCTGATTTGTGATTGCCTCATTCTTTCCAACAGCATACAGTTCATCTGCCTGCTGCACGGATTTGGGAGCAGCGCGATCGGAAAATAAACATGAAAAAACCCGCTTAATGCGGGCTGTTAGAACGATTTAGTCTTGTTAAGACATGAACTAGCGGAATAGCTAGATATATCTTAAGCTAGGCAATATTCATAACGATCTATCTTTGGATAGATGTTATGCTCGGTAACAGACAAGATAGCCGTCCGGCAGAGCATCAAAGGTCGATCGCTTCGCTATTGTAGCCAGTGGTTGTAGCAGGTAAGCAATGCGATTGCGGCACCATACCAAAATCTCACAACATCCATTCCAACACAATTCCTAGCCGACTATCTTTTTCTTGACGCGAATTTTGCCTTTGTAAATCTGTAGACAACCGCAAATCGCGAGTGACAGCATAGCCAAAAGAGAGTGTTGTCAATCCCACTTCATCATCCGTACCAGGAGACACCCAACTTTGAGATAGAGCAATATCTGCCGCACCACCGCGAGATAATACCAAGAGCAGCCTTGCCCCTACATTTATACCATTAGTGGAATAATTGCCTGTTTCTATGTGTCGATAACCGATTATCGGAGCAAAATTGATGTACTTTCCCAAAGAGCGCACGTAATACCGTAAGTCTACACCGTAAGCCTCGCGCTGGCGATCGAAAGTTGCTTGATAATCTCCACTAATCGTCAAACCACTTTCACCAATAAATAAATCCTCTACACCAACATTCCAGCCACTAGCATTATCTGTAGAAGGAAATAAAGAATATCCTAGCCGCAGACGGGGACGAAAACTCGGATCGCGATGGATATCTTCTAGCACGTTCGGTACTTTACGCATCCAGCGCTGTAGAACAGGGCTGCTTTCAATAATTTCTGGTTTTAAATCTAAATCCGCTGCACTGGGTGTCTTGTGTGGCTGTGGTTGACTCCAAGCAGGTGTAGCGATGAGAAGGAACAGAACAATGAGATCCCCCCTAGCCCCCCTTAAAAAGAAGGGAATATGTCTTTTCAGCTCTTCTCTAGCCCCTCTTAAAAAGGGGTATCCCGCCCTCCTTGCCAAAAGGGGTTGGGGGGATCTTCCGTGACGTAGTTTCAACAAACCGAGATTCAAGCCGAACTTTTGAGATTTTGGCGATTCTTTCACAAAAAAAGTGGTTCTGCATAGTACAGAACCACTTTAGCGGAGCAAAACTTAAAGTTGCTATCGTACCATTCCGTGCGACGGAGCAATGTCAATTGGCTTCATCAGGTACAACCGCAATAAATGCCAACCGTTAGAAATGTAGAACGGTAATTTCTGGAAGAATTGTAAAAACTTCGGCGTATTAGAGCTAGCGATCGCCGTTAATTTTTCATTATTCTTCACGCAAACATCTAAGCGTTGGTAAAACTCTGGATTCTCTACATCCAGCATCACCGGAAATACCCGTCCTGCGGTTTCGTTCGTCTTCTCAATCACGTAGACATCGTAATCTCGCGCATTCAAGCCGATGGAAGCATAGAATTTAGCCCGCTGAATATCGTTAAGATACATTGTGGCAAACACCGACAGCAGGAAGAAACGACACCATAACCGCGCTTTCCAGTCATTTAACATTTGCGGTTGCGCCCGCATAATGGCATCAAAGAAATCTCCGTGACGGTTTTCGTCCTGACACCAGTTTTCAAAGAAGCGGAAAATTGGATAAATCCGATCTTCAGGATGCGCCTGGAGATGACGGTAAATTGTGATGTAGCGCCAGTAACCGATTTTTTCCGAAAGATAAGTGGCGTAGAAGATAAACTTCGGTTTGAAGAAAGTATACGTGTGGTTCTTGGTTAAGAATCCTAAATCGAGCGACAAGTCAAAATCAGACATCGCTTTATTTAGGAAACCTGCGTGACGGGCTTCATCTCGCGACATGAGGGCGAAACACTCTGCTAATACAGGGTTTTTCCCCTTCAAGCGGCGGCTGAGTTCTTTGTACAGCAAGAAACCGGAAAACTCTGCCGTACAAGAACGCTCTAAAAACTCAACAAATAATTGGCGAGTTTCCCCATCAATGCGATCCCAAGACTGGTCAAATTCTTCATCTCGGACGAAGTGATGGCGATTGTAGTCAGTACGAAACTCTTCGAGTATTGCTCTCAACTCATCTTCGTTGACGGAAATATCCATCCGCGCCATTTCATCGAAGTCTGTGGTGTAAAACCGAGGCGTGAGAATGGTTTCCTTGGCTGGAGCTTTTACTCCAGGACGTATTTCTTCAAAGCTCGGCTTTTTCAGGGAATCTACCATGTCGTTTTGCTCTTGTGGGGTTCTTATCTCTGTAACAAAAGATAGAGCGCAATTTATTATCTAAAATTCAGTCTACCAAGGGTTCAGGGCGATCGCGCCGCTTTACCACATTAAGAGTTACTACACCCCATCAATTTTTTTTACAAATTCGTCATTCTTTGGGCAAAATAGACTGATTTATGTATTAGAAGTCGGGAGACAAGGGGGACAAGGGGGACAAGGAAGGCAAGAAAGCGATTCTAGCCAAAGCGCCACTATCCACCATCCACTCACCAATAATTAACAACTACCAACTACCCATTCCCAATCTCTAACATAGAAGATACGCTCCCTGGTTATCCACACAACTTATGAATAAAACTAGTAGTTCTTATATTCTGTGGTTGGGTTGTTTGCTTCAAGTTTACGGATTGCATCGCTTCTATAACGGCAAAATAGCCACGGGTTTGTTGTGGCTGTTTACCTTTGGTTTATTTGGTGTCGGACAATTGATCGATTTATTTCTAATTCCCGATATGGTAGACGATTACAACGCTAAGCTAAGAGCCAAAATGGGCTTATCTGCTGTTGGCGTACCGCTATCAGACCCGGTAGTTGCTACCCAGACAATCCAAGTAAATCCGAAAGAGCAATTGATGGTGAAATTGCTTAAAGTTGCGGCGGCGCACGGTGGTAAATTGTCCGTGACTCAAGGCGTGATGGATACTGGTGCTAGTTTTGCTCAGGTAGAAGCAACTTTAAAAGAGATGGTTAAGTCTGGTTATGTGGGAGTTGACAACCATCCTGCGACCGGAGTGGTTGTTTATAAATTCCTGGAATTGTCATCGTAGCGATTTGCATTTGCATAAAATGCAAAAACTGTAGTGGTGTGGCAAGGCTAAAATAGTGCAATAAGACAGGCGGAAAATGGGGGTAAGCTGATGGGTAAAGGTCGTAGAGATAAAGTGCTTTTAAATACAC
>NZ_JACJQX010000050.1:0-40215 GCF_014696895.1 Chroococcidiopsis sp. [FACHB-1243] | reverse complement strand
T
Organism: Chroococcidiopsis sp. [FACHB-1243]; assembly: GCF_014696895.1. NCBI lineage: Bacteria > Bacillati > Cyanobacteriota > Cyanophyceae > Chroococcidiopsidales > Chroococcidiopsidaceae > Chroococcidiopsis > Chroococcidiopsis sp. [FACHB-1243]. The sequence goes on along the minus strand of NZ_JACJQX010000050.1, from coordinate 40,214 downwards.
TCGCTACCACGACAACTGGTTGCGAAATTTTCTGATTGCCTCGTCCCTGAATGGTCGTGGAACCGGAAAACCGGTCAAACACAAACTAGAGTAGAACCAGTCTCAATTACCTACCGCTCTCGATCCGCAAAAATTACCCAAACATATTGCTGTAATTATGGATGGTAACGGACGCTGGGCTACTAAAAAAGGATTACCGCGTGTTGCTGGGCATCGTCAAGGAGCAAAAGTTTTAAAAGAACTACTTCGCTGCTGTAAAGATTGGGGAATTGAAGCACTAACAGCTTATGCTTTTTCGACCGAGAATTGGCGACGACCTATACAAGAAGTCGATTTTCTCATGTTATTATTTGAGCGACTATTACAACGCGAATTAACTCAAATGCAAAAAGAAGGAGTGCGGATCTCCTTTATTGGAGATTTGTCAGTATTACCGCAGTCTTTGCAAAGAGAAATAGAACGAGCAATCGCCCACACAATTAATAACACAGCCATTCACTTTACCGTGGCTATGAATTACGGTAGCCGCAAAGAGATTGCTCAAGTTTGTCGGCAAATTGCTTTACAAATTCAACAACAAAAAATAGAAATTGATGATGTTAATGAAAACTTAATAGAGAAATATCTTTACACTGCTGGAAATTCTTATCCAGATTTATTGATTCGTACTAGTGGAGAAATGCGATTGAGTAATTTTTTATTGTGGCAAATGGCATATACAGAAATTTATTTTACAGATATTTTGTGGCCTGACTTCGATCGCAGTGCTTTTCATCAAGCTTTACTCGCTTATCAAAACCGCGATCGTCGTTTTGGTCAGATTGCTTCCTAATTTTTGAGCGGTGGGCAATGCCCACTACTCTACAACGACTAGAAATTAGAAGAAATACCAATCCGATATGTTAAACCAGGTTCGTAAATTCGATTAGATTTTTCATAGGCGCGATCGGCTAAATTTTCTAGATAGACTGTTAATCCCAAGTTTCTTGTAATTGGAATTCGCGCCCCTAAATCTAAACTTAACCAAGAAGGAGAAAAATCTGTATTACTATCGTCTGGGTTATTGAAAAAAGCTCGTCGCGCTCCACTATAATAGCTGGCAAATAAATTAACTTCCCATCCTCCCGATTGATAACCTAAACCGATTTGTCCTACGGAATAGGGAACTAAACCTAATTGCAATCCTTCTTCAATTCCTGACTTAATTTTTGCATCGGTATAAGTATAGTTGAGAAAAGTTGACCACTGCGGATTAATTTGCCATTTCAATGCTGCTTCTAAACCATTAGTACTAACTAATCCAATGTTCGTCCAGCGACCTGCTTGAATGCCCAAGCGATCTGTTAAGCTACTGCCGAAATAAGTAAATTGTCCGGTTAAATTCTCGGCAAATTTGACATCAACTCCTGCTGTCCATGAAGAACCTACTTCTGGTTCTAGATCTGGGTTTGGTAACCAATTATGTACCGTGTCGTAAACGTATAGTTGATCGATACCAGGATCGCGCTGTACAGATGCCCAACTTCCTCGTAAAGCTACACCTGGACTCATTGCCCATCGTAGCCCAACACTAGGATTTAAATAACTACCAAACTCGCTAGTAAAATTTTGTCTCAACCCTAGATCGGCTTGAAAATTATTGGTGATCTTCCAGGTGTTTAAAGCAAATAATGCAGTTTGAAATCTTTCTCTTTCTTCTTCTTCATTTAAGTTTGCTCTATTCGGAGCCGTACTTAAAACATCACCATTTAAAAAGTCATTTTTGACATCTATGCCCCAGCGCAAATTATTACTAGTGTTAATTTTCCAATCGTGTTCTAATCTTGCAGTTATAGCTTGAGAATTGAGCGTTCCCGTACGATAAAAAATGTTTTGCGTAGGACCGTAGGTATTGAAATAATCTTGATTATAGGCGACTGTAGCCCTAAGAACGGAGTCTTTTCCATTGCCTAGCAAAGTTTTCCAAGATAAACCAATATTAAAAACATCGTGGTCTAAACGATCTCTTTGTAGGGGAAAACCAAAGTATAATAAACCACGACGACTACTAATTTTGTAAGTATCTAAACTGAGAGTGTTACGAGAATTTACATCAAGATTGAGGCTACCAAAGTAGTTACTAGTCGCAGTATCACCGTTAAATAAACGCCCATCTGAGTCTCGATTTGCTGCTCCTTCAGGAACGCGATAATTGTTCTCAGCATCGTATTGTTCAAAACCAAGGCTATATTTTAAATTCCCACCACTGCCACCATAACTAATGCGATAGTTATCTTGGTCATAAGAACCGTATTCTGCTAAACCGTTGAGCTGGGGAATCTCAGAACCTTGCTTAGTAACAATATTGACAACTCCGCCAAACGCTTGCGAACCATATAAAGTAGAACTCGTACCACTCGATAATTCTACTCGTTCGATAGACTCTACAGGAATACTATTTAGATCGGTAGCGCCGTGGTAAGTGTTAACATTAGACCCGATCGGTCTACCATTGAGTAAGAAAACTGACTGGTTGATCGAGCTTCCTCGATAATATGTTCCCGTATGAATATCTGCGCCAAAACCTACATCATTAATTGCAAATCCTGGTAGATTGCGTAAAATTTCTGCAACACTATTCGGACGTTGTTTCTCAATTTCTTCTTTAGGAATGATGTAGACGGGACTTGATGTTTCAGGAATTGTCTCTCTTTTTCCTTCAACCTCGATATAAAGTTCATCAGTGTCTTCAATAGCAGGTTCTTCTACTTCAGAAGATATTGATTGTGCCACATCTATTGTTGGTGACGCTCGTTGCGTTAACCATATAGCATTAGTAGAAAACTTTTCTCGTTGGCTCAAGCGTGGTAGTTTTGGTTGTGAATTACTTCTCGCTTGATGCAGTTTCAGCTTTAGCGCGATCGCATTTTTTTTTCTATCTTCTAGTTCATTTGCTAGTGCAGCAGAGCCTACGGTTAAACTCAACAATACTGTAGGCAATAACAAAATTTTCAGTCCCATCTTCCTCAATTTGCCACTCTCATGCTTTTCTTGTAGTTTCAGTTATGTCTGAGGCGATCGCATTTATCAAAAAATATCGGCTAAACGCACACAAACATACACGCAGGCTTGATATTTAGCCGCGTGGTTGAAACATTCCTCTAATTTGCTTGTTGTTTTTACGGACAAAGTGCGTTTGCACTTATACCAATCATGGCGATCGCAGTTGAGTTTAGTCAAAAGACAAGCTGTCAAACTTTGTCATTGGTCATTCGTCATTTGTCATTGGTAAAGACAAATAACATCAGCTTCAGTAAAAAAATAAGTGTAGGCGATCGAGAAAAAACAAAGACTAATTTTTGTAATACGTTATTACAAAAAATTTATATATATCTAAAACTAAAGGTGTACGTCTGAAGTAATAGTTAGCAGCCATCACAAACAGACCGTCGGATTAAGTCAACAAATTGAGGATAGAAATGAATATTATCTTGCTCACCAGACGCAAAATTCTAGGTGCGTTTTTTCTGTCTGGCTTGTTATTAACAGGTTCAGTTAGCTACATACATCAAGTTAGCGCTCAAACTCCAGCAGTAGAAACTACTGCCAACCGCGAAGCATACGTCAGAGATGAGTTGTATTTTGGGCGATCGCAACCCGGAGGAGGAGAAGTCACGGAAGAACAATGGCAAAAATTTGTAGATACTGAAGTGACACCTCGTTTTCCCGATGGATTAACAGTAGTAGATGCCTACGGTCAGTTTCTTAACAGTGCTGGAATTTTAGCTAGAGAAGATTCTAAAGTTTTAATATTGCTCTATGTCAGTACTCTAGAACGAGAAAGATCCATTCAGGAAATTATCGACGCTTATAAGTCAAAATTTCAACAAGAATCGGTCTTGCGCGTTACTGATGTACCCGCAAGAGTTAGTTTTTAATCGGCGATCGGTGTAGAGACGTTACATATAACGTCTCTACACTGTTATTCTCTCTGCGTGGCGATCGCTAGTCTTGCGTTTGGTAATTGCCTCACCACATCCATCACAGATACCACTTGTCCGTGGTTGACTGATTTATCGGCATTAACTATCACCAGTGCCTCTTGGTTTGGCTGTGCTAGCTGTCGTAATTCTCCATTGAGTGATTGGAGTTGAGTCGGCTTGCGGTTGACGGCGAGTTGACCTTTGGCATCAATTGTGACTGTAATAGGTGCTTTTGGTTGCGTTTGAGCTGATTTTGACTGGGGTAAGTTGACTGATAACCCCTCAGAACGAGTGAGAAATAAGGTTGACATGATAAAAAATGTCAAAATCGCGAAGATTACGTCAATCATCGGCACGATATTAATCTGTGCTTGAATTTCTGGCTCATCTTGCAGACGCATAGGTTTCTCCCCGTTCGTAAAGACGACGATAGAGTAGTTCTAGCTGACCGCCATACTCTTGAATTGATGCCATTTGCCGCACGTACAATCCTCGAAATGTATTGGCAAATAGCAGCGTAAAGATAGCGACTACCAAGCCGGAAGCCGTTGAAACCAACGCTTCGCTGATCCCACCCGTGACTCCAGCCGTTTGGCTAGCGCCAACGTTGGCAATGTTGAGAGAAGCAAAGGAGGTAATCAAACCCAAAACCGTACCGAGTAGACCTAATAAGGGTGCAATGCTAATAATTGTCTCAAAGATAGTGTTAAATCGCTTCAAGACGGGAATCTCTGCTTGTGCTTCACTTTCTAGAGCAAGGCGAAACTCTTCAGGTGTGGGGCGTTCGAGTTCTAAGGCAGCGAGAAATATGCGTGCCATGGGCAAGTCGGCATTTTGCTTCAGCCTTTCGAGCGCGGTGACGACATTTTCTAAGCGGTAGAGGTTTAATACCTCACGGATGACGCGACGCTGGCGCTTATTTATCCGCGCCCAAAAAATTGCCCGCTCGATAATTAGGGCGATCGCTAAGATGGAAAATCCGAGCAGGGGCCACATAACCACGCCGCCTGCGGTGAACAGTCTGTTGAATAGCATGTATTGTCTCTGCAATTACAAGTAATTTGTTGCTAAAGATTCCTATCTACTGCAAGTCATTACAGTATTTTATCGGGTAGAGTCGCAAAAATAGATCGAGTCAAGTAGAGGAAAAGTAAATCTTTATTTTTCATATCAGTTCTGACATCATCTAGACTTGTCAGACACCCATCATCCAAAGTTGTGATGCCAAAACCTTGCAGAACCTGACGAGCAATCTTAACAAGGATTAATAGGATTTCTCAGTTATCAATTGTCAATTGTCAATTGTCAGTGTAGAGACGTTACATGCAACGTCTCTACAAAGTTGTCGGTTATCAGTCAACCATCAGCCGTCATCACGGAGTGTAGCGCGTTTACTGTCAACCGACTCCTAAAGGTATAAATGTTGCAAGATCGATAAGGAACTAACTTTATCGAGGAGATTTCATGACAGCACAGTTTAAGCACGTCATGCTGATGGTGACGGACGTTCTAGCAACGGTGAAGTTTTATCAAGAAGGATTGGGACTAAAAGTAAAAATGGCAAGTCCTGGATGGGCAGAATTAGATGCTGATGGCACGACGATCGCGCTACATGCTGCGGAGAGTCAAGCGCACACGGGGAATTCTCCGATTTTGAGCTTTCATGTAGACGATGTTTATGGGGCGATCGCCAATCTAGAAAATATGGGCGCTAAACTCGAAGGGCGCGTCCGAGAACCTTCTTTTGGAAAAGTCGCCGCCATGCGGACTCCTGACGGACATTTACTCAGTTTACTTCAACCCGCTTAAGAAGCCACAGCCAGGGCTTCCTGTGAGTGTCCCCGGAGTAAATCCATCAATTCGTCGCAGTAGTCGTGGAATATAGAATGACGCTTGACGGTGTGGGTGCGTTCGGGGAGTTTAATTGAAATCTCTTTTCTGACCGTACCAGGACGAGCGCCGAGAGCGTAGATCCGATTCGAGAGGAAGACAGCTTCTTCCACATCGTGGGTGATCGTGAAAATGGTGATGTTGGTACGCTGCCACAGATCCAGCATGAATTCATGCATGGACTCTTTAGTGTGAATATCTAAAGCACCGAAAGGTTCGTCCATCAATAATACTTTAGGCTCCGAGGCGAGAGCGCGGGCGATCGCTACCCGTTGTTTCATTCCACCAGATAACTCCTTGGGTAGAGATTTGGCAAACTTAGTCAGTCCAACTACGCTGAGGTAGTAGCTGGCTCGTTCTCGCCGTTCCCGTTTTGACCAGCCTTGAAGTTTGAGTCCAAATTCAGCATTTTCCTGTACGTTCATCCAAGGGTAAAGCGTGTAGTGCTGAAACACCATACCCCGATCTGGTCCTGGTCCTTGAACGCGCACGCCATCGATTTTCACTTCTCCCGCTGTTGGCAAATCGAGTCCGGCAATCTGGCGCAGTAGAGTAGACTTACCCGAACCCGATGCACCCACAGCACAGATAAATTCACCCCGCTCGATTGACATATTAATGTCTTTGAGGACTGCTAACGTTCCCGATTTTGTCTCGAAATTTTTATGGAGTTTGGTAATTTGTAGATACATGGTAGTTGGTAATTGGTAGTTGGTAGTTGATGGTTGATGGTTGACTGATAACTGATTTATCTCTTCTGACTTGCCCACTTACAAGAAACTCGTAAGAGCCATTGGAACAAGAGGTCAAAAGTGAGTCCAATAATTCCAATGACAATTAAGCCGACAAAAATTTCATCAGTTCTGAGAAATCGACCCGCGACGCTGATTCTACGTCCCAAACCTTCGGTTGCAGCAATTAGTTCTGAGACGATGACTAATTGCCATGCGGCTGCAAGGTTAATCCGACAAGCATCAATGATTCCTGGCAAAACGTGGGGAAAAATAACTTGAGTCAGTGTTTGCCAGCGATCGCCACCTAGAGTATAGGCAGCTTCAATCAAATCTTTTGATACAAACTTGACCGTATCCATCACCATTAAGGAGTTGAAGAAAAACACGCCGATAAAAATTAAAGTGATTTTCGGTTCTTCTCCAATTCCTAAATAGAGAATGAGCAAAGGAATGAAAGCAGGCGCGGGCATGTAGCGCATCAAACCAAATAATGGTTCTAATAAGGCGCGAATACTTGCAAAACTGCCCATCAACACCCCAACTGGAATCGACAGCACAACCGCTAGCAAAAACCCTACGCCCACTCGCCAGAGACTTGCTACAGTATCCTTCAGCAGTTCGCGAGTCCTCCACAATCGCCCAAATGCTTCGAGTACCCTAGCAGGCGAGGGCAGAAACTTGGGGTCTACGCTACCAAATGTTGTCACCAGCCACCAAAGCAGCAACGGCAAACCGATAGAAGTCGCTACTAGTAAGGTATTTAATGGTCTGGGAATATCTTCAGCCAACCGCCAAAAAACCGTCGGGCTAAGCGTTTTTGGATTAGACGGGGGATGCATCGATCCTGTGTTCATATTGAAAAATTCAAAATTCAAAATTCAAAATTGGGACAAGGAAGTTTCAGGAACTTCAGGAACAACTACCAACTACCAACTACCGATTCTCTACACCTTTTCTTCACTGATAACTGATAACCGATCGCTGTTTCTTGGCGTATGCTTTTACAAAGCGATCGTTGAAGAGTTTAGTTAGGTCTGGTTTTTGTTTGGCTAAGCCCACTTCTTCGAGAAATTTAGTCATTTCTTCTGCTGCATACATCAGTGAAGTCATGTTGTTACCTGGTTGAAAGGCTTTGAGGTTTTCTTTTAAAGTGAATATTTTGGTTCCTTTGGCGTATTCCTCATACTCTGCAACGCTAACTCCTGCCCGTTTTGCCATAATTTCTGTTGCTTTAGCTGGTTCTTTTTGCATGTAATCAAGGGTGGCAAACCAGGAATCGACCATTGCTTGCACTTTTTCGGGACTTTTTGCTAAAAACTGACGGCTGACGACAAGATGGTCGGGAATTGCTCCAGGAAATTCTTTGGAACTAAAGAGTTCTTTACTACCAGGACGCTTTAAGGCTTGAGTGGTAAATGGTGCAAACACTGCAACTGCATCTACTTGTCCACCTACAAAAGCGGCTGCGGCTTGTCCTGTTTCTAAGGGGACAAATTGAATGTCTTCTGGTTTCATGCCTGCTTTTTTCATTCCTAATAACAATAGGAAATGATCTACAGCGCCTTCTTCTGCGGCAACTTTTTTGCCTTTCAAATCGGCAATTGTATTGATACCTTCGCGAACGATGACCTTATCGTTACCTGTAGAGTTATCGTTGACGAGTACGACGACTTTATCTGCACCACCTGAAACGGCACTGATTGTATCGTTGAGCGTCTGGCTGTTGGCATTAATTTGTTCGGTTGTGAGGGCATTAATAGATTCTAAATAGCCGTCAAACCATTTCAAGTTGACTGAAGCTTTGTTTGCTTCAAAGAGTTTTTGCTCTTGTGTAACTTGCCAAGGAAGCCAACCAGGCCACGCACTGAATCCCAAGCTAGCAGCGTTAGGAGCAGCATCACCAGAAGCAGCAACATCGGTGGTAGTGGTAATATAAACTGCGGGGTTAGTACAACCTGCTGCGATCGCCAGACCGATGACAAAAAGAAAAATTGATTGAACTATCGATCGCAGTTTCATTGCTTTTTCTACTAAAAAGTGTATTTACTGACGCGATCTTTTGGCTAAAAATCTTACAATCCGATACGCTTTAGATTAACGGGGTAAGTTATCTTATATCCGTTATGTTTGTTACACTTTTTCGAGAATTTGAAGCTTTTAATTATTTAAATTTTACTGCAAAAATATACTATCACAGCAAAAATTTCGGCATACTCAAATATGGCGAAATATCTATTTTTAGATTTGAAACTAATTTTTTCTCTTATTTACTTTACCCTTGAATTTTACTAACCGCTATCTCTTTTTTAGCAATTTGCGATCGCACCCAGTCAAACCATACTGCTAAACCCTCTCCCGTCTTCGCCGATACGGGAATAATCTTCACGTTTGGGTTAATTTGACGTACATTTGCCACTATTGTGTCAATGTTCATATCTAAATGGATTGCTAAATCGATTTTGGTAATTAACAAGCAATCAGCTTCGCGAAACATGACTGGATATTTCAGCGGTTTATCTTCTCCTTCCGTAACACTTAGTAGAGCAATTTTGGCGTGTTCGCCTACTTCAAATTCAGCCGGACAAACTAAATTTCCAACGTTTTCTACTAGGACTAAATCGAAATCAGCGGGATTGTATTGATGTTCTAATTGATGAATGCCACCTGCCACCATTTTTGAGTCTAAATGGCAAGAACGTCCAGTATTAATTGCAATTACAGGTACATTGTATTGACGCAGGCGATCGGCATCCAATTCAGTAGTCATATCACCTTCAATGACAGCAATTTTGAGATCGTCTTTTAAAGCTGCCAGTGTTTTTTCGAGTAATACTGTTTTACCAGCACCAGGGCTACTCATAACATTGAAACAGGTAATTCCCCACTCATCAAAATGGGCGCGGTTATGGTCAGCCCCTTCCTGATTGGCATGGAGTAAATTAATCCCGAGGGCAGCGTCAAATGTTTGGTGCATAACTAGGGGTGAGGAGTGAGGGTAGGACAAGGGAGACAAGGGAGAGGGGGGAGACAAGGGAGACAAGGGAGCAACTACCAATTACCAATTACCAATTACCTCTCATCCTTATTTGAATATTCGATGCGATCGATTTTTAGTTCTCGTCCAGAGCGAATGTCTTCCATAGGAGATTTACACTGCGGACAAGCATATTGCAGTCCAATTTCAGGACGATATTCTTGTTGGCAACGATGGCAAAAGGCAATTAAGGGTGTTTCTTGAATTGCTAGTGTCGCCCCTGCAAGAAAGGTATTGCGCGTTTGAACTTCAAAGGCAAATTCCAAACTGGCAGGCTCTACGCAGGTAAACCGACCTACAATTAGGTGAATTCGAGAGATTTGGGGTTTTTCTGGCTGTGCTTCCCACCAGTCGCGCACGGTAAGAATCAGCGCTTTGGTCATGTCGGTTTCGTGCATAGAGAGGGAGTAGGGAGTAGGGAGTAGGGAGTAGGGGGAAGTATCATTCTGACTTTCAAATTCTCCTATCTCCCGACAAATGACAAATGACGAATGACAAATGACAAACTAAGTCCAAGCGACGAGTTCGGGTTGGGATTCGGGATGAATGTAAGCTGGTTTCTCTTTGCGGGGTAGTTGTCCCGATAGGACAAGGTGCGCCATTGTATCGCAAATTACGCGGGTTGCCATTAGAGAGGTGATATCGCTGATGTCGTAAGGGGGCGATACTTCCACAACTTCTAGACCGCAGACGGGGACTTTTTGCACGATTTTACCCAGTAGTGACAGGGCTTCGCGGGGTAACAAACCGCCTGGTTCGGGCCAGCCAGTACCGGGGACAAATCCTGCATCTATACAATCGATATCAAAACTGATGTAAACGCAGTCTGTACCGTCTGTTGCTCTTTGGATGGCAAATTCTGCGGCTGCGTCTAAGCCCATTTCGACAATATCTGTAACTGTGAGAATATTGGTGGCACGATCGCGACAGACTTTCACCCCGTTTCTTGGGACTTGCCAACCACCAATACCCAGTTGGACTAAATTCTTAGCTGGCGCATTTTTCATATTAGTGGCGTGAAACCATGGGCAGGTATGCATCCGTTCGTCTAAATCGGTTTCTTGGGTGTCTACATGGCGATCGAAGTGAATGATACCAACTTTTTTATCTCCTAAATGGCGACATACACCCCTTACCGTGGGGAAACCAATCGAGTGATCGCCACCCAGAATAATTGGAAATGCCCCAGAACTGAAAATGTGGGCAACGCCTTTAGAAATTTGGTCGAAGGATTTTTCGTTGTTGGCAGGAATGGTGAAGACATCTCCAACATCGCAAATCGTAATTTGTTCGCGTAAATCGATACCTAACTCGAAATTATAGGGCGTATACAAGGCAGAAATGCGGCGAATACCTTGAGGTCCAAATCTGGTTCCAGGGCGATAGGTCGTACCGGAGTCATGGGGAACGCCAACGATCGCCACGTCGTAATTTCCTACCTGACGCACATCTTCTAAGTATGGGGCTTTGAGGAAAGTATTAATTCCGGCGTAGTGGGGTAACTCGCCGCGAGAAAAGGTAGGAATCGTGCGATCGCGGATGCTCTGTGCTGCTTCTAATCCGTATTCTAGTCCTTTCGATACCTCTTGCTGCCATCCTGTCATCGGCAGTCGTGTTTCTAATTCTAAAGCGCGTTGGGCTTCAGTAGGGGGTTGATGATTGTTGTTGTCTGGACTCTGAAACAAAGGATTTTCAGAATTATGAGTCATGCGATCGCCCTCACTTAATTTTTCAAAATTTTTCAAACTAGATTAGGTCGCTAATTATGCAAAAAGCCCAGGAGTATAACATCAGTAGTCACAACTGATATTCCTCCCAGGCTTTTCTCCTTCCGTGTGACTAGCTACTCACCTAAAAACTCGGAAAATTTTTAGCATAGCCAGTTCGCTTCTCTTGGACCTGCATTTGCTAAGCGATCTAACAGCTTAAGCTGAGACGCTACAAACCGGAACCCTAGAAGCTTAGTATTATATACTTGTCTTTTAGCGGTATTCCATACTCAATTGAAAGCAAACTCTGTTTACTTTTGAGCTTACTTCTCTGTAGTATTTGAATGCTGTATACAATCTGCATAATAGCGACATTAGCAACCGCCCTATCAGATAAATGTATTAAATGTTACTAAATTTATTCAATATCTAAATTTCATCACATAACTGTCTGCTATCTTTCTGGAGTTGTGAAGGTTACTGGGATGGGACAATACAAATCAGTTGTCAGAGAACAGGGAACAGGGAGCGCAAGAGCAGGGAGCAGCGACCAATGACAAATGACCACTCACCACTCACCACTCACTATTAAAAATGTTGAAACGGATTGCATCGATTTTACTCGTAGTATTGACGGCGCTGAGTCTATCGGGTTGCGTACTATCAACTGCTGGACTTAAAAGCTTTGTCGATAGCGTTGATGGATATGAGTTCTTGTACCCTAACGGCTGGCTACCAGTTAAAGTAACAGACGGTCCTGATATCGTATTGCACGATTTGATTGAAACCACAGAGAATGTGTCTGTCGTTATCGGTTCCATCGCAGATGGCAAAACCCTAGCCGATTTGGGAACTCCTGGCGATGTGGGTTATAAACTCGGCAAAAGCGCGATCGCACCGCCTGATTCAGGACGAGAAGCAGAATTAGTTAATGCTGGACAACAAGACTTTAACGGCAAAACCTACTACATACTAGAATATGCTGTAAAGTTACCCGATCGGCAACAACGGCACAATCTTGCTAGTGTTGCCGTTAGTCGTGGCAAACTCCTTACTTTTAACGCCTCCACCACGGAACAGCGTTGGCAAAAAACCGCACCAAAGCTACAGCAAATGGTTAAGTCTTTTAGAGTGTATTAACAGCGCCCGAAAAAATCAACAATCATATTGAGATACGCAGTACAGTGGGCAGGTGGTGAGGTTGCCTCACCACCTGAAGTTGCGTAGAAACGTCATCCGTTTATAAGTTCGTATTCCAGTACGTCCGAATTTATTCGTGGGTTATTCTAACAACTGGCATTATGGCTTCTGACTTCTGTGAAAAATGACCAATAATAAATGACCAATGACCGATCGGAATGCTAGATAATAGGAAGGCTTTGTCAATTTCTAGCATTGTCATTACTAACCTGAGTTTGAATCGATAGTTATGCGAACCCACTATTGCGGCGACCTCCGCACAGAAGATATTGGAGCAACAGTTACCCTATATGGTTGGGTAGACCGTCGCCGCGATCACGGAGGAGTGATTTTCTTAGATTTGCGCGATCGCACGGGACTTGTCCAAATTGTCAGCGATCCTCAACGCACTCCCGATTCATACCATCAAGCGGAAGCACTGCGGAATGAGTACGTAGTCTGCATTACGGGTAGAGTTACCCAGCGTCCTCCAGAATCTCTCAACCCCAAGCTACCGACAGGAGAAGTCGAAATCTACGCCGATAAAATTGAGTTGCTCAACGCTGTCAGCAAACAGCTACCCTTTCAAGTCAGTACGGCTGAAACCGAGTCAGTACGGGAAGAATTGCGCCTCAAGTATCGATATTTAGATTTGCGTCGCGATCGCATGAATCGCAACTTGCAACTCCGCCACCAAGTTATCAAAGCCATGCGTCGTTTTCTAGAAGACGCACAAGGCTTTATTGAAATCGAAACCCCAATTCTTACCCGTTCTACTCCTGAAGGCGCGAGAGATTACTTAGTTCCCAGTCGTGCCAATCCTGGTGAATGGTTCGCACTACCACAATCGCCGCAATTATTCAAGCAATTGCTGATGGTATCGGGTTTTGACCGCTACTATCAAATTGCCCGTTGCTTTCGCGATGAAGATTTACGGGCAGATCGTCAGCCAGAATTTACCCAGCTAGACATGGAAATGAGTTTCATGTCTCAAGAAGAAATTTTGGAGCTTAATGAAAGTTTAGTTTGTCATATTTTCCAGACAGTTAAAGGGATCGATCTACCCCGTCCTTTCCCTCGCCTCACCTACGCCGAAGCAATGGCACGCTACGGTAGCGATAAACCAGACACCCGCTTCGACCTGGAATTAGTCGATGTCTCCGATCTCGTCAAAGACTCCGGCTTCAAAGTCTTTTCCGGTGCTGTAAAATCTGGCGGGATTGTCAAAATTCTGCCTATTCCCAACGGCAATGAAGCCATTTCTAACGTGCGGATCAAACCAGGCGGCGATTTATTTAAGGAAGCCGAAAGCGCAGGTGCAAAAGGACTTGCCTATATTCGCGTTCGTGAAGATGGAGAAATTGACACGATTGGTGCAATTAAAGACAACCTCAGCCCCGAACAAAAACAAGAACTCTTGAGTCGCACTGGGGCAAAACCAGGACACTTATTACTATTTGGTGCTGGAGTTACAGATGTAGTTAACAAAACCCTAGACCGCTTGCGACAAGTTATCGGCTGCGAATTGGGGCATATCGACCCCAGCAAAATCAATTTGTTGTGGGTGACAGATTTCCCCATGTTTGAATGGAATGCCGACGAAAAGCGTCTAGAAGCGTTACACCATCCCTTTACAGCCCCCCATCCCGACGACCTGCACGACCTGAAAACAGCCCGCGCTCAAGCTTATGACTTAATATTCAACGGCTTTGAAGTCGGTGGCGGAAGCTTGCGGATTTATCAACGGGAAGTCCAAGAACAGGTCTTTGCCGCAATTGGTTTGTCGATAGAAGAAGCTTATAACAAGTTTGGCTTTCTCCTAGAAGCATTTGAATATGGCACTCCTCCCCACGGCGGGATCGCCTATGGATTAGACCGATTGGTGATGTTACTAACAGGGGAAGAATCAATTCGAGATGCGATCGCCTTTCCAAAAACGCAACAAGCCCGTTGTCTATTAACTGACGCACCCTCTGGAGTGGACGCAAAACAGTTGAAAGAATTACACGTCGCTTCGACTTATCAACCAAAGGTAGGAGTAGGGAGTCGGGAATTGTAGAGACGTTACATGTAACGTCTCTACAATTCCCCTTTATCTTCTCCCTAACCCCTAGTGGGGCAATTGCGATCGCGACTTGAGCAAGAACCGAACTCGATTCAATGTAACCGTTTGCTAAGTTTAGGGCAGAATGTATATACCCGAAACTATCCCTACTAGGTGCTGATTTATCGCCTACACAGTGCCTTAGTGGGCTTATTCCTACACATAAAATTAGGTTGAATCGCACTCAGGAGGCTGATAGCTAGATGGCTGCTACTGATTTTAAGGACTATTACAGTATTTTGGGAGTCAACAAGACTGCCAGTAACGATGAAATTAAACAGGCTTTTCGCAGGCTAGCCCGTAAATTTCACCCGGATGTTAACCCAGGTAATAAGCAAGCCGAGGCGCGATTCAAGGAAGTTAACGAAGCTTACGAAGTTCTGTCAGATCCAGACAAGCGCCGTAAATACGACCAATTCGGTCAGTACTGGAAGCAAGCCGGACAAACTTGGTCGCCTGGTGGCGCTGGTGCTGGTGGGGTTAATGTTGGTTTCGACGATTTTGAGTTTGGCAGATACGGCAGTTTTGATGAGTTTATCAACGATCTGCTCGGTCGTTTTGGTGGTGCTGGCGCACCTGGCACACCTGGCGCACCTGGGGCGCGGACTGGTGGGACTCGTCAGACATATAGTTATACCACTTCTGGCAGGAAATCTTCTGGAACGAGCGGTTTTGACGGTTTCACCGATCCAATGGCTGGTTTTGACAGTGCCGCAACTAGCACCGACAGAGAGGCAGCGATCGCCCTCACTTTATCAGAAGCGTTTCATGGCGTACAGAAACGGTTGAGTGTTGGGAGTGAAACTATTGAAGTCCGCATTCCGCCAGGGGCAAAACCTGGTAGCCGCGTCCGCGTACGGGGCAAGGGTTTAGTTAATCCTGCTACGCAGCAACGAGGCGATTTGTACTTGAAAGTGGACATTCAACCGCACTCTTTCTTCAAGTTTGAGGGCGATAATCTTGTTTGCGAAGTGCCAATTACTCCCGATGAAGCGGTTCTCGGTGCAGCAATTGACGTTCCTACTCCCGATGGTTCTGTCAAGCTTAATGTTCCAGCTGGAGTTCGTTCCGGTCAGTCTCTACGTCTACGTGGCAAAGGTTGGACTCAACCTAAAGGTGGACGCACCGATTTGCTAGTAAAAATTGCGATCGTTCCACCCAAAGATTTGAGCAGTACGGAGCGGGAGTATTATGAAAAGATTCGCAGTAGTCGCAGTTTTAATCCCCGCGATCGCTTGCCACAAGTACGGTTGTAAACTAGTATTACAAAATTATGTAGGGGCGCACAGCTGTGCGCCCCTACTTTAGCTCCTATTTTACAATCCACATTAAATTGGCAGTAAAATCTAATCAAGTACTGCTAACATTTGCTCTACACTGGCATTGTGGTCGAGGAAAGAAAACAAGTGTTTGTAAAGCAATCTGCCCTGTTTATCTAATACAAACTGAGCAGGCAAAGGCGCACCTAGAGCTTGCCCCGTGCTGTATGCTCTAAATACATTGCAGCTAGGATCGCTCAGTAACGGCATTCTTAAACCTAAATCTCTGACTACGATCTGACTTTGTTTTTCATCAGTACTCGTAATCATTAATAGTTCAATTCCGCGATCGCGAAAGCGATCGTACTTCTCGTTTACATCCTTAATATGTGGGAAGCAAAAAGGACAATATTGCTTTTCCGTGAAAATGCGCGTAAAAGCTAAAATGAGAGGTTGCTTGCCCCGATATTCCGAAAGCTTAACTTCTCTACCATTAGTAATATCTGGCAATCGAAAGTCTGGTGTTATTGCACCCAAATCTAAACTACTAGTAGCTGGAATTGGCAAGAAATTACGAAAAAAACGCTCGTTGAGTAAGCCGCTAAAATCGTTTGAAGTGAGTACCATCTTTCTAAATAGCGTTTGACAAAACTATATTTCACCGAAGAAGAAGACAGGAGACAGGAGCCAGAAGACAGAATGTTTTTTTGGTTATTAGTCTTATTCACCTAACACCTTAGCATCAGATGGAAAAAACACGATCGAATTTTTCTGTCTCACCAACTTTAACCCAACCCCAGGAGACAACTCGATCGCCTCCTTAATTGCATCTGCTAACACAAATAGATCGGGATAAGCGATCGCCTTTAAAACAATAAAAAAATACTGTAAAGCTGTAGCTATTGCTTGAATCGATTTAGCTTGTCTAACTGCCGTATACAAGAGAGAAGAATGCAGATCGTAACCTATAAATCGCGCATGACTCGCATTGCGGCATTGTGTCCCGCTGCACCAATCACGGAACCTGCGGGGTGACAGCCTGCACTAGCTGAGTATAAACCCTGAATCGGCGTAGCATATGGCAAGCGATCGCTAAATCCAAAAGAATTATCGACGTGATGAATGTGTCCCCGTGTCAAACCAAAATGCTGTTCTAATCTCTGGGGATGGAGGGCAAAAACTTCTTGAACGAGATTGGAAGTACCAGGGGCAAAGCGATCGCAAATTGATAGCAAATGTCTGACATAATTCTCTTCCTCCTCTTCCCAAGTTGTTCCTTGTAATTCGTAAGGAACCCACTGCACGAACAAAGCTGAATTATGATGCCCCTGCCCATCTTGTAAAGAAGGATCGAGAGTTGTATGAATGTACCATTCAATCGTTGGAAATTCCGGTAGTCTTCCCGCTTCCACATCCGCAAAAGCTTGATACAAATGCATCATCACTTCCGATTCGTCCGGTAGTAAATGAATCGTCGTCCCGTACTGACCCCGATTTTCAGGCAAACAGGTAAACTGGGGCAGTTCTCGCAAACACATATTGACTTTAAAAGTCGTGCCATCTCGCAAGTAACTATCTAGCCTGCGGTTGTAGTCGGCAGCAAAATTCTCCGTACCGACAAGTTGACGCATCCGAAATGGATCGGCATTAACAATGACAGTTTTAGCAGCAATCTCAGTGCCATCCTGCAACACGACACCCGTTGCTACATTCTGAGATACTAAAATTTTATCTACGCTGTACCCAGTCTCAATTTTTGCCCCAGCTTTCACCGCCGCCTCTGCCAGACGATTAGTCACAGTCCCCATTCCGCCTCGTACCACCATCCAAGTACCATCACTCCCGGGGAGGCGACACATATTATGGACGAGAAAATTCATCCCCGTACCTGGAGTATCCCAAGTACCGAATATCCCTGTAAATCCATCGGTGACAGCATACATTGCCTTAACTAAATCGCTTTTAAAATCGAAGCGATCGAGATATTCGCCAACAGACTTGCGACACAGATCGATAAATATAGATTTTAAATGCGATCGCACGTATTTTTCTGCTGTCTCTTCTATCGATAGTGGTTCCTCTAACCACGTTGGGGCAATATCCTCTCTTAACTGTGTCAGTTCCTCTTGCAGTACCAAATTTGCTTGCCAGTCAGCTTCTGAAAAAAAGGCAGTAAACTGCTGCTGCATCTGTGCTGTATCGGAACCAAACAGTAGGTAGCGCCGATCTGTTGTCGGGACAAAATAGTGAGGATCGCGCCGGATCGTTGGTAGATCGATATCTAAAATTTTTAGTAGTTCTGGTGGCATCAACCCTAATAAATACGCGCCTGTAGAAATACCTAAGTTGGGCGCAGTACGAAAAGGTGTTTCGGTACGACAAGCCCCACCAATCGCCTGTTTTTCTTCCAGAACCAACACGTTCAATCCCTGACGGGCAAGTAGTAATGCCGCTACTAATCCATTATGCCCAGCGCCGACGATCGCAATATCTACAGAGTGCTTCATACTAAGTGTTTGCGGTCATATGCTGTCACGGATTGAATTCAAGTTCCAGCATTCTGACTTTTGACTTTTGACTTTTGTACGGACAGGTTTACGAAGAAACTCTACTCAGAACAGACATTTTAAGTAGACCTGCCCCTACAATCTTGACGCACTCTACGCGATCGCGGGGCTAGACTTTAGCAGTTTTTTACGATCGCGCTGTTTTTTCTGCCTTGCCAATATACATAACTGACGTATTGTCTGTAATGCTTGCCCTCAAACTACCCGTTCTCTTGTAGTGCCAGAAAGTAGCGATCGCATCCCAGGGTGAACTTCCAAATAGGCTAAAGCCTTTAATGTCAATATTCGTAAAACTCTGCTGTTGCATCAAACTCGTTAACTCCTCTGGTTTGATGAATTTCTCCCAGTCATGAATCCCACGATCGATCGCTTTGACGACTCCCTCCAAAAACCAAATCATCATCAACTGCGATTGCACAGTCCTGTTTATCGTGTCAAAACAAAACGTTCCTCCAGGCTGCAAAACGCGATGAATTTCCGTGACAGTTTGTTGCCAATTTGTTACGTGTTCTAAGACATCGACACAAACAACCACATCAAAATAGCGATCGGCATAGGGTAGATCTTCGGCATATCCATACTGATAGTCAATCTCGAACCCAGAAGTTGCAGCATGGGCTTTCGCTGTAGCGATACAACTTTGAGAGCGATCGATGCCGAAAACCTTTGCACCCCGTGCAGCTAAAAATTCGCAAGAAAACCCTCCACCACAACCAACATCCAGAACTCTCAGCCCTTGCCAATCGGTTAAATGGCGATCGAAGTACTGAAAGCGAAGGGGATTAAGGCGGTGCAGGGCGTAGATCTTAGCATCAGGTTGCCACCACTGGGCAGCACTGCGATCGTAAAACTCTAAATCGTTTTTTTTCACTAGCAAACAAATCAGTTGTCAGGGAGCAGGGAGTAGGGAGTAGGGAGTAGGGAGTAGGGAGTAGGGAGTAGGGAGCAGGGGGCAGAGGCGCAGAGGGGCAGGGGGAGAAACACCACTCACCACTCACCACTCAGCTACCAATGACCAATGACCAATGACCAATGACCAATGACCAATGACCAATGACCAATGACCCTTATACAGTCCGCATTGCCACTCTAGCAGCATCAAAGTCTATCAGCTTAGCCATAGCGCCACTGCTTAAATCTACAGTATAAAGGGCATTTGGTTGGATGTATCTCGGTGCGCCAAAAGCAATCAGCTGGTTAGCGTTGTTGCATAGTAGGCTTTGCAAGCCATTACCCCAAGAGTTGTTATTCAACCGCAATTGTACTAACGGCGTGACACTAGCTTGCGCTAAATTAATTCTGACGAGAGTAGTAGCACCGTTAGCAACGGCAGTTGTATAGATCGTGCCGTTGGGACAGATTGCTAAGGTACTATATTTTTGGTCAGATGGTAGGCTGAGTCTGACATTAAAAGTTCCTGTATTGGGGTTAACTTCTACCAGTCTTACAGGTGGCGTACCGTTCTTATTTGCAACCAAACCAAGAAGCACGCCATCTGGAGTTACCATTAAACTTTCGAGTCTTTGCTGGGGTGTGAGTCCTGAAATTGTCACCTCAGCACGCGATATCCCAGGAAAGCTGAGGCGTGTCGGGTTTCTACCTTTCCTTCTACTGGTTCTAGCAGGAGTTATGGCAACTACAGGCGTACCATCGGGTAAGTAGGCAAAACCGCTAATACTCTCATCTGCAGGCATTGCAGATGTTACCCCTCCCTGCCTTCTGCCTGTTGGCAAGTCGAGCGAGTTAATAATGACTTGTTGGGATGTATCAGAGGTATCGGGGGCATCGCCCGTTTCCACAGAGGGACTGGAAACATCGGTACGACTAGAATCTGGGGTAGTAACAGTTCCCCTAGAACTAATGCCCGCGATCGTCAAACCTGGCGTTTGTGCCGAGGTTTTGCTAGCTAGATAGCTAAATCCAGCAATTGTAGTTGTGGCGATCGCCAATTGTCCAAACCGACGACGAGAAATTCTAATTTCCATGGGGAGTGAGTAGTGAAACTACAAATGACTAATGACTAATTACCTAACCCTTATCCATCTAGCTACTGAAGGTACGCGACTGTTATTGCTGACGAACAACATGTACCAGCCAGCAGGGGCAATATTGCGGTTGGATGTCAGAGTCACGGATAGGGAAGTACTAGTTCTAGAGGCGATCGGCAAATCTACCAGCCGTTGTTCTGTATCTAGTCCGTGGGTTGTTGCCATTGGTCTAATTAAGCTGACCCATTGGATGTTCTGCGCCTGGGGAGTCGTGACTGTGAATGTATTGCCCAGGGAGATTTCTGCGGGTGCGTTCTGAATTGTCGGTCGCGTTTGCGAGATGTAAGGCGGGCTGTAAATTTCAATTTGCCTGTCCTCACAAGGTAGTGATGGCGTGCCTGGAAGGTTGCCATTGCTATCGCATTCATTTAACCGCCTGGGATTACCACCTGTGGTGACAACTCTGCCATCTGGTAGCAGTAGGGCAACCGAGTGATAGAGGCGGACTCGGCTTGCTGGAGCTGTAAGCGTCCAAGTATTGTTAAGCGGGTCGTAGATCTCTGCGGTCAACGTGGCAGCATTCCCGGCTTCATCAAATCCGCTACCGTTACAAACTAAAACCGTGCGATCGGGCAGAATTACGGCATTGTGGTGCTTGCGAGCAAAGTTGAGCGATGGTGCAGCTGCATATGCAGGGTTACTTGCGTTTAAGTTGATGATACTGACTCTATTGGTTGCCTGATTGGGATTTCCACCCCCAATCACCATGACTCGTTGGTCTTGAGCTGGTGGAAGCAGTATGCTAGCAGCTTGAGCGCCAGAGTCAGGCTGTTGCAATGCACCTACGGGTGTTTCAGTAATTCTTTGATTGAAGTTTCCTGGTAAGGTGAGCAGGCGAGCGGAAACACCGTTGTTAAAGGCAAAATAGCCTCCTGTATAAAAAACCTGCCCCGTAGCGGTCAAAATTAGATGAGCGTAAAGCTCGAAAGGACTGGTAGCTTGAGAAAAAGCTCTCCAAGAGCTGGAATATATTTCTGGGTTGATCGCTAAATTGCCATTCACCTCCAGCCCCGATAAGGCAAAAATTCGACCGTTGCCTAGCGTTAGGACTGTAGGATACCAGCGACCGTACTTCATTGAGGCTATGGCTGTCAGCTGCTCGTTACTCGGATCGAATAAAAAAGCAGAGGTTGCTCCATAGAAAGGGTCGTATTGCAGAGTTCCACCCGCAATCATTAAGCGTCCATCAGCGCGAAACGATTGTCCGGCACAGAAAAGATCGATGGGCAATCCAGATGGATCTGTTGGTGGCGATTGGCTACTAAACGTGCCGCTGTTTACATCCCAAACTACGCTGTTGAAGGGCGAATTAATTCGCGTGGGATTATTTCCCGAACCAGTGAAGAAAAAGACTTTTCCCGTTCGGAGTAATGCTGCATGGACGGGGTTGATCGGGACTTGATAGGACAGAAGTTGCCAGCTACCTACACCACTGCCTTGGGCTATTAGCGTCCCAGCGTCAAATTTCTTGGTAGGTAAATTAAGTAGTTCGTGCTGAATCACTTAAATTTGTATCCTCCTGATGTCAGTTATCAGTTATCAGAGACCTTACATGTAACGTCTGTACAAAGTTATCAGTTATCAGCAATCGGTATAGTGAGGTAATATGTCGCGCCCCTCTAGCACTATTAACTAATAGCTAATAGCTCATAACTCATTGCTCGTAATTGATGGCTAATTACGATCGCGTCGCTCGCCTTTGTGCTGACTATTAGTAACTAATTAGTTTTGTCTGTTTTACTTCAGCCCTGAAATGAAAACACAAAACTCTAATGACTGCTATCAGTCTAAAGTTTACTCTTGATTTGTGGCAGATCTAACATTCAAATGCTTGCCGAGAGCCACTCGACAATTTTCTCGATTAAGTTTGAAAACGACTTTAATCCGCGAACATCTTTTCAATATACACGACATATTGTCAAATTCAACTATTTTTTTGACAAAATTTGTATCGAAAAATTATATATTTCATTCGTGCAAATTTTGCACGTTTGGCTTAAGTCTTTGCACAAACTTTGTCTTTCTTTAAATAAGAACATGAGAAAATAGCCACTTTCTAACAAGGGTTAGAAAGAAGCAATTTTTGCTACCTTGCCTCATTTATTTAAAGGAATAATACAGGAAATTTGCGATCGCGCAAAACAGAATTTAATTTAGTTTTTTTAAGTATTCTGTCAAAAAAACTACTTTACTTAAAGAATATTTCAATCGAAAAAAAGATTTTGCCCAAAAAACTCTCTGCCAACTCAAGTTGCGATCGAAACCATAGAGAGTCGCTACAATGAAAGTTTGATGCTTCAGCCACTTATATGTCTTTGCCAATTGTTGCCATAGTCGGTCGCCCTAACGTGGGCAAATCTACGCTTGCTAATCGCCTGGCTGGAGTACAGGAGGCGATTGTCTATGACGAACCAGGCGTGACGCGCGATCGCACCTACATGCCTGCATACTGGTGCGATCGCGAATTTTTGGTAGTCGATACAGGCGGCTTGGTCTTCGACGACGACACCGAATTTTTACCCCTGATCCGACAGCAGGTCATGGTAGCTTTGAGCGAAGCTAGTGCAGTGCTATTTATCGTTGACGGTCAAACCGGACCACTACCAGCCGATGAGGAAGTGGCGGCGTGGTTGCGGCAACAATCCTTACCCGTGCTACTTGCTGTCAATAAATGTGAATCACCCGAACAAGGTCTGATGCAGGCAGCGCAGTTTTGGGAATTAGGACTAGGCGAACCGTATGCTGTCTCTGGCATTCATGGCAACGGTACGGGAGATTTGTTAGACCAACTGATCGCCCACTTACCCCAACCTGGAGAAATTACTCCAACAAACGAGATTGCTGTAGCGATTGTCGGTAGACCGAACGTTGGTAAATCTAGCTTGTTAAACGCTTTTGTCGGCGAAAGTCGGGCGATCGTCAGTCCAATTTCTGGTACGACACGCGATTCAATCGATACCGTGGTCGAACACCAAGGACAAACCTATCGCTTAATCGATACAGCCGGAATTCGCAAAAAGAAAAACGTCGAATACGGACCCGAATTTTTTGGCATCAATCGTGCTTTTAAGGCAATTCGCCGCGCTGATGTAGTATTACTCGTCATTGATGCGCTCGACGGCGTGACCGAACAAGACCAAAAACTCGCCGGACGTATTGTTGAAGAAGGAAGAGCTTGCGTTCTGGTCGTGAATAAGTGGGATGCGATCGAAAAAGATACATACACAATTTACGACTACGAAAAAAACCTGCGAGAGCGAATGCAGTTTCTAGATTGGGCAGAGGCAATTTTTGTCAGTGCTACGACCGGACAACGAGTAGAAAAGATTTTAGAATTAGTAGACCGAGCCGCCGAATCTCACAAGCGCCGCGTTTCTACGGCAGTTGTCAACGAAGTACTCGAAGAGGCGCTGAGGTGGCATTCTCCCCCAGTGACTCGCCAAGGACGACAAGGAAGAATTTATTATGGTACGCAAGTCAGCGTTCAACCCCCAGCGATCGCATTATTCGTCAACGATGCTAAACGCTTCAACGACAACTACCGTCGATACATCGAACGACAATTTCGCCAACAACTAGGTTATACTGGCACGCCGATCCGGTTATTCTGGCGTAGCAAACAAGCCCGCGACGTAGAAAAAAGCTCAAATCGCGCTACCCGCGTGTAGGAGAATTCGGAATTAATTTCGACTTGCGACTTGGAATAGCTCCGCGAGTTTCTCTTTCCCCTGCTCCCTGCTCCCTGCTCTTTATCAAAATGGACTTACTGCGATCGCTACCCATAGGGTTATATCTAGAACAACCGATTGCTTGGCTGCATCGACTCGATCCGAGGGTGAAGTTGGCTTGGTTGCTCAGCTTTTTGGCAGCGCCAATTATGGCAAACTCTCTCTACCGAGTGAGTTTAGTCGTATCGCTGATTTTGATTACTTTAACAGCAGGAATTCCCTGGCGAGTTTGGCGACAACAAATGGGTTGGCTACTCATGTTGTCATTTTTCGTCTTAATTTTAGGCGCGGTGAGTCCTGACGGTTTAGGTGTAGATCCTCAACCTCGTTTACCAACTGCCGAACAGGGTGAGATGTTGGTTTTAGGCAATGAGTTTGATGCGGGAGCAGGGAGTAGGGAGCAGAGGGGACAAGGGGGACAAGGGGAACAACCTCAACCGTCAACTGTCAATCGTCAATCAACTACCAACTACCAACTACCAACTACCGACTACCAATACGTATTATTTCAATATTGGATAATTACGGTAACGCGCCGCTCGGTCGAGCTGGCATTACGCTTGAGTACGAGCCTGTTTACTTTGATTTACAGCACGAATTTATATTTACTCACAACCGCACCAGAAGAAATTACCGCAGGTTTGGAAAGCTTGATGCTACCTTTGCGACGGTTTAAATTGCCCGTAACTGAAATTGCGCTGACTCTAACGCTGTCATTGCGATTTATTCCCCTAGTGATGGAAGAAGTGCAAAATCTGATTCGTTCCGTGCGAACCCGGGCAATAAATTGGAAAAAGTTAGGCATCAAGGGAGCATTGCGGGTGTGGATGGTAGTGGCAGAACGATTGTTAGAAAACTTACTTCTGAGAGCCGAGCAAATGGCTAAAGCGATGACAGTGAGGGGATTTACCACTCCGAATACTCATCGCGTCCAATGGCATCAGCTGCGTTTTACTACTAGAGACTGGATTGCCTTGGTGTGTTTGGTTGCATTTTGGGGAATACGTCTAACTTGGGGTAATGAGGTTTGAAATGAAACCCATGCAGCCTTGGTATTGGCGATCGCTTCCTTTAGAGCAACGTAGCGGTTCTGAAGTATTTGCCGCCCTATTTCGCCCTGATGACAATCCAGAGGCGATCGCAACTCTACTAGAGAGTCCTGCTCCAATATCTAAAGACCGTTCTCAACTGGCGCGTTACTCTATCTGTGCTGGCACACCCCGCATTACCGACGGACAGCTGCAACTGTGGACACCACCCGTCGGGGAGATTTTGCCATTTTTGCAGCAGCTATTGGAATGTAAGAGAGCAGGGAGCAGGGAACAGAGAGCTAAGGGAGAAAAACCACGCACCACGCACCACTCTTTTACCAATTACCAATTACCAACTCCCGACTCTCTTCCCTTTACTGGAGGATGGCTGGGGTGGTTGGGATACGATTTGGCTTGGGAGATTGAAAAGTTACCCTATGTAAAATCAGATCCCTTACCATTTCCTACAGCTTATTGGTACGAACCTGAATGTTTTGCCGTTCTCGACAACTCAGAACAAATATTGTGGCTGGCTGTTTCCATACCACAGCAGTTAGACGAGCTACAAGAACGACTTGAAAATTTAAAAGTCAAAAGTCAAAATTCAAAACCAACAACCAATTACCAATTACCAATTACCCATTCACTACTCACTACCCAAGAAGAATACGAAACGGCTGTCTGCCAAGCAAAAAAATACATTCAGGCTGGAGACATTTTTCAGGCAAATCTGTCTTTGCGATTTGAAACCAGCACGATCGCCAGTAGTTGGCAAATTTATCAAGCACTGCAACAAATTAATCCGTCTCCCTTTGCTAGTTATTGGCAGACTCCTTGGGGAGCAGTCATTAGCTGTTCGCCAGAAAGATTAGTACAATTACGAGATCGTCAAGTCCAAACAAGACCAATTGCAGGCACGCGATCGCGAGGAGCCACTCCCGCACAAGACTGCGATTTAGCTCAAGAGTTGTTAAGCAATACTAAGGAAATTGCCGAGCATATCATGCTTGTAGATTTGGAACGTAACGATCTAGGGCGCGTTTGTGAATGGGGTTCTGTCGTCGTTGATGAGTTACTAGCGATCGAGCGATACAGTCACGTCATGCACCTTGTGAGTAATATTACTGGCACGCTCAAAGCAGAATACAATGCGATTGATTTAATTCGCGCGGCGTTTCCTGGAGGTACGATTACTGGCTGTCCTAAAGTCCGTTGCATGGAAATTATTGAAGAATTGGAGCCAGTCCGCCGCAGCTTGTTTTACGGTTCTTGCGGTTACTTAGACTGGCGCGGTAATTTAGACTTGAATATTTTGATTCGGACTCTGCTGTATAGCAGGGAGCAGAGTAAGAGAACTGAGGGAGCTGAGGGAGCGGAGGGGGCTGAGGGAGAGAAAAGAGTTGAGGGAGAAAAAAATCTTCGAGTGTCCTCCGACGCTTCCCACACTTCCCACACTTCCCACACCCTATACCCCACACCCCAAACCCCACACCCTATTAACAACTCCCGCAATAAAGTTTGGGGACAAGTTGGAGCGGGGATCGTGGCTGACAGTGAACCCGAGCGAGAATGGTATGAGTCCTTGCACAAAGCTCAAGCCCAAATCATCGCTTTAAAAAGGACTGAAGAATGAAGTCGTAAGTCGTAAGTAGTAAGTTACTACTCACTACTTACGCTCCACTGATAACTGACAACTGACGACTGATGCTACGTTTAGGAACCGATATTATTTACATTCCTCGAATTGAGAAGGTTATAGAACAATTTGGCGATCGCTTTTTGCGGCGCGTCTACACGCCAAACGAGCTACTGGATTGTCGTTACGAGCAAAATGCTCCTAGTCGTAATGCGATGAATAAACTAGCTGGTAGATGGGCGGCGAAAGAAGCTGTGGTCAAAGCTTTGGGGACTGGCTGGCTGGGCGTAGGCTACACTGACGTTGAGATTTGCCGTCAACCGAGCGGCGTTCCTACCGTGCAACTACACGCACGAGCGTTAGCAATGGTAGATTCTTGGGGACAGTTGCAGTGGCAGTTGAGTTTGAGCCATGACGGAGATTACGCGATCGCTACGGCAATCCTCGTCTGTTCTTAGGAGCGATCCTCAAGGCGATCGTTGCCAGCAACTTTATAGTTCTACATAAAGACAGAAGAATTTAGAAATTATCTCAATAAACTTAAAACAAATTGTGAATAATGAAATACAAATTACAAATTTAGACAATCAATATACTTCACTGCCATAAAATACATGTTTTAAGCTGCGATCGCTGTTGATGAATACAGAAAATTATTTGAATCATCCTACATTTGGATTGTTATACCGCATCTGCCTTTTGGAAGAACATCAAGAACTTTTCACCACTCTCTACGCCCAGCGCTTATTTTTTTTGGTGACGCTTGAAGCTTCAGGGATGAAATTCGAGCCAGTGGGTCGTTCTGAAGCACGTTTACTATTGGAGACTCGACTGCGGTTATTACGTCGTAACGGTCAATATCAGGAGTACGATCGATTACAGAAGACTTTGCAAGCCACCTTCCAATGACCAATCAGATTGCCGAACGTATTGCGCTTATCCGTCAACAACTACCAACTACCGTCCGGTTAATCGCCGTTACCAAGCAGGTATCCGTAGAGGCGATGCGAGTAGCATATCAAGCCGGAATTCGGGATTTTGGCGAAAGTCGCATTCAAGAAGCCGCTAGCAAACAGCAACAATTACAAGATTTACCAGATATCACTTGGCACTTGATTGGTAGTTTGCAAAGCAACAAAGCCAAAAGAGCTGTAGAACTTTTTCAATGGATTCATTCTCTCGATAGCTTAAAGTTGGCTCAACGTCTAGACCGACTGGCACAAGAGTTATGTTGCCGTCCTCAAGTGTGTTTGCAGGTCAAGGTTCTCAGCGATCCGAATAAGTCTGGTTGGACTATTCCCGACTTGTTAGCCAGCTTACCAGAATTAAATCGCTGTCACAACCTGCAAATCGAAGGCTTGATGGCAATTCCACCTTTAGATTTGAATGATGCCGAAATTCTCAATCTCTTCGAGCAAACTCGCGATTTGGCTGACAAAATTCGGCAGCAACACTGGTCTAATCTTCAAATGCACCAGCTATCAATGGGAATGTCTGACGATTACCAATTAGCTGTACAAGCTGGGGCAACGATGGTACGTTTAGGACGGATAATTTTTGGCGATCGCGTTTATCAGTGACCAGTGACCAGTGACCAGTGACCAGAGATCGGTTGACTTCTCAGATAATTCTTAGTCCTCAGTTTCTAATTTATTATTTCGCATGTTAAATAACCTTTGGAAGAAAAACCAAAGTGAATATTAAAAATTTCCGACAAATAGAATTGTCAACTGTATACTGTGAAGTCAAAATCCTAGCTGAGAAATAGCCGAAAGTTGTAAATTAGACTACAAAAAAGGCAATTTATCAAATTTCAAGAATTGCTAAGATTCGCAGTGAAACCTCAAAAAGGCGGATAACATGAACCCCAACTTCTTAAATCATTGCTGATTTAGTAGTTGCTTGAAACGGTTTTTCCTACTAGATTTGTAGCGTGTAACGTTAAGGGAGAGTGAAGTGAGTACGTTTTCTAAGCTAAAGCATTGGCTCGTTGGTACTAACGAAGAGTACGAATACGAAGACGAATTCGATGATATTGAAGAATCAGGGGATGAGGCATACTCACCCGAACCTACCCCTGTACCAGAAAAAGAAACGCGCCAGCAGCGTCGCTGGAATCAAGTTAACGCAGGTGGTAAAGGGAATGTAATTGATATGCATGGAGCATTGAACGGTAATTACGAAGTAGTTCTGATGGAGCCGCGTTCCTTTGAGGAAATGCCACAAGCCATTCAAGCTCTGCGCGATCGCAAGATGGTGGTGTTAAATTTAACAATGATGGAACCAGACCAGGCACAACGCGCTGTGGATTTTGTGGCTGGCGGAACCTACGCGATGGACGGACATCAAGAGCGAGTGGGTGAAAGCATCTTCCTGTTTACACCGCTATGCGTTCAAGTCACAACTCCAGGAACTCTGGGTCACGACCTTCCACAAGCCGTACCTACACGTCCCCAGCGCATGAGCGCACCCGCACCCGCATGGACGGCTGAATCGACTAGAATAGCTCAGTCTGGCTAAAATACGGTTCTTCAGCTCCTAGACGGTCAATCGTCATCAGTCATGAGTCATTGGTTACAAACATCAATAAATACAAATGACAAACGACAAATGACACATGACAAAACAGACTGATAGCTATGAGCCGATCGCTATGGAAAAATCGTCAATTAAGTTAGGTATTATTGGTGGCGGGGTAATGGGAGAAGCCATTTTATCCCGCCTTATTAGTGGGCAAATTTATCAACCTCTAGAAGTCATAGCCAGCGAACCGCAGCCGTCACGTCGCAATTTTTTGCAGCAACAATATGGCATTCAAGTAACAACAGAAAATGCCAAAGTCTTATCGGCAGATACAGTTGTATTGGCAGTAAAACCGCAGATATTTGCAGCAATTAGCCAAGACTTAACAGATGTATCCAGTAGGGGCGCACAGCTGTGCGCCCCTACTACAACACAATTGCCGTTGATAATTTCCATCATGGCAGGCGTAACCTTACAGCAGCTAGAGAAGGCTTTTCCGCAATTACCAGTGATTCGGGCAATGCCCAATACCCCTGCTACAGTTGGCGCAGGTATGACAGCGATCGCTCTAGGCGATCGCGCCAGCGACGTTCACAAACAAATTGCCCTGCAACTCTTTTCAGCAGTAGGAGAGGTCGTAGAAGTTTCAGAGTCGCTAATGGATGCCGTTACGGGACTTTCTGGTTCGGGTCCGGCTTACGTAGCCATCTTAGTAGAAGCATTAGCCGATGGTGGCGTAGCCGCAGGCTTACCCCGAAATATTGCTAACCAACTCGCCCAGCAAACCGTCAAAGGCACGTTGCAACTCCTGCAAGAAACAAGCATTCACCCAGCCGAATTAAAAGATCGCGTCACTAGCCCCGGCGGAACGACAATTGCTGGAGTATCAGCCTTAGAAAAAGCAGGCTTTCGTTCTGCCCTAATTGAAGCCGTAGTCACCGCAACTAGGCGATCGCGAGAACTGGGAAATCAGTGACCAGTGAAGAAAGGGTGTGGGGTGTGGGGTGTAGGGTGTGGAGATGTTAAATTTCTTTCTCCGCGACTCTCCCTCAGCTCTCTTGTCTCCCTCAGCTCCCTCAGCTCCCTTGTCTCCCTCAGCTCTCTTCTCCCCTGCTCCCTAAATTTCCAAGATTGGTTACTCTATTAATAAAGGGTGTTGCATAAATTCTTGAGTGAAAATTCCCCAACTGCAAACTGACCTAAATCTAGAGAGTATTTTTCCGTTTGAGCTGGATGAGTTCCAACGACAGGCGATCGCGGCACTGAATGCCAATCGCTCTGTAGTTGTATGTGCGCCTACGGGTTCTGGCAAAACTTTAATTGGGGAATACGCGATCTATCGCGCCCTCTCTAGAGGCAAGAGAGTTTTTTACACTACGCCGCTCAAAGCGCTATCGAATCAAAAATTACGCGACTTTCGCAACCGCTTTGGGGCAGATTTAGTTGGATTATTGACAGGCGATGTTTCGATCAACCGTGATGCACCAATCTTGGTGATGACTACGGAAATTTTTCGTAATATGCTCTACGGTACTCCCATTGGTGAAGTGGGAACATCCCTTGAAGGCGTAGAAGCGGTGGTTTTGGATGAATGCCATTACATGAACGATCGCCAGCGGGGGACAGTATGGGAAGAATCTATCATTTATTGTCCGCCAGATATTCAATTGGTGGCACTTTCAGCCACGATCGCCAATAGCGACCAACTGACAGATTGGATCTGTCGCGTTCATGGACCCACAGAGCTAATCTATTCTGAATTTCGTCCCGTTCCGCTCGAATTCTATTTTGGCAATCCTAAAGGAATATTTCCTTTACTCGATTCCAAGACTGGAAAAATCAATCCGCGACTGCGACCGAAAAAGGGTAGTAGCGACAGAAAGCAGGGACCCAGACCGGAAACTCCTAAGTTAATTGACACCGTGGGGCATCTCTACTCTAGAGATATGCTACCAGCCATTTACTTTATTTTTAGCCGTCGGGGATGCGATAAAGCCGTCGAGGAACTAGCAGGCGTAACGCTAGTTAATCCAGAAGAAGCGGCTCAACTCAAAATCCAAATTGATGAATTTTTGCGCCGCAACCCAGATGCAGGACGTGTCGGACAAGTAGAACCTCTCTATCGCGGTATTGCCGCTCACCACGCGGGTATATTACCAGCCTGGAAGGGGTTAGTAGAAGAATTGTTTCAGCAGGGTTTAATTAAAGTTGTCTTCGCGACTGAAACCCTAGCGGCAGGAATTAATATGCCAGCGCGGACGACAGTAATTTCTACCTTATCCAAACGTACAGATCGCGGACACCGCTTGCTCAATCCTTCCGAATTCTTGCAAATGGCAGGACGCGCCGGACGGCGAGGTATGGATAAGCTCGGTCACATCGTCACTTTGCAAACGCCATTTGAAGGCGCGAAAGAAGCTGTATATCTAGCCACTGCTAAACCAGACCCGCTAGTGAGTCAGTTTGCTCCCAGCTACGGCATGGTGTTAAATCTGCTGCAAATTCATAATTTAGCAGAAGCGAAAGAGCTGATCGAGCGTAGTTTTGGGCAGTATCTCGCCACATTGTATTTGAAACCCCAATACGATGCGATCGCCGAGATGGAAGATCGACTTGCCGACTTGCAAACTCAAATGCAGTCGGTCGATGAGGATCGGTTAAATCATTATGAGAAATTGCGACAACGGCTCAAAGTCGAACGCCAACTCTTGAAGGTACTGGAAGAACAGGCATTAGAGGCACGACTAGAGCAATTGAGCCTGACGATTAATTTTGCCATGTCGGGTACGTTATTGAGTTTGCGCGGCAAGCATGTCCAAACATCAACGCCCATCCCAGCGGTGTTGGTAGCGAAAATTCCTGGTTCGGGACAAGCACCTTATTTTATTTGTTTGGGTCGAGATAATCGCTGGTACGTAGCAGCTAGTAGCGATATAGCAGATTTATTTGCCGAAATTGCTCGATTAGATATTCCCGAACATCTGATGCCGCCTGTAGAAATGCCACTCAAACCAGGGCAAGCGCGTAAAGGGAATGAAGAAACAGCAACAATTGCGGCACAAATTCCCGACCTACCTCCGTGGCACGCTGCACCGGAGGTTTTAGAACAGCAACACCGAGTTGTTGCCGTACAAGAGCAACTAACAGCCCATCCTTTGCATCATCTAGGCAATCCCGCTAGTATTCTCAAACGGAAGACTAGAATTGCTCAACTGCAAACAGAAATTGAGGAAAGACAGGCAGAGTTAGAACGTTACGCCCACCGTCACTGGGAAGAATTTCTGCACTTAATGGAGATTTTGCAGCGATTTGGGGCTTTGGACGATCTTACGCCAACCAACTTAGGCAAAGTTGCTGCTGCTGTCAGAGGAGATAACGAACTGTGGTTGGGTTTAGCCCTTGCCAGTCGCGAACTAGACAATCTCGCTCCCCATCACCTTGCTGCGGCGATCGCGGCGCTAGTCACGGAAACACCCCGCCCTGATAGTTGGGTACGCTATCTCTTATCAGAAGAAGTCGATATTGCCTTGGCGAGTATCCGTCCGATTCGGCGACAGTTATTTCAATTACAGCGGCGCTATAACGTCACAATTCCAATTTGGTTGGAATACGATTTAGTAGCTTTAATCGAGCAGTGGTCGCTAGGCGTAGAATGGACGGAATTATGTGCTAATACGAGTTTAGATGAAGGTGATGTCGTCAGATTGCTGCGCCGAACGTTAGATTTACTCTCTCAAATTCCTCACGTTCCATTTTTGTCAGAATCTTTACGTCGCAATGCTTATCGGGCAATTCAACTGATGGATCGTTTCCCAGTTAACGAAGTACTCGAAGAAGAATAAAAAATTGATAGATATGACCACAAAAACTGTTGACATTCGCGAGATGCAGGCACAGCTTTCAGAACTAATATTATTAGTATCTGCTGGCACTGAAATTATTTTGACCGATGGTAGTAAGCCGTTGGCTCGTCTGTTACCATTTGCTAGCGATTCTGCCTCACGTATAGCACGGTTACATACAGGCGCAATTCAAACTAGTGACGATTTTGATGACCTACTTCCTGACAATTTTTGGGCTAAAGATAATTGAAAGTAATGCTCGATACTCATACTTTCATTTGGTGGGATAGCGAACCTGCTTCAGCGAATCCGCTTCAACTGTTGATTTATTTCGTCTAGATAGAAGGCTTCGGGATCGAACGCACCACCAACCCATTCCAACATCGATTCATGTTCCGAATGGTTTGGATCTTGAATTGCTTCTAAAAATTCTGCATAACCCCAAACTCCACCGCAGTCCTCTGGCGGACAGGCGCGTTTACCTGTTAAACACAGCGGATAGTGCGTCTGCGGTTCGGCTGGCAGTACTTTCTCGACTAAAATTTCATGCTCCCAAGAATCGCCCATGTCATAGGTATAGTGGAATTTGAACTTTTCCCCAGGCGCGACTTGGCTTAACTTCGCCGTCCGTTCGTTCCGCATATCAAGATCGTAGTCTGGCATCGGTTGCCCGTATTCTACGCCTTGAATTGTGAAAGCATGAAGATGAGAATTTGTCCAGCCCATCACCTCTTGAATAATTCGATGCAATTTAGCCAGGGTGATGTTGCTGTAGATTTGGACTCGTCTCCAAATTGGCGGACGTAAATCTTGAAGCGTTATTTTCAGCTGATAAACCGATCGCTCTGTTGTTGGCTTGCGAGGTGGCATGGCTGAGGCAGAGAATTCAACAATATATCTAGCAACAAGGCATAGTTTTCTGCTTCTAACGGTTCTCTATTATCCCATGCTTGCGGAAGGGCGATCGCAAGAGATTTTGTCACACAAAGACGCAAAGGCGCAAAGAGGGATAATGGACTCGCTTTGCGCCTCTGCGCCTTTGCGCGACATTTTAAATAAAGCTTTTCCAAATAACAATCTTACCCAGAATTTTCCAACAGATAATCAATTGCTGCTGCTAATTTAGACTCGTATTTCTCCGCAAATCGCTCAAACCACAATCCCTCAGGAGAAAACGGATCTAACTTTTCTAACCACACTTGAGCCGTTTTTTTCAACTCTTCTCGTTTTTCTTGCTGAAGTTGCTGTTGTTTTAGTTGTTCGGCTTTTAATTGTGCTTGTCTAATTTGCTCTTGTTCGCGATCTTGGCGATCGTAATCAGATTTTACTTGCTCTAATAAGCGATCGATCGCCCCACTCGATTTAGCTGTAGAAAAACTTTCTACTGGTGGCTGAGGACTAGGTTTTGCAGGATACTTTTCATTTTCAGCTTTGAGTTGAGATAGCAGGCGATCGATCTCATCCATATATATTTCCTCTTCTGCCCTCAGCCTTCTCCCTTGTTTCAGCAAGCCGCGATCGCCATTTTAGCTCAATCGCCGATTGCGTTTAATAGCACTTCTGATAAACTCATATCTTCTAAGTCATCCAACGTCACCGTGTCGCAGATATCAAATTTAGCACCAACTCCCTGCAATTGATCGTCTAAAGCTTGGAGAAATTTAGTGGCTTGCGGATCGGAACCAACTTGAATCATTGAAATAGCCAGTTCTTCATCCCGTTCCATCTGACGGGTAGCATTGATGATAACTTCAAACACCGCACGGCGATCGTCTGGTTCTCCATCAGTGACAACGACAATCGTTTCCCCCTCTGGTTTTGTCTGTCCTTTGGCTTTGCGTTGAAAGTAGTTATTGGTTGCATCTTGCAGCACAGATGCTAAATTCGTCGTCCCCACCGGATCGTTTTCTAAAAAGATTTGAGAGACTTTCGCCGAAGTTACATCATCATAACGCTTAAATTTACCGGAAAAAACATACACGGTAATACCATCAGGATCGAACTGTTCGCACTTTCGCGCCACTGCTAAGGTAGACTCTTGAGCAACTTCCCATCTACTTTTACCCCCTTGTTGGTCGGGAGTGGACATACTGCCGCTTTTGTCAAGAATTAAAGTGTAGTCGCGGTCTTTCATGCTAGACTCTCCTATGCTCAGCTGCGTCTAGTCTAGCCGCCGATCGCTTTTCCGTCAGCTGTTTTAATTCAATGAAACAGCCGAAGCTCTTCGAGAATAGCTTAATTAACTCCCCAGGTAAGATTCGAACTTACGACCAATCGGTTAACAGCCGACCGCTCTACCACTGAGCTACTGAGGATTGCGAATATTTATAATAACCCTTATAAACAGGTTTTGCAAGTCCCTGACTAATTTTTTTGAGAATTTGTTTTCTGTCGCACCAAATTTACAAGCCAAAACGCATTTTAGCTAGCTTTTGTCGCGCTTTCGGGTCGATCGCCGAAGCCAGAAATCTCCCTGATGATTGTTTGCCTTGTTTGTGTTTGCGGCGCGATCTCATCGTAGCCGTCTCAACTTCCTGTCTCAGTTGCAATGCTGAGAGCCATTCCGCACCGTAACCCATTACAGTTAGTTGCTGAGCGCGATCGGAGGTAGCAACAATCAAACGGGAACAGAGCGAGCGATTTAAATACTGCCTGTAGTATGCCGCGCAGATTCTTTCTATATATGTGTCTGCCGTTTCGCCGAAATTAGTGTAGTATACAGATAGATTTTCTGTTTTGACTTCTTGAGTCCCAATAGTCTGCTGATACTGAGCGTCAAAAACAATTTGAGTACTTAATCCCTTAAAAGCACTGTAACTAATTAAAGCTTCTGCCAACTGCCACCGCGCTGCCTCTAATCCGTCGCGATCGCGGGCTATTTTCAGGTGTTGCCAAGCGCCAATGATGTTGTAGCCGTCTACTAGCAAAACAGGTTGAGTCGAAGGGGGTGACATGGTTCGCTGTGAATGTTACTAAATATAAAATTTATTATTCACAATTTTAATCTTTGTTTGCGTATCACGCATGACACTCAGGGGTAAATAGCAAGGGCTTGGCACTGCCAAGCCCTTGCTGTGTCCTATGCTGCGACTTCCATCAGTTTTTCTCGCAACCGTTTTGGTTCTCCCCGATCGATCAGACAGCCGCGTTCGAGTAAAAAAGCACCGTCGCAATAGTTCAACTCATCGAGACGATGCGTTACCCAAAGGGCTGTCATTCCCCGACTTTTAACCAAATTTTGCACCTGCGCCACCAGATCGAGTTGACTATCGGGATCGAGGAGGGCTGTAGGTTCGTCAAGCAACAAAACTTCGCAACGACGGGCGATCGCCCCAGCAATAGCAACGCGCTGCTTTTGTCCTCCACTCAGGGCATAAATCGGACGACGCTTTAGTTCTAATAAATTTACTGCAGCCAGCGCTTCTGTGACTCGCTGACGGACTTGGGAGATGGAGAGTTTTTCTTCCACCAACCCAAAAGCCACGTCAGCCCCCACTGTGGGCATTACGAGTTGGTGATCGGGATTTTGGAAGACAAAGCCAACTGGATGCACGATGCTAATTTGACCGGACTGAGGTGTTAACAAGTCTGCTAACAACCGCAGTAAAGTAGACTTACCGCTACCGTTGACTCCCAACAACATCCAAAACTCTCCCTTTGGTACTTCTAAAGAGAGAGATTGAAAAACTTGTTCTCCGCTAGACCAACTAAAGCACAAATCCCGAACTTGAATGGCAGATTCAGCCATTGACACCCCAGCTAGTTATTTAGATTCGGTAAAGGCAAAAAAGCCAGGGGTTTTGCCAGCAGCCGTGCTGTCTTTTTGCGAGATCTGCACCCCAGAAATTTCGGTGGTACGGACGGCAACTTTCTTTTCTGGCTGGCGATCGCACGTCAGTTCGATAATTTCTGGATTTCCACTGCGCATTGCTGCCAGAATTTGATTGTATGCTGCTTCTGCATCCGCAGTTTCCTTCCGTTGTACTGACACCGGAAAGGCTGTATTTTTGATTGTCAAGTCGATCGTGAACATTTTACCTTCAACATCGTGACTAAGCTGC
Source organism: Chroococcidiopsis sp. [FACHB-1243] (assembly GCF_014696895.1). Classification (NCBI taxonomy): domain Bacteria; kingdom Bacillati; phylum Cyanobacteriota; class Cyanophyceae; order Chroococcidiopsidales; family Chroococcidiopsidaceae; genus Chroococcidiopsis; species Chroococcidiopsis sp. [FACHB-1243]. The sequence continues at coordinate 2,907 of NZ_JACJQX010000050.1, read as the reverse complement.
TCTCATCTTAACCTTTGCAACTGAACTACCTGATGGAATCGCAAGAAAGAGGTGAGCATTGCATCTTTTGAGCGAAAATCGATCGCAGGCTGATGCTAGGTGTGAAAGGGTATGAATGGTTCCAAAAATAAATTGTGGCAATGGTTGGCGATCGCTCTGCCATTTCCTTTACTTGTATTTAATGGATGGCTGGCACTCCTAGTTTTTCAGTATTTTCAACCTCTGATCGCCATATTCGGCTTAGCAGCAGTATTAGCTTTCATTCTGAATTACCCCGTGCAGTGGCTTCAACAGCGCCAAGTACAACGCCAATATGCAGTATTCTTAGTCTTTCTCGTAGCTTTAGTCACATCGATAGCTTTAGGTATTACCTTAATTCCGCTACTTGTAGAAGAGTTAAGCGAAGGTGCGAGACTACTACCGCAATGGATTGACGCTGGAACGGCAAAGCTAAAAATGATAGACACCTGGGTAGAAACGCAGCAGTTACCTTTCGATCTGACTCATCTAACCACACAAGTGAGCGATCGCCTCCCAGATGAATTACAGTTTCTAGGCGAAGAACTAGTAATGCTAATTATTGGCACGATTGATAGCGTTTCCGAGGCAATTTTAACCGTGGTGCTAACGTTTTACCTCTTATTGGACGGCGAACGGCTTTGGCGTGGTGTTTTTGGACGTTTACCATCTCGCTGGAGCATTCCACTACAGCGATCGCTTCAGCAAAACTTTCAAAATTATCTGATCGGTCAGGTGGCACTAGCCGCACTAGTCGGTACAGCCATGACTTTAGCATTTGTGGCTTTAGGAGTCCCTTTCGGATTGCTATTCGGCTTAGGAATCGGCGCAATGACTTTAATTCCCTTTGGAGACGTTTTAAGTTTCAGCCTCGTTGGACTGTTAGTCGCCGTACATGACTTCTGGCTGGGAGCCAAAACATTAGCGGTAGCTGTAGTAGTTGACCAAATTATCGATCAAGCGATCGCTCCTCGGTTACTGGGTAGTTTTACAGGCTTAAGCCCGATAGGAGTGCTAATAGCTTTGGCAGTAGGGACTAAAATTGGGGGGTTACTAGGTTTAATCACAGCCGTTCCGATCGCGAGTTGTTTGAAAAATCTTTTCGATCTTTTCCTCCCCGTGTCAGAAGATGCTTTAAATCCCGCAGAGACATTACATTTTAAAGGGAGCAGGGGAAAGAAAGCTGAGGGAGCTGGGGGAGCTGAGGGAGCTGAGGGAGAGAATTGACTCACCACGCACACCCCACACCCTATCTACTACTAGCCACTAGCCATTAGCCACTAGCCACTCACCACTCACTAACGATGAACCGCGCCTTTTTACCGATTCAACAATTTCTGATCACTTGGCTGCTAATCTTGGTTTCAGTGTCGGTGACGCTTCGAGCCTTGGGTTATGTGGGCGAATTATTAAGTATTGTCATTAGCGCCGCTCTAATTGCCTTTTTGCTTAACTATGCTGTAGCTGGATTGCAAACTTTTTTACCCCGCACGTTAGCAGCCGGACTCGTCTACTTGGGAGCGGGATTTGTCTTTGCGATTGTCGCGTTGACTGTAGTACCGCTTGTATTTAACCAGGCGCGGCAGTTGGTGAATAACTTACCAACCATTGTCGATTCGGCTCAGGAACAATTAAATACTTTTCAAGCCTGGAGCGCTCAATATAACTTACCCTTTGATGTCCAGTTGCTTGTATCGCTGTTATTGGATCGGCTGCAAACCCAGGCTGAAGCGATCGCAGTTAAAAGTCTAGGCTTGGCGATCGGTACGTTTAATTGGTTTTTAGACGCAATTCTAATTTTAGTCCTCTCCTTCTACATGCTGATTGATGGGGAACGGGTGTGGAATAGTTTGACGAGTATCCTCTCGCCTCAAATTCGCTCTGGCTTAACTGCTGCCTTGCAACGCAATCTCCAGCGCTTTGTCTCAGGACAGCTTTTGCTAGGGTTATTTATGGCTGTCACGCTCACCATCGCTTTTTCAACACTGCGAGTGCCGTTTTTCCTCTTATTCGCCGTTTTTATTGGCTTAACAGAAGTTATTCCTTTTATTGGTGCGACTTTAGGTATTGGTACGGTCGCGATCGTAGTTGCTTTTATCGACTGGTGGCTTGCGCTTCAGGTTTTGGCGATCGCAGTTGCCCTACAACAAATCAAAGATAATTTAGTTGCACCTCGGATTATGGGTAATCTGACGGGTTTATCGCCCGTGGCTATTTTCATCTCTCTATTACTGGGGGCGCAATTGGGCGGATTTTTAGGTGTGATTCTCGCCATTCCCCTAACTGGAGTCGCAAAAAGTTTGGCAGAAATTGTTCTCGATCCAACTCTACCACCCCAAACGGGGTCTTTCTTCCACAATCCTTTTGCTGATGATGTCGATGCAGATGCTGAGGTTGATGGTATGACTTCAACCAAACGTTTCTCAGAAATGGAAGATCTAAGTGTGACAGCTGCGGCAACTGAACCAAGGAAAAACTTATAACTTGAAGTAAATTAATAAAATTATCCAATCATATCTTCCAAATGATACGCCCTTAGACGGGTTTAAATAGGCGTTCCATCTTGCTAGAGACAGGAAAAAACCTGCAATCTGGCGATCGAATTCATTCAATTGGGGTGTTGCAATTTACCAGTCAGTTGTACAAATAATAATTAGAGTGAGTTAAGATTCGTAAAGTGAGTTTACAACTCGGTCTGTTTTCTGCCTAACGTGAAAGTAAACGCTTTTAAAGTTGGGCGTAAAGCTCGCAAAAAAGTAATCATAAGAAGATTTGGAGATTTGTCCTCATGACAATTGCAGTAGGACGCGCACCGAGTCAAAGAGGATGGTTTGACGTTCTCGACGACTGGCTCAAGCGCGATAGATTTGTATTCGTCGGCTGGTCAGG
>NZ_JACJQX010000005.1:0-219565 GCF_014696895.1 Chroococcidiopsis sp. [FACHB-1243] | reverse complement strand
GAGAAAGAGGAAACTATAGTACCAGGCGTGTTAAATTTCACTCGAATCAGTCTAATTAATTTTTTGTTACATACTTGTAAATTTTCCTGTCTACTTACTTAGAAACGGATAATGTTTTCTAACTCATCAATGCTGTAAGGCTTGGTAACGCATTCTAGACAACCTCCTTCTAGAAATCGTTGTTGAGATTCTGCCCTAGCAATAGCAGTAACAGCAACGATGGGAATATCCTTTGTTCGAGGATTTTGTTGAAGACTTTTGACAACTTCTACACCACTGATGCCAGGTAACATCATATCCAGCAAAATCAAGTTTGGGTGGTAGTTTTGTGCAAGAGTTATTGCTGTTTCACCATCCTCAGCAGTAATGAACGAACACTCAACGAACTGGAGTAGCTGGACAAGCAGCTCTAAATTATCTTCATCATCATCAACTACTAAGACTAGAGACTGTTTTAAGTTGTACTGTAGTTGCGTAATTTTCTTCCTATTAGAAATTTCAAGTAAGCACAAGCTTTACTTACTATTAAGATAACTAAAACTATCTATCTAAAGCAATACGTCATCAGACAGTTTTAAGCTGTCAGTCTAACAGTATATTCTGGCACATCTAGTATAGTCTATTGGGTAATCAAGCACCTATTTTAAGCTTACTAAAAGCGTCTCTAAGGCTCATTGTGTCAACACCCAGAATCAATTCAGGTGGCAATACTAAAGATGCTTCCCGACTAGCTTAATTGTTTCTTGCATCATCTGAGCGAAAATGTTAAGTGCATTTATTAATGCAACTCTTGCTTCCAACTGTGACCGTGTAATATGCATCTTCAAGTCTGTATAATAGTCCTCCAGTTCTACCGCTACTTGGGTGTTGGTTTGTGCTTCTTCTGCCAGTTCTATCGCTACTTGGACATAGATGTTTACTTCTTCTACTTTCTGCTGAATGACCTTACCGCATTCCTCAATCAGTTGACCGTATTCCAAGGTTAGTTGGTCGTTATGTTCTTGTATTTCCTTACCCAATTGCTCTATTTTGAGTCCAAGTTCTTGGAATTTCAGCGTGTGTTGCTCCAAGTTGGTAAACACTGTAACTTCAGGCATGATGCTACAAGCAATGGTTTACCAGCAAAAGAATATCTAATCCTACTACGACTAGCTTCTATCGAAAGTTAACAGCACAAATGTTGTATTTATCACTTGTAGCCAACTTGATGACTGTCACAATGCCTCTTGACACGCCTCTGAGCTGGGTGATTATCTTTATGATTAGATGATATTCAATAATGGCGCAAACAAGTACATCCCGTACCCAACTGAACGAAGAGAGGGCGGGAGTCACAGATATTCAAGTCTAGAGTTGTGTAGCAGGGGGACAATTCTTAGACTCAGAAATGTCCCTAGCATAAATTTGTTAGGTGTAATGCAATATAGGAGTCCCAGCAGCGTATCCCCCCGTCACGCCTAGTAAGCTGCTGGACGAACAACATGGTGTCTACACTGATAATGCTGAAGGTATCGATAATGCAAGACTAATCCTGTTAGTGCAGACATAGCAAGGATTATCGCTGGTTGCGCAAATCCTCATTATCGTAACCTTGTATGCAGTATACAGATATTGGATGAGCTGGATGATTAGCCAGATGTAGAGAATGAGAATGTGTTTGCATTTGTAAATCATGGCGATAACAACCGAATCCCATACAAATATGAAAAGATTATGAGAATCCATTCACTGCATCTCACCAGATAGTTAGCCACCTAATCATTGAATAATTCGTGTATCGCAGCAGATAATCCATGTTCTCCATGATGAACGGATGTCTCATGGATAATGCGTTATACACGTATTACAATATAGATAAGGCATGGATACAGTATTCTGTGTACAAGGATAAGGCGTGACTCGCCCATTCAAGAAAGATTCCAAGTATGTCTTCTCGTGGACTATTAGCCCGTTGATGCGAGAGTTCGTGTATCACCTGGCAGGAAACGTAGAATATTGTTCGGCAACATCGTTGCTGCATCGGGCTGTGATTCACTATGCCCTCAAGGAACACAAAATCAGCTATCACGAATTCGTCAAAGATTTGAAGGTGGAGAGTCCTGACGAGTTGAGAATGCAGCTCACGTTATCCGATGCCCGTAGGAGAAACCTTCAGCAAGATTTAAATGAAGCGAGATATGAGCTGCGGCAGGCACGAGAAAAACTTAAAACATTAGGATGGGGTGATAATTGATGATTTCAGCCACAGATTTAGCGCGACTCCAAGAGTTGGGTGTAAATGTTAACACCGAGCGGGTGCATCACCTCGTCAACTCTGGCTACCATTACGATTTTGAAGATAGGCGGTGGTATCATCCAGACAAATTCTATGCCAATGATGCAGCCAAGACCACCGAGGAATTGGAGGAAGAGGTGAGAGGCAGGTCTTTGCCACCTCCAACTGTTACAGGTGGCATGACCACAGTAGTGCTTGATAAAGAGAGATACAAGCCAGCATTCCACGATAACGAGCAAATACGGGAGCATCCGCGCTCTGACGAACCTGTGGTATCTCGCTCTGCCGAGCTTCAGAAGAGATTCAGCAGCCGCTATGCAAATGACTGGGAGCGGCAAGCCCAGAAATTGGAGATGATTCGGCGCTACAACATGGGCGAGGATTTAGAGGGCTGGGTAGTTCGACACAAACCTGGCGGTGGCAACTCCATTGACGATTATGAGGTGTGGAGTCCAACGGAGGTATTGCAGAAGCGCGTTCAGAAACAGCGGCACATGGAGCGCGAGACAGCACGTCAGCAGCTACGGCAGGAACAGCAAACGAGAGAATTCGGCGAATCTGCGCGGATGGTAGAGTTTACCAAGATGTTGAAGGGTATGCCCCGCGAACAATTCCTCGATATCATGCAGCATTTTGGCTTTGTGCCTGGAGGTGTAACAGATGTCCAAGGCTAAACAAGAATCTAGCGATGCGCCTAATGTCAGCATGACTCGCAGCCGTATCAAGCCGATGGGTAGAGTTGGGACGATAAAGATGGAAGATATTCCACCAGAGATGCAACATCTCTATTTAGAAATCGGTGGTCGCTTGTACAACAAAGGCGGTTTATCGCCACAGCAGCTAGCCAAGTTCGACACCCAATACACCACTGCTGAAGGCTACCAGGCTTGTGAGATTAAGAGACAAACCTTTGGTGGTAATGTTCGTGTCATTCGTGATGGTGTGTCGGATACAGAAGCCTAGCACAAATAATTTTGGAGGAAACAAAGACAATGCCAGCAGTGAAGCGCCTAGCAGATAGAGCCATGATGAAAGAGCCACCACCTGAGCCATTACCGTTCTCTAAGTTGGAAGATTTCAAGGACAGTAAGGCAATTAGTCAGCGTTATTGCTTGCCCGAACCCGTATTCAAGGAAGTTGGGAAACAAAAAGATATTGACACATTCTTATCGCAGGCAATCTTAGATTTAATTAACGACAGTCGTGATGTGGTGCGGCTAGAGGAACCGAAATCGAAAGAATCTTGGTACAAAATGGTCAAGAAGGTTCCGCTTCAGAAGTGCTTGACTATGAATTTCAAGCAGGTAGGTGGCAAGGTCGAGCATTATGTCACCACAGAGACGACCATCATCCGCAAGTACATCCCAATCAAGCGAATGCTGAATGTGGTGGAAGGTATGACAGCGGGTACTGTAACCAAGCAGTGCAGTACTTTCATGCTCCCGACACGTCTCTGGAACGAATTCTATCGCCTGTGCGAATACTTCCAACTCACTACGGACGATAGCATCCATCAAGCTGTGGATAGGGCATTCGACAAGATTTACGTCGCTCCCACCAACTCTAACGCTGACAGGCTCAAACGATTTACCGAGCGAGAAGAACGGCAGCAGGAGCAGATGGTTAAATCTATCGCCAAGCGCATTAGTAAAAATCTGCCACAGCGCAGCGACGAGCATAGACAACCTTTGGAGCGGTCGCCGCAGGAGCCAGCATAATGTCTCAGGAACATTCGTATGATGCAGTTATCGCAGCAGGTGCGGTACAACAGCAGCAAGCACAGCAATCGCTTAGGGATGCTGCCGCTCTTGCACAAAAGCATGGTATCGAGCTTGGTCCAGAGGTGAGTGCCGAGCTTGCCAATCCCACCGCCTACACGCCTTGGCAATACGAGCAGCAGATTAGAGATGCTACACCCTCCACATTCTACGAACAAGAAATGTGGATGAACGTGCAGCCACGCCAGCAAGCCAAGCCTGTAGACACTCGCCCTCAGCAGGAAGTTGATTACGAGCAATACCTAATCCAGAAACAAAAAGCCGAACAACCGCAAGAACAAGCCGAGCAAGTCCAAGGTCAGAACGCTCGGCTGGTTGCTGCTAGTCTCGAATATGGCTGGGAAGATTCGGGATTTCAGCAGTATCTCGATAGCGACGACGATGCATATATGAGTATGCGATTATCTCCTCAGCAGTTGCAGCTAGCTAATGAGGTGTGGGGACTGGACGAAGATACAGCACGGGCATACGTTTACCACCACAAACTAACTGCTGATGACCTCGCCCTAATCGAGCAGAGCTTTCTTGGCACTAATCTTGATGCTGCTGGTGATTATGATTCTGTGGCAGCTCTCAATGATGTAGACCGCATCCGTCATACCTATTTCCCCAAGGTGAGTAATGACGAGTGGTCGAAAATCCTGAATGGTGTAATTGATGAATTTGAAAGCTTATCGCCGGAAGAACACGAGAAATACACTGACCCCATAGCTGGTTTCTGGGCTATGCATCTGCGCATCATCTCTCGGCGACAACAGCAGACTCAACCCAAACCTGATGTCGCGGTCAATGATAAGTATCATGGCGACCGCTCCAAAACACAACGCCAGCAGCCGAAGAGAAATACGCAAGGCTTCAGCAATACCGCTCTGACTCCAAGAGGTTTCTTACGTCAGAGCTGGATTGATAAGCTGTCACCTGACGACTATGCCAAGAATGCTGACCGTATAACTGCTTGGTACGTTGCCAAGAAAATTGATTTCAATGCTTAGATTTGGAGTGGTGGATATAGCTGGATGCATAAATTCAGGGGGCAGGATGAAACAAGGCATTAACACCAACAAGCTGCCGCACGCTCACCGCGTTATCAGGCACGAGAACTATAACAAGGCGGTTCCAAAAGAGGTGTTGGCTGCCGCTGACAGGGCAATCCTAATCATGCGGCTGAAGGATGCGCTCAAACACGAAAAGTTCGTACCTGTCGGCATCATTACTGCCCTGTCTGACAAAGATTACGAGGAACTATCAGGGCTGGTGGATGCGCTGATTGGTAAAGGTTTAATCGTGTACAGGGGGTAAATCATGACATCTAACGCATTCAAGACTAACGAGTCCTTTCGAGTAGTGGGAGCGATGACCAGGGTGGCTCTGACCACGGCTCAAACAATTACACTGCCATCAACCGCTACTGGCATATTGATTAGCTTCGAGGGACAACCCGTGAGGCTCACGCTAGACGGTAGCACCCCATCAGGCACTAACGGATTTCTGTTGCCCGTTAACACTTTGTACCGTTTTGATATGCATCAAGGTGGTGTGGTGAGAGTGCTGGAAAGTGCTGCTTCTGCCTTCGCAAATTATCAGGTCATTGTGACGTTGGGTTGAGAGAAAATAGAGATATCCACAGGAGGAAAAAACAATGGCTAAAAGTTCCAACAACGGCGACACACCACGCCGCTACGAAACACAAATCCCAGATTTCAAGCGTGACCCAAAGACGAATTGGAGTTGGGCTAATAGTAACGGTACTTCTAACCTTAACCTCAAATTTGAGAGCGATACTGGCAACTCTAAACCACAGGAAAATAAGCCGAAGATAGATTATTGAATCTCTTCCAAGTCTTCCATTCGAGCGCCAGGGGGTAGCTGATTCACAATGAAGCCAGTACCCTTAATTCTGTATCTCTTGACTGTCATTGCTGGTGGTGTAGTGGGGTCTACAAACACATCTCCCTTTTCTGGAAACTGCTGGAGTTGGTGCGCTCTAATTTGAATTTCTGACATGATATTTACCAAGTCTGTAGATAAATTTATTATAATAGAAGTAAGCCTGCAAGCCCGTTCTAGCCTATATTTAGCTACTATACCTAACTTTATATAAGAAGCGTTTACCTCCTCATTACTAGTTCTGGTTTTACCTTATAACACTGCCCCTTCACTTGCATAGAGGGGCATTTTCATAGCCTATTTTCTGCGGTCGCGGTCTAACATTATGGAAATATTTTATAGCGACCGCTCTAATAAGAATTACAGGTATATGTAGAATCTAAAACTAAATAGGTGAATAATTTTTCGGCTGTTGTTAAACTTGAAATGCTAAAGCAGTGAGATGCATAAAGCAGGCAAGCACCCCAGGTCTAATCGAGGGGTGCTTTGCTGTGTCTAGGTTAATCTCTTGCTCGGTCTTTTTCGGTCTGCCCATAGGAATTTCTTACCAGGATGCCATTCAATATTTAGCGGTGGCTGATACAACTGTATCAAAACTGCTTCTAGGATTTTCTCATCGTCCATTTCGTCAAAACGCCTGCCCTGCTTCAGGCTTATCCAGCTAACCCTAGTGGCTCCTCTTTTACGAAGTTGCTCTAGCTTCATCGGCTTGGGATTGTTCCAACGAAAGTGCATATTTCCAGTTAAGCCAACGTATAAAACCTCATCCTCTTTCATCCACAGGTAGCAGGCAGAGGAGCGCGGCAACTCCTTCAACTCGTCGATAGACACGCTAGGCAAGACATCAGGAAGCAGCGCCAGCAGGTCTTTCAGTAGAGCTGGTGTGTTAACTAGCATCGCCCTTTCTGGCTTTTATAGCCTGCTCTACCAATAATGCTATCTGCCCTGAAACCGTGCGATGTTCTTCTTCGCACATTTTTCTGAGTTCTTCCAGTAGACTCTCTGGAATGCTGATAGAAATCTTGGCTATCTTCTGCTTACTCATGTTTTCCCTCCTCTCTGTCAATACTACCAGGTAGTGCAGATTGCTGTAAAGTATTGTGTCAGTTTTATATGGTAATACCAGGTACTACTATTATAGAGATAAGAGGACAAGGAAGAGATAAACACCCACCTCTCAGGAAACAGAAATCGAAACCAACAGAATATCAACCCCGTGCCTCACTCCGCTAGGAGGATATGCAACTAGGAAAGCTGGTGAAAGCCCAGTAGCCTACGATTCTCTACAGGCTTGCTGCTTGTACAGAGTCCGAGGCAAAAGTCGCACCCACAACGGTTGACTGCGGATACTTGGCTTAATCCCCGATAGGCATCTAGGCGACGAGGGCAACACCATCGGGTTAGGGGCAGGTCAATGGCAGTCGAGTTGTGGAAAAGCAAGAGGACTCCAACCAAATTTTATTCGGAGTAAGTATATGTCGCGGGATAAGTTGAGCGTAGAAGAAAGCCGAAAGATGGCTTTGGAGTTGGAGATATTGACGGCTAAGCTGTGTCAGATGTGCGCTGACGTGAATCACCCATCAGCAGACGATGCAGTTGATTATTTGACGCTGGCACAGTCAGCAGTCCTGAAGCTGTCCAAGGAAGACAGGAGAAGAGACTTGTACCGCATAGCCTATGACGAAGCTGCCAGAGCCGATTATGACTGGCTGGTAAATGAATTCAGCAAGGCTTGGGAATAGTTGACAGGTTTTTGGTGTGAGGAGTGAGCTGTATTCCTCTGTAACTGGGCTAGCTGGTGGTTCGCTAGCCCTTCCTTACTCAGGATTCACAGAACTCAGTATTCAGGAGTTGAAGATATGTGGTTCTTGTTTTTGATGTTCACGGCAGGAGTATTCGCAGGAGCAACCGTAATTGTGCTGCTCCAAGTCGCAGATGATGTAGGGGAAGATTTATGACGACAAATGATTTCATCGATATTGGGTCGAAGCAAAATGCTATAGCCACTGCCAAGTCCAAGCAGAGAAGGGTAGTTGCTACCAGTGACGAGAAAGGCTCGGCTCTAGCCACAACACCGGAGTATGGAACGATTGAGTGGGCTAACTGGGCTATTCAAACCAGCTACAAGCTTTTAAAAGACGGAAGTACCTTACGAGAAGAATTTAGCCTGTGGCTTTTTAAAGAGATTGAAAGTCGGGGATGCACTGCAAAAGAAGCGATAGAAGAGTTTATTGCAAAAGGGTTAGAGATAGAGCCAAAAACAGCATACGGATGGCTCAACTCCCTAGAACAGTATAGACAGTTTCGAGCAGAGAAGAAAGCTAATCCATCCCTTGAAGCAGCAAAGAAAAGAAAACACCGAGACAATTCTGGGATTAAGAAATGTCCCCCAGAGCAGCTTCACACGCTTGAAGCCGATGTAATCGAAAGCCATGAAAATCATGATATGCAGGTGGATACTCCCCAGCCTAAAGCCTTCCCGCAGGCTGAAGAAAATGTATCACAAAATACAGAAATAGAAAAAGTGAAGACAACTGACTTCACTACCGAACCTGACGAGGTAGTAGAAACCGCTAACGAGGGTGAGGAGCAGCTACAGGTTATTAGTTATATCAGCGTCAAGGAAACGAGTCAATACGATTCCTGGCAGTTTCAAATTCAAATCTCAGAGGAGAGCGAGGAGAAACTGTACGACATCGCCAAGAGAAACAAAACCACCCCGCTAGAAATGCTTATCCGTGCCTTGAAAGGGGGGTTGCGCGACTATTTTAATACTGACTTGCAGAAAAGAGTAGGAGAGAAAAACAATGTTGAGCGACAAGCAGATAAAAGCATTGGCTGAAGACAAAAGATTCGACTGGAGCAGTAAAAAGTGCTTTGCTGAGTGGTTTCAAAGATACGGGTCGGAGTTTTTATCAATCAGGCAGATACAGCAGGCATACGCCAACAGTCAGGAATTTTTCGACATTGAGATGATTCCATTCGTACAGTCCAACGTCAACAAGTTGAGCAAGCAAATATTCTTGACTGACGGCTGGATGTTTCAAAATCCAAGAATAGCTAAAGAAAAGTTGATAGGAAAGCCATATCTAATCGGTGGTAGACACAGGTTATTCGCGATTACAGATGTGCTGGGCAAGATAGGCAGTCATACAGGGTTAGGGGAACAGATATTCGAGCAGTTGGTTCGAGTTGAGTTGCTGAAAGACGTGGAGCGAGAAGACATCCCAGAGCTAATCCTAGCCGATAACGGTTCTCGCCGAGTCTCCAAGCCTGAGCGCAACAGCATCCTCGTCCACAAGCACACGAAAAGCCCCGATGCAGATGATTACATTAGAGTGGCGCTCACGTCAGGCGCTAGCCCAATCCAGACAATAAACGCAGTAGCAGCATATTTTCTCAAGAAAGAGGTAAAAATTCGAGAACTGGACGACAGAAAAGCTTACGCAGTAGGGAAGGTATTGGGTGAATACCTGCTGTATGGCAATCGCCCCATTCGTAAAACAGAACCAGTAGCCATCAAAACCGTGACTGAATTCAAGCAAAAAGTCACCAGGTTGTGGAGTTGTGTCAAGGAAGTGGTGAAGCAGGATAGACACCTCAGAGCCGAGGAAATATCGAGTAAAGCAATTCAATTGTACGAACGAGAACAGGTTAACCCGCAGCAATAGGAGGAAACACATGAAAACAATATCGGTAGAAATGGTTGAGCGCGATTTGCTGGGAGTGGCAAGAGTTTGGTTGTTCGAGTACCGGAAACGAGAGTACATCGAAGTCAAGTCAGCAGCCAGGTCAGTACAGAAAACAGAAGACCAACTCCAGAGGTGGTTGGATGCAAACGGATACCTAGTTTTTGATTTCATCGCCTGGAAGGACACGCCAGTTAGAGCAGTTCTGATTAACACGTTCTGGGAGTGGGTGAGCTACGAAGCCGATGAACTAGATAACCCCTTTGCATTCCAGCTCTATAACAGAGCAGTCAAGTTCGGGCTAAAGACGCTGCTAGATGAAGCTGAATCGCAAGGATACGGATATATCGAACTACCTAAAGAATTAGAGGTGATAAGCTGCGCTTTAAAAGGATAGACGGCAAACGAGGAATTCGAGCTGACGATTTTGCTAAAGCATTGGACTTGACAGAGGAGGAAGTAGTGCGGACTCTACAAGACCCCGAATTCTTGAAGTCAATCGATAGAAGTAAGGAATGGGAATAACTAACGAAAGACAAATAAGACCGTTGACCAGTCTTCCATTTTAAGTTTTGTGTATCCGATGGAGTAAGGGCATACTAAAACCGCATACTAATTCCTACATAAGTGACGGCATCAAGCTAGGACGTATAGCTCAGTTGGTTGTGTCTGCTGGCTGAATAGCCAGAAACAGCCGCCAGCAGACACGTTAGGGCGCTACGTTTCTTAAGCAGGGTTTTAGGGAATGGACGTAACTGGATTCGAACCAGTGACCTCTACGATGTCAACGTAGCGCTCTAACCAACTGAGCTATACGTCCGTGGATTAACAAAGATAGCATAGACAAAGGTAGAGATGCAATCACTCGACCGAAAGATACTGCCAATATCTGCTCTGCCGTACTCAAAAACATACTCAAATGGCAAGAGCAAAGAAAGGAACAGTATCAATGGAAATTATTCGTAATAGCATTAGGCTCAGGTTTAGAGTCGATGGGAAGCAGAAAGCATACCACATTGGTTTGCATGACAACGATGAAGGTAGAAAGAAAGCAAAGTTGATAGCCAAGCAAGTTGAGTTGAATTTACTAACCGATCGTTTCGACCAGACCTTTGAGCGGTATAGAGTTTACCCCGTCAATCGGGAACTCCCCAACAATAGGGCTGTGTCTCAGCTACTAACCAGAGCATAAAATAGTGAACAGTCTAGACATCTGCATATGCAAGGATAAGTGGTTGGCTGATTCAGCGACAGACCAATATGCACTCACAATAAACCCGGTGAAGAGAGAGAATCCTAAAACCAGCGTCAAACGAAAAATTGAGAACGGTGGCGGAAGTGGGGTAGTAAAATGAGTTGCTGTGTTTCTGTTTACTGGTCAACATAGAATATGTTGTTTCACGGTTCGCAATGGCAAGCCATTGCGAACCTTCGCATACCCGATATTCTTGGGTGTGGTAAGTAAAACGGTTATGTCAGCTATTCGACATAAACTAGTTCTTTTATTATGTCAGATCTCAGACATATTGCTATGCTCTCGTTTAAGCTACAAAAAAATTGAAAACAGCGATCTTTACTTGGTCGTCTATGTGGGAACGAATTCAGAAAATATAAGCCCCGTTAGCACTCCACCAAGAGCTTGTTTGTATTGGAGAACACAGGCAGACTTAACACGGGTTCATCCCTTTAGGCGAGGAACTAAATTAGGCAGTAAAGTAATGTGGCTGACATAGGGAATAGATTTTCAACCCGTATAGTGGAACGCTTTTGATAGAGAGCGTCAAGTGCGATCGCCCTCCAGCTAGAGGAACTTTTTTCTAGCAATAGATCCAAGGATTGCTATAAGCGTTTGTACTGTTGCCTAAGTCATCCGAATTTGCTGTCAACATTGAGAGCGAGCTAGAGAGGTCTTTTCATCCCGTCAGTCATCCGTTCTCAACCCGAGCGCACCGATGTTTTTAATGTTTGCGTCGTCCAAACCATCCCCAATTCCGGCGAAAAACCGCCTTCTGGCAGCTTTGCCCTTAGAGGAATACGAGCGCCTGTTTCCCGACCTGGAGTGTGTCTCCAGTCGCACTCCGTTTAATCAAGTCTAACGACTTAGTAGCCTATGAAGATTTAAATGTGAAAGGCATGGTAAAAAATCGGCGTTTATCCAAATCGATTCTTGACACTAGTTGGTCAACTTTCCGCCGTTGGTTAGATGATTTTGGCTATAAATACGGGAAGGTAACCCTCATAACAGTCAAAATTGCTCAACCTGTGGTAGAAAAGTGCAGAAGTCTCTATCTACTAGAACTCATGTTTGTCCTCATTGTAATTGTGTGGAAGATAGGGACATTAATGTAGCGATTAATATCTTGCAAAAAGGACTAAGTACCGTTGGGCAAACGGAATCTTATAAGCTTGGGGAGATGGGAGCCTCTGGCTTCATTGGAGCAATCCTGTGAAGTTAAGTTATGTCTCTGAACCAAGAATCCTCTGACTTTAGGACGAGGAGTGTCAAATCTTTACAACAGCACAACAGCTAAAAGTGCACTTTTTTGACTGTTGACTTTTCGATATTGACTTTTCACTGTTGACGTACTGAGTAGAGGAACAAGGATGAAAGTTGCTGTATTTAGCACCAAATCCTACGATCGCACCTTTTTAGAAACTGCTAACGCCGAATACAAACACGAACTGGCATTTTTTGAACCTCGTCTGACCTGCGAAACGAGCATTTTAGCAAAAGACTATCCAGTAGTTTGCGTCTTTGTCAACGACCAATTAGATCGTCAAACCTTGACTTGTCTAGCCGATCGCGGTACGAAGTTAATTGCTGTGCGTGCTGCCGGATATAACAACATAGATATCATCGCTGCTACTGAATTAGGTTTACCAGTCGTGCGCGTACCAGCCTACTCACCCTATGCAGTAGCAGAATATACTCTAGGGATAATTCTTGCCCTGAATCGTAAAATTTACCGCACTCATTATCGCGTGCGCGAGGGAAATTTTTCGCTGGAAGGTTTGATGGGTTTTGACTTACACGGCAAGACAGCGGGGATCGTTGGCACTGGAAAGATTGGGGCGATCGTCGCGCAAATTCTCCATGCTTGCGGCTGTCATGTGCTAGCGTATGACAAATATCAAAACCCTAACTGTCAAGCTTTAGGCGTGCAGTATGTCTCGCTTCAGGACTTATTTGCCCGTACTGACATTATCAGCCTTCACTGTCCGCTAACACCAGAGACATACCATTTAGTTAATTCTGAAGCGATCGCCATGATGAAAACAGGTGTAATGCTAATTAATACCAGTCGTGGAGCGTTGATCGACGCAAAAGCAGCTATTAAAGGCTTAAAATCCGGTAAAATTGGATATCTTGGTTTAGATGTCTACGAGCAAGAAGGAGATATTTTTTTTGAAGATCTCTCAAACACCATCGTGCAAGATGACGTGTTGCAGCGGTTGCTGACGTTTCCCAACGTCCTGATTACTGGTCATCAAGCCTTTTTTACCAAAGATGCACTGACTAGTATTGCCCAGACTACCCTTGCCAATATTAGCGATTTTGAAAGCGGAAAACCTTGTCCTAATCAAATTAAAGTAGAGTCTCCTCAAGCGGTTGCTAGCAATGTCAAGTAACTTAATTTACAACTTATAACAATCTAAGTGCTGACTAACTCGATCTGATTTATCTATCTTGAAGTCGATCGAGTAGTCTGTGGAAGTTAAGTATATTTGAACAATAACCAAGAACTTGTTTTGAATTTTTGATTTTCAAACTAATCAGTTCAGTAGTACATGCAGACAGTTGCTAAATCAGCGATATTAAAGTAGTCATCATCAAAAACAAGGTAAAACTATGGAATCTCAGATACAACAACAAGAATATACCACCACACCTGAAGGAATGCCAGCTAGCGAACCCGCAGGCACTTTGGCGCTTCCTCCCGCGCCTCAGTCAAATACGCAATTGAAAAAACTCGGCGCTCAAGTCCGAGCCTTTCTGGACGAACTACCAGAATACATTGCCAAGTTTTATAACGAAAACCAAAAGCCAATTACTGTTGCTATCTTGATTGTGGCAGCATTTGTCACTGTTAAAGTCGTTTTGGCAATCTTAGATGCTCTCAATGATATTCCTCTGCTTGCACCAACTTTTGAATTAATCGGGATCGGTTATTCTGCTTGGTTTGTCTATCGTTACCTACTCAAAGTAGAGACACGGGAAGAATTGGGGCAAGAAATTCAAGCTATTACCAGTCAAGTCGTTGGTAGCAAGAAATAGTCCGCAGCAGTAGCGGAGATCTGCATAAAAACACAAACAAATAAAAGCGATCGCCCAATACGATTTGTCTTAGCGCGATCGCTTTTTCAGTTGTCAGTTGACAGTGAAGTGACTGGTGACTAGTGACTGGATGAAGAGTCTAGCCAAAGCGTCACTATCCACTCACCAACTACCAACTACCATTTATTGCTGTTGAACTCCAGCAATATAAGGAGATTGAATCGGATCGAGCCGTCCTGCTTTTACCAAAGCTTGGTAAACGATCGCTGCTACATCAGCACGGGTAGCGTTGCTATTAGGATTGAGCTGTTTTGCATCGGGATAATTTACAGCTAACCCAGCTGTAGTCGCTGCGGCAATTTTCTCTCTGGCATAATTGGGAATTTGGTCTGCATCCACGTACAATTCCTTCAAGACTTGCTCTGGTATAGCAGGTGGTGCGAGGTTTAAGCCACTAGCGAGAGACACTAAAACTTGGGCTTTAGGAATTTCTTGCTGGGGTTGAAATGTATTATCAGGATATCCCCGTAAAAACCCAGTTTGAATGGCACGATTAATCGCTGGAACTCCCCAGAAAGTATCGGGAACATCTATGTATTTAGTCTGGTTATCGACTCCAGGCAATTGATTGAAGGCTTCCTGCAAAATCGCAGCATACTCAGCTCTCGTCACCGGATCGGTGGGTTTGAAATAGCCTCCGGGGAAACCGTTGACGATGCCGCGCTCGGCAAGAGCCGTAATAAATGGATATGCCCAATAATCCGCAGGTACATCTTGAAACTTAACTTGTTCCGCTGGAGATGATTCTGGAGATGCTGGAGTGGTTGGTGTAGTGGGAACGGGGACGATTGCCGGAAATGGAGCTACGGGCTGTCTGCGAGGAGTAGCAGGCGTTTCGGGAGCGATCGCCTCTGGTACGGGACTGGGGAGCGGCGCTAGTTCCGTCCTCGACTCGGGACTAGCTTGCGGCTGGGGAGTCAAAGCCACAGGCGATCGCGCTTCTGGGGCAGTCACCAACGGTAAGATATTGGGAATCTGAAAACCTCGCCCCGAACGAGACAGCGACCAAAATAAGATTCCACCGAGCGCAGCTAAAGCCAGCACGACAGCCAGAAATTCATCAAATCCCAACGGAGTTCTGGAAGACCGAGGATCGGGAGGTGGGGAATTAGTCATTCATTTTCGCCCATCATTTCAATTCCTAATAGGAATTAATATATACCCACCTTCAATCCATGTGTACGATACCACATCTCATGTGATGATTATATTTAATTCATATCGGAATAGATATAACTTATAACATTTAGCGATTACTCTACCTTAAGACCAATTTTTTCAATTAGTTGTTGAGGTGCGGTGCGTGGTGCGTAGGTAATTGGTGGTCTTCTCCCTCAGCTCCCGAGAGCAACCTTGCGCCTCCTCAGCTCTCTTCTCCCTGCTCCCATCTGTCCCTGTTCCCTCACTCTCCGCTCCCCTCTTCCAACACGCGCAAAATACTAGGAATACTATCAATTGCTTCAAGCTGGCGAATTTCTGCTAAAGCTTGATGAAAATCGCCTTCGCGCACGTTGTGGGTGACAACGACGATTTCGGCTAAATGTTTGTGAATTCCCGTCTGCACGACAGATTCTAAGCTGACACCGTGGGAACCGAAACAAGTCCCCAACTTACCAATTACCCCAGGATGGTCTTTGGTGAGGAAGCGGGCGTAAAATCGGGTGACGAGTTCTGACATGGGGGCGATCGCGCAGTAGTCTTGATGAGTGCAAGCGAGTAATGGGTGGAGTGAGGCGCTTTCTGTCTCCAAGTGTCCTGTTTTCAACACAGCAGCAACATTTAAAATATCCGAAACAACGGCGCTAGCGGTTGCTCCTGCCCCTGCCCCAGGACCAAAAAACATCACCTGTCCGAGGGGTTCGGCTTCCACCAAAATTGCGTTGTAGACCCCGTGAATGCTGGCTAAGGGATGCGATTGAGGTATAAGAGTGGGGTGAACGCGGACGGAGAGCAGAGGGGCTGAGGGAGCTGAGGAAGCTGAGGAAGCTGAGGGAGTTTCTCTTTGGGCGATCGCGAGTAATTTGATTGTAAAACCGAGTTTTTGGGCGTAAGCAATATCTGTTTGGCTGACTTGACGAATGCCTTCACAGTAAACATCGGGTAGCTTGATCCTGCCACCGTAAGCTAAGGAAGCGAGAATAGCGATTTTATCGCCAGCATCTAAACCGTCTACATCGGCAGTAGGGTCGGCTTCAGCATATCCGAGTTTTTGTGCGTCTGCCAGTACGTCATCAAAACTAGTCCCTTCGGCTTGCATCCGCGTCAGAATATAGTTTGTCGTACCGTTGACGATACCAGTAATAGCATGAATCCGATTCACACCTAGAGTTTGTTTCAGGGGTTGAATGACTGGAATGCCTCCCCCAACAGCCGCCTCTAGCATGACGTAAACTCCAGCAGCGTTGGCAGCATCAAAAATTTCATTGCCGTAACGGGCAACTACAGCCTTATTCGCCGTGACGACGTGCTTGCGATGAGCGATCGCCTCCATAATCAGCGATCGCGCTGGTTCCAGTCCTCCCAATACCTCAACGACAATCTCTAATTCTGGATCGGTGACAATCGCCTGTAAATCTGTCGTCAATATCCCATCTGGTAGGTTGACCGCACGGGGCTTATCGAGCGATCGGACTCCAACTCGATAAATTTCCAACTCCTGCATTAGAGAATGCCGTCCAGCCCTATCCTGCAATAGCTGAACCGTCCCCGTTCCTACCGTTCCTAATCCTAGTAAACCAACCTTAAAAGCCACAACTTTCCCACTTAGTTCGCCAAAAACAATTGTAGGGTGGGCAATGCCCACCCTACTAGCCACTAGCCACTAATAGGTTTCAACGTGCCAGCGTCCGGCTTTCTTCATCTCTTTCTGATAGTCCGACCACTTGATACCAGATTTAGCCGCCTCCGCTGCTAGTGCTTCGTCGATCCCGCCTTCCATACCTTTTAAACCGCAAATGTAGGTGTGGGTATTTTCTTGCTGGATCAGCTTCCACAGTTCTGCTGCTTGTTCGGCTACTCGGTCTTGAATGTACATTTTGCCACCTTGAGCATTTTTCTGCTCGCGGCTGATGGCATAAGTGAGACGGAAGTTATCGGGATACTGCGCTTGTAACTCTTCTAGTTCTTGCTTGTAAAGGATATTGGGAGTTTGAGGAATACCGAAGATCAACCAAGCAAAACCCTTAAATTGATACTCAGGGTTGGTAGCTTTTTCTTCATCCTTAAACATCCGCCACAGGTAAGCTCTAAACGGAGCAATACCAGTACCCGTTGCCATCATAATAATGTTGGCATTGGGGTCTTCTGGCAGCAACATTTCCTTACCGACGGGTCCGGTGATCTTCACGTCTGCCCCTGCTTCTAAGTGACAGAGGTAAGTCGAGCAAACACCGTAGACCGTCTCGCCTGTTTCAGGGTGCTTGTACTCCAATTGACGCACGCACAGAGAAACGGTTTTGTCATCCATTTTGTCACCGTGACGGGTGGAAGCAATGGAGTATAGCCGTAGCTTTTCCGGCTTACCGTTTTTGTCTTTCCCTGGAGGGATGATGCCGATACTCTGACCTTCTAGGTAACGAAGATCGCCACCGGAAAGATCGAAAATTAAGTGACGAACAGTACCAATTCCGCCTTCGCCAACCAATTCTTCATTGGAAAGACACTTCCCAACAAAAGGAGCATTGGGACGATAGGTATTGACGGGGACATCTGCGTGTTTGGCTTTCTCAGGCTTTGGCTGTGCTTGAGTCATGGGCTTGCCTTTATTTTCTGCTTTTTTTTGCTCTTGTGGTGCAGCTTTTGCTGCTTCTTGTTTTGGAGCCACAGCAGGGGCTTTGCCGTTACCGTTGCCATCAACTGTCAGAAGTTGAATATTGACAATTTTGCCTCCCATACGGGCGATCCGCCGCATTTCTTGGTTCATGCGGTTGTAAGGCACTCTCATATATACGCTGCCACTTTGACGAATCGGGTAGCCCATTTGGTCAGTTGTTTCATTCTGACGTAAGCCCACCACTTCGTATACAAAGACGCGGCTACCAGCTTCGGTGTTGGCGGCTGCATCAGCGGCGTTGGAATTGTACATCGATTAACTCTCTCCGAACCCTACATCACTACTGAAAACTGAAAATTGGTGTTCTAAAACAGCTCTCATGAGAGAAAGATTTCTGCTTCTGCAAAAAAGAGTCGCGAGAAATACTTCCAAAAAGTAGCTGTGATGAACTTTTATTATTCTCACCCGTAAAGGAGCGCCTGGGATGGCAAATTCCTTGCTTAACTCCTCTACCAGACTACAAATTTAGTCACTTGCAGAATGTTAAGAGCGATCGAGTTTTGTTTTTTTTAATAAAAATGTGCAACAAAACCTTAGCATAAGTACTAAGCCACTAGACGATATAGCCCAAAAGTAGCCTTGTAAGGGCGATCCCCTTCTGGTAGGATCTACTATAACAGTAGGACTAAATACTTAGCAGCTCTCAGGCGATTTCTTCCATCGGGAAGCGCGATCGCAACAGCTGGAGCTTGGAGGCAACCCAAGCAATACAAGTTAAGACTACCAGATTAAGTTCCAGGCTACCAAGTAAGCCAAACAAACAACATACAAAAACAGCCCATCTTGTCAGTTAGAGGAAACCTATGATCAGTAAGCCGGATCGCGTGGTTTTGATTGGCGTAGCCGGAGATTCCGGTTGCGGTAAATCCACGTTTTTGCGCCGTTTAACAGATTTGTTTGGAGAAGAGTTAGTCACCGTTATTTGCTTAGATGACTATCACAGCCTGGATCGCAAACAGCGCAAAGAAACAGGAATCACTGCCCTCAATCCCAAGGCAAATAATTTTGACCTAATGTACGAGCAAATCAAAGCTCTGAAAAACGGTCAATCAATTGAAAAGCCGATTTACAACCACGAAACCGGATGCATTGACCCGCCGGAACACATCGAGCCAAATCATATCATTGTAGTTGAGGGCTTGCATCCGCTGTATGACGAACGGGTGCGATCGCTACTTGATTTCAGCGTCTATCTTGACATCAGCAATGAAGTCAAGATCGCTTGGAAAATTCAACGCGACATGGCAGAACGCGGTCATCGCTATGAAGACGTGGTTGCTGCAATTAACTCTCGCAAACCCGATTTTGACGCTTACATCGAGCCGCAAAGAGAATTTGCCGATGTTGTGATTCAGGTGTTGCCAACTAACTTGATCAAAGAAGACAAAGAGCGGAAGGTATTGCGCGTGCGAATGCTGCAAAAAGAAAACGTACACGGCATGACACCAACTTATCTATTCGACGAAGGCTCTACCATTCAGTGGACACCTTGCGGACGTAAGCTGACCTGTTCCTACCCAGGAATGCAAATGTTCTACGGGTCAGACGTTTACTACGGTCAATACGTCTCCGTACTAGAAGTAGATGGGCAATTTGACAACCTAGAGGAAGTTGCTTACATCGAAACTCACCTGAGCAACACCTTTACCAAGTATCAAGGTGAAATGACTCATTTATTGCTCCAACACCGCGAATATCCAGGTTCCAACAACGGAACTGGTTTGTTTCAAGTCCTGACAGGCTTGAAGATGCGGGCAGTATACGAAAGCCTCACCGCCAAAGAAATCAAATTGGCAGTCACGGCAAAAGCCTAGCGTGTGAGCTGAGGGAGCTGAGGGAGCTGAGGGAGCTGAGGGAGAAAAATTACTACCTCTTCCTTGTCTTTCTTTTCCCCTACTCCTTCTTCTATTCCCTGCTCCCTACTCCCTGCTCCCTACTCCCTTTAAAATGGAGGTTGCTCAAAAATTTGCGGGGACTAACTGGTTCATGTATACAGAAAAGGAGCTACTGAGTGAGGCGTGGACGAGACTAGAAGCATCGGTTTTAAAGTTTGAGAATGAACCAATTGGTACGGTAGCTGCTGCAATAGATAAAAGCACCCAACAATTCAATTACGGGCATTGCTTTATTCGCGATTTTGTGCCTTCAGCCATAGCATTTTTGACTAGAGGTCAGGGTGAAATTGTCGCTAATTTTTTACGACAAACCTTGAAGTTACAGATTAATGACAAAAATATCGATGAAGTTAGGGCGCATATGGATGGCGTAAGACCAGGTATAGGTCTAATGCCAGCTAGTTTTGAGATTGTCGAAGAAGAGGGAAAACAAGTTGTCAGAGCCGATTTTGGCGAACGGGCGATCGGCAGAGTGACACCTGTAGATTCTTGTTTATGGTGGCTAATTTTACTGCGGATTTATCAAAGAGCTACAGGCGACCAAGAGTTAGTTCAAGAAGCAGGATTTCAGCGGGGAATTAGGTTAATTCTCAATCTCTACATGCTGAAGCAATTCGATATGTACCCGACGCTGTTAGTTCCCGAAGGGGCATTTATGATTGACCGTCGCATGGGAGTTTACGAGCGTCCGCTAGAAATTCAAGCTCTATTTTACGCGGCTTTACTAGCAGCAGATGAATTGCTGTTACTCAAAAATAAACAGGACATTCATACAGAAATCGAGCAGCGACTGGCAAGATTGAAAACGCACATTCGCGAACATTATTGGCTCGATTTGGATAAAGTGAATGAAATTCATCGCTACGAAAACGAGCAATTTGGCGAAGAAATTTGTAATAAATTTAATATCTACCCAGAGTCTTTAGAAACTTGGGCGATCGATTGGGTTCCTAAAGAAGGGGGTTATCTGGCTGGAAATTTAGGTCCAGGGCGGATGGATTTTCGGTTTTTTGCAATTGGAAATTTGATGTCAGTAATTTGCTCTTTAGCAGATGAAGAGCAATCCCAAAAAATCATGAATCTCATCAGCAAGAGATGGATCGATCTAGTAGGGAATATGCCGATGAAGCTTTGTTTTCCTGCCATAGAAGACAAGGAGTGGGAATTAATTACAGGTTGCGACCCAAAAAATGTGAGTTGGTCTTATCATAATGGGGGTAGTTGGCCCGTTCTGTTATGGTTTTTAGTCGCAGCAGCTTTAAAAGTGGGGAGAAAAAGTGTTGCCGAACGGGGAATTAGAATTGCCGAAAGACGTTGGTGCGAATATAAAGATAAAGATCGCTGGCCTGAATACTACGACGGCAGAAAAGGCAATTTAGTCGGCAAAAAGGCAATGCGCTATCAGACTTGGACGATCGCGGCTTACATTGTCGCTAAAGATTTAATGGAAAACCCGCAGCATTTAGAATGGATTACATTTTGACACTTATCACTTAGCGATCGCTCTTGACTCCTGTAGGGGCGGGTTTTGAACGTAGTATTGCCTGAACTCGTCAATCTTTTGCTAAACCCGCCCCTACGATAACTGGTCACTGATTTCAGCCTGTACGAAACTCGCCACCTCCTTGAATCAAATCTTCTGGTCTAATGTTGGAGAGAAACTCTCGAAAAGCTTTCAGTTCAGCTTCATCTGCTTCGCGATCGACGGGAATTGAAGCATCAGCTACCACTTCCTCCATCACCCAGATCGGGCTATTCAGGCGTAGGGCGATCGCGATCGCATCGCTGGGACGAGCATCAATTTCTTTTTTGACCTCACCCTGGCGGGCGCACAAAACTGCGTAAAACGTCCCATCCTGAATTGAATGAATGACTACTTTTTCCAAGGTCATACCCCAGACCTCTAGAATATTTACTATGAGGTCGTGAGTTAGAGGTCTGGGAGGTTTTTGATTTTCCAAAGCGCCGATAATCGCCTTTGCCTGATCTTGATTGATGTAGATGGGTAATGCTCTACGCTCTTTACCGTCTTTCAACAGCACGATTGGACTGCGGTTGACCGCATCTAAAGCAATGCCAGCGACTTTCATTTCGATCATTTGCGTAGCCTCTAAAACTCTCTAGGCAAAGGGTAATTGGTAGATGGGGTTGAAGGTGTTTGATTCTGTATAGCAAAAATAAACATACTTTATAGCCTTACATAACAACTTTTCCGATCTGCTATCAGCAAAGACAGAGAATTGCCCTTAGTTCTTTGCTGTACGATAGCCTATCCTAAGTATGCCCTGATTGTAAGCTGAATTTATGGATTTAGCGTGAGTAAATTTTGCCAGAATCAGTTGTCTAAATTGCATCCAAGACCGCTCGGATGAGACAAACTAGCTAAACTGGGCAAAATTATCGATTTTTGGGAGAAAAAATGTGTTTACGGGATTAGTCCAAGCTTTGGGTCAAATTCGAGCGCTAGACAACTATTATTATCAGATAACTTGCTCTAGCGACGAGAAAAATTTAATTTTGCCAGATCTCGCGCTCGGGGATAGCGTTGCGGTGGATGGAGTTTGCCTCACGGTCATGGAGATTCTACCCCAAGGATTTATCGCCGCAGCCTCGCCGGAAACCCTCCGCCGTACTACCCTGGGACAGCGCGAAGCTGATGCAGGATATGTCAATCTAGAAACCTCTTTGCGTGTCGGTGGTAAAGTGGGAGGTCATTTTGTCATGGGACACGTAGATGGAACGGGGTGCTTGGAAACGGTAGAAGAAACAGCTACCTCATGGGAAATGAGCTTTACTGCAACAGAAGCGATCGCCCGTTACATCGTTCCCAAAGGTAGTATTGCCATCAACGGTGTCAGCCTTACCATTGCCGATCTCGACCCTACCAGAAATTGGTTTAAAGTCGCCGTCATTCCCCATACATACGATTGCACTAATTTGCGCGATCTCCGCCCTGGCAGTTTGGTTAATTTAGAAGCTGATATTTTAGGCAAATATGTCGAAAAACTGCTGAATTACAACTCTCCCCACTCATCTGTAGAAGAGTTATCGCCAGCATTTTTAGTCGAACACGGGTATTTGTAGCGTGGTGCGTGAAAAGACGCGAGAGCCTATAGGTTTATTCATTCTGACTTCTGACTTCTCCTAACTTCTCACAGGGTTGCGATCGCCACGAAGTGCATTAACTAGCTGGACTACGGCAGATTCTAATTCTGCACCAGGATCGCGGGCAACTAAGCTATCCAAATCGACTTGCTGAATTTCAAAGTTGAATCGAGTACTGCTGGCGCTGGCGACGATCGCTTCGCGAACAGTGGCAGGCATCGCCGTTTCGTGACGATCTGGTTGGGAGTTGGCTAAGCGGATAGCTTTATCCAATCGTGCTAGCCCAGTCTTCAAGTATGCTTCAGGATTGGCAACAATCCAGCCGTTTGCAGTCAACTGTCGGGTCTCGAAGTGGAGGTGAGGACCTGTGGAATTACCCGTACTGCCAACCCGCCCGATGACGGTTCCCTGCGGAATTGTTTCTCCTGGGGAGACAAAAATTTCAGATAAATGACCGTAAAGGGTTTGGAGCGTATTTTTGTTGTGGTTGAGAACGACAGTTAAACCGTAGCCACCGACATAATCGGCAATTTCTACCGTACCTGGATAAGCCGCTAACACTGGCGTTCCCAGGGGCGCACCTATATCTGTACCAGAGTGAAAGCTGAAATCACCAAACAGAGGATGGACGCGCCCGCCAAAAACTGAGGTGACGGGAGAGGGAACTGTCAGTGGAAACATGAAATTTCCCTGTCCTTGGGCTTCGGGATCGCGGTATTGATAGCTGAGAACGCTACGCTGGGTTTTCAAGTTGGTCGCCACGCGAAAGCCTTCAGCAGTAATATCGATCGGTCCAAGCTGAATTGGTCTGATGCCGTTGGCAACCGAGTGGCGATCGAGCGGGGCGACGCTTCTACTAAAGTTTCTAGAACGAGCTAGTTGTCTCATCCGCTGCTGGCGGAGGCTGGGACGACAAAGGCTACTCAAACCAGGTCTAGCAACAGCCCGACAACCAGATATTCTGGATTTTAATACTATTGAGCTTGGTGCTTCGTAGCCAGTGGTAGCACCGAGGCTGTATCCTGTGGGGTCGATGTACGCACCACTGGGATCTGGAGCAGGATTATCAGGCAAGTTAGCCGATCGCCTGACAGGTGAAGTGTCTAGCTTTTGTCTCAGTTTTTGCCATCTCTCCGGTTTTACCGATTTTGAATTGACTTGTAGGTTGGGGCTGGGAGAGGTATCCAATGAATTGTCGATCGCCCCTTCCGACTGAGCCAAGACTAAGTTGCCACCAAGCAAGCTAGAAATACTAATAAAACTGATAAGAAATATATGTTTGGAGTTAGTAGGCATAGTAACTGGTAATTAGTAGTTAGTCATTTGTCATTTGTGAGTGGCTAGTGGCTGGTGACTAGTGGCTAGTGGCTGGTGACTAGCCACTAGTCACTCTCTACTGCTCCCTATTACTTTCTTACGATACAAACGAAATATTTATGCTTTGTCAAACAATTAGCCATCATAACCCAGACTCACAGCACCAGGGGGGAGATAAATTTCTGAATTGGGGTTGAAATTGTATGAGTGAGAGTCAAGCCTGACTCGTAATTCGCCGCGATCGCTAATACCAACTACAACGCCGTTTTGTCCTTCTACGGTGATGCGCTGTCCCATATTTATAAATAGTTTGTGGTAAGACGGCAGAAGAGGATCGATTCCCCCTGGGGAGCAAAACTTGTAACCGGAAATTGTGCCTTGTAGTGTCACAGCCGCTAATGTTTCTAGGCAGTCAATTGCAGCCAACGGTTGTTGAGATAAGAAAGATTGCAAACCGATCCCTGTAGCTGGGACAGGGTTAGCCCAGTTAATCCCGACTCCGACTACAGCATGAATAATTTTTTCATGTCTCACTTTTGTTTCTGTCAGAATCCCACCCAGTTTACGTCCTAGCAAAATTAGGTCGTTGTGCCATTTCAATTTTACGGGAACACCGCGATCGCCCAAAGCCGTTGCAATGCCCCAAGCAGTTGCTAAAGTCAATTGATAGCCGCAGTTAACTGGTAAGTTTGGCTTTAGGACTACAGATAAGTATAAACCTCCTGCTGGCGAAGCCCACTGTCGTCCCCATTGTCCCCGTCCAGCTGTTTGTCGTTCGGCAATGATGACCGTTCCTGGTTTTGCCCCCTGCGCGATCGCATCCCAGGCTTTCTGGTTGGTCGAGGGTAGACTCTTGTAGACTTCTACAGCAAAATCCGCTTCTGCTACCATTGGAGCAAGAATTGCTAATAGCTTTTGTCTGTCTAGTGTCACGCTGGCAAGTGCAAACTGTGTCAATTAAGTTAGCATTAATTTGCTGAAAATAAACCTGTCATGCTGTGCTTTTACAGTAGATGGCAATTTGGCTAATTTAGTTTCATTTTGTTGACTAATTGTTTGCTAATTTTTAGATTTAATCCATGCATACTTGGGATTGGCGCGGTTGCGAAGGTTTTCTCTATCTATCCTGTAGCTTGTTAGAAGCATTTCCCCACGGTTTTTTTACGCGACATTTTCATCCTCATGCTCCCCACGACTTGACCTCAGCTTTACACCCAGAAGCCGAGGCTTATCGCGTCAAGCAGGTACATGGGAATGTTGTCGTCACTCCATCTGAGATCGGAGAGTCGGCAGTCGGGAGTCGGGAGTCGGGAGTCGCAGAAGACGATAAGGAAGACAAGGCAGAAGCAGCAATTCTAGCCACTCACTCTAATCCTCTCACAGAGGCAGATGGATTGCTCACAGAACAGCCGCTACAGGCAGTTTGGGTAGCGAGTGCCGATTGTACGCCTGTATTAATTGCCGATCGCCATACCGGACAAGTTGCAGCCGTTCATGCAGGCTGGCGGGGAACGGCGATGAAAATTGTGCCGCAAGCGATCGCTCGTTTGCAAGCACAAGGTAGCAAAATTCAAGATTTGCGCGTCGCTTTGGGTCCAGCGATCGCGGGTAGTGTCTATCAGGTTTCTCAACAGGTAGCAGCTGAAGTTGGAGCTAGCATCACTGCAACTGAAGCCAAAACCGAAATTCTCGACTTTTTAACTGAAATACCCAACTCCCCTTTATTACCCGACTCTCATCCCGAGAGAGTCCGGTTGGATATCCGGCGCGTTATTACCTTGCAATTAGAGCAATTGGGTATTAGTCCCGAACAAGTGGCGATCGCTCCTCATTGTACCTACCAAGAACCAGAACGTTTCTTTTCCTATCGTCGCGACAAACAGAAAAAAGTTCAATGGTCGGGAATTATTAGCCAATAAGTAAGTCAAAAGTTAAAAGTCAAAACTAACTATTCACCAATGACACATGACCAATGACCAATGACTAATTAATATGCTAACCCCCGATATTTCAATTTTTGAGTAAGTTGGGGGGCGATCGCTTGTGTGGTTGGACGAGAACCGAAGCTGACACCTCGATATTTTCCTGCTACTTGCTTAGTAGCTACTTGAGCTGATTGATTAGATTTGGTGTAAGCTAAACCACGATAAGAAAGCTGCATTTGTTGTTTCTCCTTTAGGTAATATGTGTTTGACGAACGTGTAAATAAAACAAATTTGAATGCAGTAGATTCCTTGCTAAAGTTGATTTCTGAAAAATTTTTGAACGCGATATAAATATTGGAAAATTGCAAGAAATTTAGTGGCAAGAATTACCGTTGTCTTACTCTTAACTACCTCTTGATAATTCTGAATTTCGGATTTGAAGGTATGAATTTTTGTGACTAGCCGCAAGTTGAAAGCGCCAATTCATTGCCCGTGGCTGTACGTACTCTGGGAAAGGGCGCGGCGTGGGTTCAAATTTTTGTCCAGGAGGATGAAACCGCCAGTTTAAAGCGTGGGGTTTGATGTAGGGTTGGATAGCAGCAGGTGTATAATCGTAAATTTGAGCGCGGTAGATGAGAAACACTCTGTTACCGATTTCTATCTCTTACGCGCAGCTTGATGTTTATCCTCGGGTTTGTCAGCAGATAGCCTGCCTGTATCTCATGCAGTCCGACACGAGAAATCTGCTGAGGAATGTCACGAGTTACGCTCCACAAAACCGTTACATTTGTCATTTGGGCGAATTCTATTCGCCTGCTGCAAGCTCTAGCACTGCATAACGTGTTACTGGCATTACTGCATTATGTGTCAATGGTGGCACTGCATTATGTGGCAAAATTAAAGACGGTGTTAAGAAAAAACTTTAATAGGTAATCCCGTGACAACTGCTACCGCTGCTCGTCGTGTCGTGTTTCCTTTCACCGCTATTGTGGGTCAGGACGAAATGAAACTCGCCCTTTTACTCAACATTATTGACCCGAAAATTGGCGGGGTAATGATCATGGGCGATCGCGGTACTGGCAAATCCACCACGATCCGCGCTTTAGCTGACCTATTGCCAGAGATTGAAGTTGTGGCGGACGATCCATTTAACAGCCATCCTAGCGATCCTGACTTGATGGGAGATGCAGCACGGCAAAAATTAGAACAAGGTGTAGAAATTCCCGTCGCTCAGAAAAAAATTACTATGGTCGATCTGCCATTGGGAGCGACAGAAGACCGAGTTTGCGGCACGATTGATATTGAGAAAGCTTTATCTGAAGGTGTCAAAGCTTTTGAACCAGGACTGCTGGCAAAGGCAAATCGCGGTATTCTCTACGTCGATGAAGTTAACTTACTTGACGATCACCTTGTAGACGTATTGCTAGACTCCGCCGCCAGTGGTTGGAATACTGTAGAACGGGAAGGCATTTCGATCCGTCACCCCGCCCGTTTCGTTCTCGTTGGTTCTGGCAACCCAGAAGAAGGTGAATTACGCCCTCAACTACTCGATCGCTTCGGAATGCACGCGGAAATTCATACTGTAAAAGAACCAGCCTTGCGGGTACAAATTGTGGAACAAAGGTCGGATTTCGACCAAAACCCACTGCAATTTTCTGACAAATATCAGCCACAGCAACAAGCTTTACAACAACAGCTGATGAAGGCTCAAGAGTTGTTACCTTCAGTACAAATGGATTACGATCTGCGGGTAAAAATTTCTGAAGTTTGCTCCGAACTCGATGTTGATGGCTTGCGGGGTGACATTGTAACCAACCGCGCAGCTAAAGCGATCGCGGCGTTTGAAGGTCGTACTGAAGTCACAGTAGATGATATTCGTCGTGTGATTACTCTATGCCTGCGTCACAGACTGCGGAAAGACCCCTTAGAGGCGATCGATTCTGGCTATAAAGTAGACAAGGCATTTAGCCGCGTGTTTGGCATTGAACCAGCGACGGATGAAATGCCAGAAAAAACAGCGCAAGCTAATGGTATTGGACAAGCAAGCGGACGCTATCGCTAGCCTTAAATTCTTCATGTTGGAGCATTTTGACTTTTGTACGGGCGGGTTTGAACCGCAGAATTACTTGTTCTAGAGCAGGTCTGCCTAAAAAAACCGCCCCTACGACTTTTGAACTTTGACTTTTGACTTGCGTATGAGAATTTGGCTAATTTGGTGGAACACTCTAGTTTTTTCTTGTCAGCACAATCCACCCCAGCTGATCGAAATGCTGATGTTATTGTTGGCAACGATGTTATTGGGGACTTGGCTAATTTCACCCCATTGGTCTTATCAAGCATTAGCCTGGAGTTACTTAATCGGGGTATCGGCTTCCATGTGGATACGTGAAGCGATCGCCCCTACCTACCAAGCGCGTCCCACCCAAGTTATTGCCGTACTGTTATTTATCCTCAGCCTCTACGGTTTTGCTGACTTGTTTCAATACTTGTAGAAGTGAGTAGTCAAGTCTTCCTACAAAATCTCTGACTCAGCTGGTACGATTTTTGGCAGGGGCAAGGTAGAAGTTTCTGTTGCGATCGCATCTTTACCCAATTGCCAAGTACCCACCTTTTCTACACCCGCTTGTTGTAGTGTTTTTAATAAATCGGCGCTAGAAATTATCAATTCATCAACATCAATCCCGCTATAAGCACTAGGATACCTGTCTAGCCGCTTAATGCCTTCTCCTAATAAAATGACTGCCCCGTGCCAATTGTTATTACCCAGATGATAAAGCCCTACAGCAACTTGTAAAACTCCCTGGTAGAAAGTTTTTTCCGGTTCGGTTGCTTCCATCCATAAGGCTTCTAAGGTATCGTGACAGGCGTAGAACTGCCCTTGATTGAACTGTTCTACACCCTGCCAAAACTCCTCTGGTTCCTCTTGATTCAAGATTTTATACCTCACACGCAATTGTTAAATCGGGGCGGGTTTGTCTACTTTTTCTAATGGAAGTAGAGATTTTTGGTGAACCCACCCCTACAATTCCGAATTCCGAATTCCGAATTCTCTATCCCATGCCTTCTCGTACGGTTTTGATGTATTCTAAATCGATGTCCTGTTGTTCTCCAGCAAAGTCGTTGTCTGGAGTTAAGAACAGCATACAGTGACACTCTTTACGTTCGCGCATTGGTACACAAGGGCAATTCCAGAAAGTTGCGTGAACTTCTGCTTCCTTATCTTCATAATGGCGACAGGGACATAAAGGCGCACCAAGATCGTCTTTGTGTTTGGCAAGCCCTTCTACCACTACAGCTGTCACGGAAGGATCGGCGCAAAAATATGTTCCCGTGCGCTTGGCGTAAGTCTGGGAGAACTGCCACATTGCCTCTAGGCTTTTCTCAGTTGATAGAGCGTTGTTTTCTGTCGGGTTCATAACATTTCTTGACGAAACTTTAAGTTTTGTTTACAAGAGCTGAAGCATTGTTTCT
This sequence comes from Chroococcidiopsis sp. [FACHB-1243], assembly GCF_014696895.1. Taxonomy (NCBI): domain Bacteria; kingdom Bacillati; phylum Cyanobacteriota; class Cyanophyceae; order Chroococcidiopsidales; family Chroococcidiopsidaceae; genus Chroococcidiopsis; species Chroococcidiopsis sp. [FACHB-1243]. The sequence goes on along the minus strand of NZ_JACJQX010000005.1, from coordinate 190,055 downwards.
AGCATTTTAACAACATAGATGTTGCAAAAGTGAATATAAGTCGTAAGCCAGTAACACAGCTATCTGATGCTTGCAGAGTCCGCCCCAATCATAGGGGCAAGTACAATCAGCACTGACAATTCCCTGTTTGCCCAATTTGATGCGCGGCTGGTAAAGTTCGGAACCTTAACAATCTGCCCACAATACTAAATCTTGACGCATCGGGTTGAGAATTCTGCCTTGGCGATAATAGCGATCGCCACGCTGAAAACTTTGCTCTGTCGCTAGTTTGCGAATTTCTGCTTCAGTCAGACGAGGTAGAGTCGCGATCGCCATATGCTTTACCTCCCAGGTTAGATTTTGAGTGTCAAGCAAGTACGTTTGAGCAAATTTGACTACAAACTATTTTTTGCTTCCTGGGATACAGCTTCAACTTCGTCTTTGGCTAATTGTTCGATCAGAGTCCGAGCTTGTTCGCCGCCCAATTTAGCTAAAGCTTGCACGACGCGATAGCGAATTTGCCAATCGGGGTTGGTAGCAAAAGGAACTAGTAATTCTATTGCTTGCGGATTGCCTAAATCTCCCAGAGAGCTAATTGCCGCAGTTTTATCTAACTCGCTACCCGATTCCAATGCTTCTTTTAATAAGTCAAAAGAGCGCGGATCGCCTAATTCGCCCAGAGTTGCAATAATACTAAACCGCACTAACCACTCGGGCGTACTGTGATAGACTTGCGCTAAATCTGCAAACGCATCAGTTAACTTCAGCGCTCCCAGACAGTCAGCCGCAGCAGCTTGTACGTCTGGTTCGGGGTCGTTGAGCAGGCGATCGCGCAATATATTTAAACTAGTATTTAAATCTTGTCCTCCCAAAGTGTCCAACTGACTCACTGCCGAGTAGCGCACTCTGGCGTTGGGGTCATCAATTGCCTTGAGCGCCAACTCCAGGGCAACTCCTTTATCTTCCAATTCGCGAACTTGATTCATCGCCCGCAAGCGATCGCCCAAATCCTGCGAATCGAGTAATTGCTTTACCGATTCTGGACTAACAGCCATTTTGAATTTGTTATTTGTATTTGGTAATTTGTATTTACTCTTACCATTTTTTAGGGGCAAGAAGTTACAAGTCGGAAGTCAGGAGGCAAAAGTCGGAATTACCTGGTCACTGACTCCCTACTCGCTGGCTGCTAAGTCGCGCACGATATCGCCGCGAGTCAAAATTCCAATTACCTTACCGCTAGGATCGACGACGGGCAAACGCGGGATCTTGCGATCGTGCATGAGTTGCGCTGCATCTCGCAATGGTTTATCAGGAGCAACGGTAATCAAATCCTGAGTCATTACCTCTCCCACCGTTTGCCCTAAAGCTTTATGCAAATCTCGTTCGTATTGAGCCGGATTTTTTAGGAAAATCACGCTATCAAGAAACATGATGTAAGCCGGAGGAGTGACCCCCGTTTCTTGCCACATCAGATCTGTCTCTGAAATCGTACCGATCAACTTGCCTGTATCGTCTATTACAGGTAAACCACTAATACGCTTTTCTGCCAAAAGCTTAATTGCATCATGCAGTGAAGTTTCTGAACGCACTACAATTGGGTCGCGGGTCATGACATCGGCAACAGTCTTAGGCATTTACAAACAGCTCTCTTTTGCAAAATCCTCTAAGTTTATTTTAGAGGGTAAGGGATAAGTCAAAATTCAAAATTCACGCATTCAAAATTGAGAAATCTAAAGATGACTCCTTACGACTTCCTCTGTAGAAGGTGAAGACGCACTGGATCTGTAATATGCCATGATTTCCAGTTACTTTTTCCTCATGACTGTATATTTCAGCTTGAATTTTAGGCAATCTAAATTAGCAATTATTGCTCCAGAACGTCCGCCGCTATACGTTCGGTCGTGATGTTAGGTCAAGCGAATAAAAGAACTATCAATTAACGAGTCATTATGGTACTACTAATATATCAAAATTTGCTCTACATAAAGATGTAACTTTACCAAAATACCAAAAATTATGGTATCTTCGTCAGCTACTTCAACTACTACCAAAGCTGTCCGAAAACTTCCCTTGCGCGCGATTTTGATTGTTCCCTTCGTGTTACAAATCTTTGCAGCAGTGGGAGTGACGGGATACCTATCTTTACGTAACGGACAAAGATCGGTCAACGACCTTGCGACTCAACTGCGCCAACAGGCGATCGCTCGCGTCAGTCAGCATCTTGATAGCTACCTAGCACTGCCACATCAGATTAACCAACTTAATGCTAGGGCGATCGAACAAAGTCTGATTAATCCTAAAGATCTCCGTAGTTTTGGACGCTACTTTTGGAAGCAAATGCGCGTGTTTCCAACATTTGGCTACATTAACTATGGCAATCCTCAAGGAGATTTTATTGGGATTAATCGCGAACCTGATAATAGTTTACGAATGGATTTTATCGAGCAAGCATATCTCGGTAGATATTACGGCTATGCCACAGATAGTCAGGGCAATCCTACGAAACGAATTATGGTCGATGAATTCGATTTCCGTAAAGATAGCTGGTATACTGATGCAGTGAAAATTGGTCGTCCGTTATGGAGCGAAATCTATAACTGGGATGACGATCCTGCCATTATTTCCATTTCTGCTAGCTATCCACTTTACAACAAAGACCGCTCTTTATTGGGTGTCATTGGCATCGATTTAGTCTTATCTCAAATTCATAGTTTTTTGCGTCAAATTAAGATTAGCCCTCAAGCCAAAATTTTTATCCTCGAACGCGATGGAATGCTGGTTGCCGCTTCTAGTAACGAGAAATTTTATACCTTAATTAATGGAGAAGCAAAACGAATTAAAGCTTCGTCTAGTAAAGATTCTAATATTAAAGTTACAACGAAATATTTAATTCAAAAATTTGGTAGTTTAGCTCGCATTCAGCACAGTCAAAAACTCGATTTAGAGATTGTCGGACAAAAAACTTTTGCTCAAGTTACGCCGTGGAAAGATGCTTACGGTTTAGATTGGCTAATTGTGGTCATAGTCCCAGAATCTGATTTCATGGGACAGATTAACGCTAACACGCGCACGACCATTTTATTATGTTTACTTGCATTAGGATTTGCAACAATTTTAGGACTCTATACTTCGCATTGGATTACTCGTCCGATCCATAAGTTAGTGCAAGCTTCTGAAGACATTGCAGATGGCAATCTCGAGCGCCAAGTAGAAGTCTTTTCTGTTAACGAACTAGGAATATTAGGACAGTCTTTCAACCGCATGGCACAGCAACTACGCGAGTCTTTTACGACTCTAGAACAAACTAACGAACAACTAGAAAATCGAGTAGAAGAACGTACTGCTCAACTTGCTAGTGCTAAAGAGCAAGCAGAGGTTGCCAATCAAGCAAAGACAGAATTTCTTTCTAACATGAGTCACGAACTACGGACTCCCCTGAATGGAATTTTAGGTTACGCTCAAATTCTCCAGCGCGATCGCAATTTGACGACTCGGCAAATAGACGGTTTAGGTATAATCTATCGCAGTGGCAATCATCTTTTAACCCTCATTGAAGATATTTTAGATCTTGCCAAAATCGAAGCTCGTAAAATGGAACTCTATCCTAGTGAATTTCATTTACAGCATTTTTTAGAAAGCATTACTGGCTTAGTTAGAATGAGGGCATTAGAAAAAGATATTAGATTTAAATTGGAAATTCAAACCGAATTACAAACTGGAGTTCAAGCAGATGAAAAACGTCTGCGTCAAATATTAATTAATCTTTTAGGTAATGCTGTAAAATTTACCGATCGCGGACAAGTTACCCTGCGCGTTGCTATTAGTCATCCGTCATCAGTCATTGGCACACAACTAAAACAAATGACAAATGATGAAGGACAAATGACTATTCGATTTGAAATCATCGACACAGGTATCGGGATAACTCCAGAACAATTAACCAGGCTTTTTCGTCCTTTTGAGCAATTTGGCGATCGCAAACAACGGCAGAGTGGTACGGGTTTAGGGTTAGCAATTAGTTATCAACTTGTAGCATTAATGGGAAGCAAACTTCATGTCGAGAGTGAATTAGGTAAAGGCTCCACTTTTTGGTTTGAAGTCAACTTGCCAGTAACAGAATTTTGCCTAAAAATACAACCAAAGCGATCGCATCCAGTTCAAGGGTATATTGGACGAAAATACAAACTGTTAGTTGCGGACGACAAGCAAGAAAATCGTTTAGTTTTGCTGAATCTACTAGAGCCATTAGGCTTTGAAGTGATTCTGGTAGAAAACGGACAACAGGCAGTCGATCTCGCCCGAGAAATTCGTCCCGACTTGATCTTAACGGATTTGGTCATGCCAGTGAAAAACGGCTTTGAAGCCATCAAAGAAATTCGGCAAGTTCCAGAAATTCAAAATACACCGATCGTGGCAGTTTCTGCTAGCGTTTTTGATATGGATAAGCAGAAGTGTCAAATTGCTGGTTGCGAGGCTTTTTTACCTAAACCAATTAAAGAAGAAATTTTATTAGATTTGTTACAGCAATATTTACATTTAGAGTGGGTTTACGAAGAAGTCGTAGACGATCGCGAAAACCTTTCTTCTGCTCGTACCGATGAGAAGTTAGTCATACCTCCAGTTACAGAAATGGAGGTATTATACGAATTAGCCATGTTAGGCAGTATGCGAAAAATTCGCGATCGCGCTATTTATTTGGAGGAGTTAGATCCTCAATATCTCCCTTTTGCTCATAAACTGAAAGAATTAGCTCAAGGATTTCAAGAAAAAGCAATTGTGGCTTTAGTCGAACAATACTTGCACCAGGAAGAAAATAAATGAGTGCAATTGCTACAGATACCACAGAAATCGCGTTAAACAACTCCACAATTCTCATTATTGACGATAATCCGACAAATTTGGGAGTAGTTGTCGATCGTTTAGAAGCGAGTGGTTTTGTAGTGTTAGTTGCCCGAGATGGGGAAAGTGGGATTAAGCGCACAAAATTTGCTCGTCCCCACCTTGTATTACTAGACGTACTGATGCCAGGAACGGATGGGTTTGAAATCTGTCGTCGTTTGAAAGCCGATGTCACGACAAAAGATATTCCAGTCATTTTCATGACGGCACTTTCGAGTACGGAAGACAAGGTGAAAGGATTTGCCATTGGTGCGGTAGACTTTATCACGAAACCGATTCACAGAGAAGAACTCTTAGCCCGCGTTACTACCCACTTACGGATTCAAGCGCTGACACAACAACTACAGCGACAAAATCAACAGCTACAACAACAAGCTTGGGAACTCAAACAGGCACAAGAAGCCGCTGAAGTTGCCTATCGCGAACTTCAACGCCTAGCTAATTTGGATAGTTTAACTCAAATCGCCAACCGTCGCCGCTTTGACGAATATCTCAATCTAGAGTGGCGGCGGATGTTACGAGAGCAAACCCCCCTCTCGTTAATTCTGTGCGATATCGATTACTTTAAGCATTACAACGACTGCTACGGACATCAAGCGGGAGATGATTGCTTGAGACAGATTGCCCAGGCGATCGCTCGCACCCTCAATCGCCCAGGAGATTTAGTAGCGCGTTATGGCGGCGAAGAATTTGCCATTATCTTATCCAACACACCAGTACTAGGAGCGGTGCAAATTGCTGAGCTAGTTCTAGCAGGAATCGCTCAACTCAAAATTCCTCATGCTCAATCAGAAGTTAGCACCCACGTTACTGTCAGCTTAGGAATCAGCAGTCAAATTCCTCAAGCTAATTGTCTTCCTCATATCCTCATTACTGCTGCCGATCGCGCTCTCTATCATGCTAAAAAAGTGGGACGCGATCGCTATTGCGTCTATTCAGTCAGCAGAGAGCGCACGAGCAGTTATCAGTGACCAGTTCTAAGTTACTTACGACTTACGACTTACGACTTATTCTGTCCTACTGCCAATTAACCAAACTAATCTTCCTACTAACCAACCAAGAATTGCGTAAGCTGCAATTGCCACGAGCGCGTTAATTTCAAACACCTGGGAATTGCCAAACTTTGGCGTACCAAATAGGTTGGCAACTGGAGCGTAAAAAGGCTCGGAGAGATTATAGATAAATTGAGCGAATGTATTATCTGGATTCGCCCCAAACAGCCGCAAAATCATTCGTAACAACAGCAGCATCCCCAGCGCTCCGGCGAGGAAGTAAATAATTTGTACCAGTTTGCTGACAGTAGCATTACGGCTAGCCAGCGTCACTCGCCGTTCTGCTTCACGTAGCCGAATTTCTTCATGCCTCTGTCGGTCGTCATCCCTCATTTGCTCCTACCTGTACCTTGCGATCGCGATTTTCTTTGTCAGTTGATTTTAATTTTAAAAAAATTATCCAAGTCTCAAGGGTGAAACAAATCCGTATTTTTCAAATCTTCATCGAATTCTTCATTGTACACATACCTAAATTACTCTTGCTTAAGTCACGATAAAAGTACGACTGTCAAAAATTTAGTTATTTTTCTATCCTCAAAGTTAACCGCTAATAGCTAGCTAATCATAGCTATTTCCTGCAATGATCGATATAAATCAGAGGTCTTCTATTTTAATTGTTGACGACAGCCCGCTCAATGTTAAAGGTTTGTTTAAAATCTTACACCACTCTGGGTTTATAGTTTCTGTTGCAAACAGCGGTGAAAATGCTTTATTGGAAATCAAAAATACATTACCAGATCTAATTTTATTAGACGTAGTAATGGTAGGAATGAATGGCTTTGAAACTTGTCGTCATCTCAAAGCCAATCCAACAACTCAAGATATTCCAGTTATTTTTATTAGTGCTTTAGATGAAGCAACCAATAAAGCCGAATGCTTTGCAGTTGGCGGAGTTGATTACATTACCAAACCCTTTGCAGCCGAGGAAGTGTTAGCGCGAGTCAAGCATCAATTGGCATTGCGTGCAGCCAAAATAGAAATCGAACGGCTGAATCAAGAACTAGAAGCAAGAGTTCGCCAGCGAACGCTGCAACTAGAGGCAGTCAACCGACAGTTGCAACAAGAAATTAGCGATCGCCATCAAGTACAAGAGCAGTTAGTTTACAGTGCTTTGCACGATGCCTTAACCCATCTCCCCAACCGTACCTTATTGATGGAACGCTTGGAAATGGCGTTACAACGGGTAAAACGATATCCAGACCATTTATTTGCCGTTTTATTTATCGACTTAGACCGCTTCAAAACGATCAACGACAGTTTAGGGCATCAGGTAGGCGATCGATTGCTATTGGCGATCGCCCATCAGCTACAACAACTCGTTCGCTCCACAGATACAGTTGCTCGCTTAGGCGGAGATGAGTTTATCATTCTCCTCGACCCCATTCAAGATATTAATGATGCGATTCGAGTTGCCGAGCGAATTCACACCCAATTGCGATCGCCACTGCAACTGGCAAGCAGAGAAGTATTTATCGGTGCTAGTATCGGTATCGCTGCGAGTGCAGCTCACTATCAACAAGGCTCAGAGCTGCTGAGAGATGCAGATATAGCCATGTACCGTGCTAAGGAGCAAGGTAAAGCGCGGTATGAAATTTTCGACCGAGCTATGTATGCTGAAGCGATCCACAAACTGCAAATTGAAAACGATCTGCGTCAAGCAGCAGTCGGACGAGAGTTTCACCTCAATTACCAGCCAATTGTCTCTTTAGATACAGGTAGAATTATCGGTTTTGAAGCGCTACTACGCTGGCTGCATCCCGAACGGGGTTTGATTTCTCCGTCCCAGTTTATCCCGATTGCTGAAGAAACTGGATTAGTTGTTCCGATTGGTGAATGGGTGCTTTTCACAGCTTGCAGCCAAATGAAACAATGGCAAACTAAATTTTCTCATCCACCTGCCAAAATCAGCGTTAACCTCTCGCTGCAACAATTGCGAGAACCCGATTTTCTGGAGAAGATAGACCGCATCTTAGCCGAGACGGGAATTGCCGGCGAGAGTCTCAATTTAGAACTGACCGAAAGTATGCTCATGGACAACGTGGAAGAATTAATCTTCGTTCTCGGACAACTGCGGGCGAGAAATATTCGCCTAAGTATTGACGACTTCGGTACGGGTTATTCTTCTCTCAGTTATTTACACCGTTTTCCAATTGATTATTTAAAAGTAGACCGAGCTTTTATCAGTGGAATTGGAGCTGGTGGCAAATCTCGTCAGATTGCAGCCACAATTATTTCCCTAGCTCACCAGTTAGGAATTAAAGCGATCGCCGAAGGCGTGGAAACTCCAACTCATTTACAACACTTACATGCATTAGATTGTGAAGAAGCACAGGGATATTTATTTTCTAAACCCCTAGATTTAGCAGCCGCAGAGTCTTTAATTTTAACCAATCCTCAGTGGTGAGTTAACAGAGTGGCGATTGGTTGATGGCTTCAGTTTCAAATGCGATCGCTTCACGTCCGATGCAGCATTTTTTGTTTGAGTATGTAAAAGTCCGATCGCTTTGCTAGCAAGCTTGGGGGTCGAACCTTTAACACGAGCGGATAGCAAGCCAAGACAAATACGAGTCGGACTACGGTTGAACAGAGTAAAGCCCAACCTGCGCCTTGCAATTCCAACCGAGGCACGAGTAATAACAGGAAGGGAATGCTCAGCCCCAAGCCAATTGTTTGCAGAAGCGTCACCGTTCCAGGTCTTCCTAATGCCATAAATGCCTGTGCCAGTATCCAGACGCTGCCGTCAATTACAGTCATTACAACCAAAATGCGAAATACAGGGACAGCTTCCATGAACTCAGCACCGTAAAGCAAGTTGAGCAGCATCGGTCCTACTATAAATAAAATCGCAGCTGCCATAGTCGTCAGAGCGGTGCTGATACGTACCGCTAGCCCAGTTACAGCAACAACTTCTGCTACGGGACGAGCTGCTGTTTTAGGTAACAGTACTGTGACAATTGAATGCTGAAACAGATTGAGCATCCGAGACAGACTTAGGGAGATGACGTATCTTCCCATAGCTTCGGGTGCTAACAAATTGATAACTAGCGCTTGATCGACTTGTACTGATAGCGTACCGATTAGATCGATACCGTATGCTCTCAAACCATAACTTATCAGACGTTGGTAAGATTTTCTCAACCCGCTTAAACGGGGACGAAAGCGCTGCCATACGCAACGCGATAGCCAAAAAAATATCGGGAGACTGGGAAACGCATAAGCAATGACAGCAGTAAAAGGAGTGAGGTTGTCTGAAACTGCTAGTCCTGTCAAGATGACTAATGTTGTTAATGGTTGCAGATATTGTGCTTGATTGGCAGTTTTGAAATTGTAATCTGCTTCCAGTGCTGCGGTATAAATAGTTGTCAGCATGATTATGGGCGACAGCACCATAAACCATTGAGCGTATCGGATGACTTCTGGCGAATACTGAGTTAACCACTGCGGGATGAAAAGTATACCTGCGATCGCCGCGACTATACCTAAGATCGTACCCAGGACGAGGGTAGCAGAAAAAATCTCTGATTCCTGCTCTGGATTGCGTTTGAGATAATAGCGTAAAGCAATTGGCAGTCCCAAAGTCATAGTAAAGGCTAAAAATTGGGGCCACAGTGCGATCGCTGCTTGTTCGCCTCGCCCATCAGGTCCCAAAATACGTGCTGTAATCGCACCCGTACATGTATTAGCAGCTAAAATTAGTATCTTCGTCAGCAGTGTTTGCAAGGTAGCAGCAGTCGCGCCACGTCCCGCTAGTACCCAACGAACACTAGCACCTACAGTTTTCATCCATTCAACTCCAGTCTCATCAAAGCTCGAATTCTGTTTTTCTATTAATTCCTCTCAATATCGGGAATAAATAGTGAAAAAAGGTCTTATTTGTACTACGTCAAAACTCATTCTCCATTTAACAAAAAATAGCTACTAATGGTTGTTGTTTGTCCATTGATGGCTACTTCAAAACATATTTGCAGAGGTTCTTGCCTCGACAACGGCATTTGTTAACGCTAATGGAGTAAGGGAACATTGTAAATTTAACCATAGATAGATGCAAAAAAATGTAAATGAGAAAAATAATTTCTTCACAATTTTGTCAGTACTTATTCTCGTTGGCTAATTTATACCTCATCCAATCGCTAAACTATTCCAGTGGCATCTATTACTGATAAAAAAATAGTCTCTATTGTTACTTCAACTGCTACATTATGTAGAGGGATTACATACAATATCTGCCTCTCTTTCAGGCAGTGAGAGTGAAGTATGGAAAGAACGATCGAGAGTGATAATAGTCACAACTTTCCCAACTTCAGACAGAGAGTGAAGATAGAAGCAATTATGGCAGGACACAGTAAATGGGCGAATATTAAACGTCAAAAAGCCAGGGTTGATGCCGTTAAGGGGAAAACATTTACGCAATTATCGCGGGCAATTATTGTGGCGGCGAGAAATGGCGTACCCGATCCGGCAGGAAATTTTCAGTTACGAACGGCGATTGAGAAAGCCAAAGCAGCAGGCATTCCAAATGAAAATATCGAGCGAGCGATCGCTAAAGGCGCGGGTACGTATGAAGACTCTGCCAATTTAGAAGAAATTCGCTATGAAGGTTACGGTCCTGGTGGTGTAGCGATTTTAATTGAGGCTTTGACGGACAACCGCAACCGTACTGCTGCTGACCTGAGAGCTGCCTTTAGTAAAAATGGGGGAAATTTAGGTGAAACAGGCTGCGTTAGTTGGATGTTCGAGCGTAAAGGAGTCGCGCTGGTTTCTGGCGAAGTAGATGAAGATGAACTGTTAGAAGCATCTCTAGAAGGTGGCGCGCAATCCTATGAAATTAACGAGGATGAGCATGGGCGATCGGCTACTGCGATCGTAGAGATCGGCAATTTGGAAGCTCTAACTCAGAAGCTGAAAGAAAAAAGTTTTGTTGTAGACGAAGTAGAATTGCGTTGGATTCCCAGTAATACAATAGAAATTACCGATCCAGAACAGGCGCGATCGCTTTTGAAGTTAATCGATGCTTTAGAATCTTTGGATGACGTGCAGAATGCTACCGCTAACTTTGAAATGAGCGATCGATTAATGGCAATGAGCTTTGCTTAAGTCACGAGACTTGCGCCCTCGATCTTTCAGGGGCGTAACTTCCAACTTCATCATGACTTGCTTACCCTGCGGATTCGCGGCAAAATGAAGATAAGTAAATATTCTTAATCAACTCGATATACTTTGTTAGACATGGCGTTCGAGCAACTTTCGCAATCAGTTTCACCTCCGCAAGCGATCGCACCCGATAACGGTTTTGACTACGACTTGGCGATCGTCGGTGGTGGAATTGTGGGCTTAACCCTTGCCTGTGCCTTGAAAAATTCGGGGTTGAGGGTGGCACTAATTGAAGCAAAGCCATACTCCGTAGCAGCGATGAAGGGGCAAGCATACGCCGTTCATATGTCTTCGCGACTAATTTTATCGGCAATCGGTGTCTGGGATAAAATTCTGCCTGGAATTGAAACGTTTCACCACGTCAAACTTTCCGATGCCGATTGCCCAAGCGTGGTAGAGTTCCACCCAAAAGATTTGGGGGCAGAGGTTATCGGTTACGTTGCCGAACACCAAGCTTTATTAACGCCTCTACAGGAATTTTTGCGGGAATGCTCCAACGTGGAGTATCTATGTCCGGTAGAGGTGGTGCGAACTGAGTTTCAATCGCATGGAGTCGAGCTGACACTCAATGTCTCAGGGAAGTCACAGCAGATCTGTACGCGGTTATTAGTCGCAGCGGATGGGGCGCGATCGCGGATTCGCCAAAACGCGGGAATCAAAACCTGGGGCTGGCAGTACTGGCAGTCTTGTATTGTCGCTTTTGTCAAGCCAGAAAAACCCCACAACAACACAGCTTATGAAAAATTCTGGTCGAGTGGACCCTTTGCCATTCTACCTCTGCCAGGAAATCGCTGTCGTATTGTTTGGACTGCTCCTCATGCCGAAGCAAAAGCTTTATTGGAATTGGATGACGCGCAGTTTCTCGCCGAACTCACCCGTAGGTACGGTACTCAGATGGGAGAACTGCAACTAGAAGGCGATCGCTTTATGTTTCCGGTGCAGTTGATGCAAAGCGATCGCTATGTGTTGCCGCGTCTGGCACTGGTGGGCGATGCCGCTCACTGCTGTCATCCCGTGGGCGGACAAGGCTTGAATTTAGGAATTCGCGATGCTGCGGCTTTAGCTGAAGTGCTACAGACTGCCGCTTGTCAAGGAGAAGATCTCGGCAGCTTGCAGGTACTCAAACGCTACGAACGCTGGCGCAAGCTAGAAAATTCAGTGGTTTTGGGTTTTACCGATTTACTAGATCGGACGTTCTCGAATAATTATTTACCCGTGGCGATCGCTCGTCAATTTGGCTTGTGGGTTTTGCGGCGCGTACCTATTGTCAAGCGATCTGCCTTACAACTCATGACTGGTTTAGGAGGACGTTTGCCTCAAGTAACAGTTATCAGTGACCAGTGAACAGTTATCAATTAGATAACTGAATTTTTACCACTTTTTATATGGTAAAAATTTTCCCGACATGATCACTTTGACGCGATCGCCTTTGGGGTCTTCTTCTTTCTCTACATCTAAAGTAAAGTCAATTGCGCTCATAATGCCATCGCCGAATTTTTCATGAATTACGCTTTTGAGTGGCATTCCATACACTTGCATGATTTCATAGAAGCGATATATGAGCGGATCTGTCGGTACGACTGGTCCCAAGCCTTTCAACGGACATTCTGTTAGTTCTGGTGCTAATGTCGTCGGCAGCCCAATTGCCGATAAAATCTTTTCTGCCTCTGCCTGAGAAGCACTGGCTTGACGGTAAAAGACTGCGGCAATCCAAACTTCATCCCTGCCAACTGCTTTTTCTAAATCGACAAAGGACATCCCTTTTTCTTGTTTTGCTGCTAAGAGTTTTTGCGTAATTTCAGGCAGCATTTTTTACCTCTCAATTGCTCGTTTCATGTAATTGTATCGATTGTTCTATTTGGTTTTTGTGATGAATTTTACTGAAAACTACAGGAATTGTGAAACAAAAGTCAAAAAGAACAGAACAGATTTTTGATAGTTTTGCTCTCGACTACAAGGTAATCGCCCCTCTAAACCTTCCTAAATTGATTTCTGAAGTCAGCTCGATCGCTATTCGATTTTCTAGCGATCGCACTGCTTAATTTATGGTTTTGCAACTCGATTGCGATTTCCGTTGCCTTGAATGACAATGAAAAGAACAGCTAAATTTTACACGGCATAATTACCGTAAATTACCGGATAGATTGAACGATTGTCTTTACAATATCTTATGATTTGTGTCTAGAGCATTGGATTTATTTAAAAAGATCGTAAAGTTATCGGTATAGCTATTATTATTTTTTAGTAGTCTTTTATACTTACAGTGTTAGTCATTTAACATTACTTATTGCTCATTTAACCCCGATTCTCAATGAGTAGGACGAAATTTCAGAGGCGGGATGTGTAGCCATAAATAAACGCCTGACTCCGAATCTCCATCGAGCTAATATTTCAAAGCAATTCACGGATGTCTGGTTTGGCACAACAACCTCATTTTCTTCCAATTCATTTTGTTGTGTTGCGTCACCTCTAAGTTATATCAGATCGCTCAAACGTACTAGCAACGGGCAATCGCATTCTCGTGCCATGTAGTTATCAGAAGATCGTAGGGAATTCACGAAAATAGATGATTTCACTAATTAATTCTCAAAAACTATGGCTGAAGTTGCAACGGAGGTTTTTACAATACTTTGCAATCTCGCTCAAGCAGCCGCAGTGGTTGCTGATGTTTGCATTTAGCCGCATTCAGATTATTCGTTTTTTGGTGTTGCACTTAACTAAAAAACCTATAAAAATTGGTTTTCTTAAAGAAAATTCTGTGTTTACAGATCTCGAGCCAGATCGGACGGTTAAAGCTTTAAAAAGCGATGGTTTGCATTTGGGGATTACGATCCCACCGCATCTGCTCAAAGAGATTGTAGATTTTGCCAGAACAGCGACTTACTACGGAAATGGAGACTTACAATTTCCGTTCTCGCTGGCGAATCGAAGAGTGCAAGAAATGAAATCTGGCAAAAATTTTAGGATCGGCTATAACTTTAAGCCCGCATCTCAATGTATGGCAATTAGGAAGTTAGCAGAAGACCTGAAACTATGGGAGATTGCAGCAAAATATTTTGGCAGTCAGCCAATGCTTGCCTGCACTCAGCTATGGTGGACTTTTGTTAACGATGCACCGGCTGAGGGACGCGCTCAAGGTTTTTATCAATTTCACTACGATCTCGAAGACTATGCCTGTGTGAAATTCATGTTCTATCTCACAGATGTCGATCTATTGAGTGGTCCGCACGTCTGTGTGAAAGGCAGTCATAGAAATAAAAAGCTAAGTCACCAGTTCTCTCTTTTGAGAGAAAGAGACGACAGCGAAATCAAAGAATATTACGGGAATGAGAATATAGTGACTATTTGCGATCGCGCCGGGGTTGGTTTCGCCGAAGACCCCTCCTGCTTTCACAAAGGAATTCTGCCCCAAAAGAGCGATCGCCTGATTCTGGAGTTTAAATTTACTCTCAATAACTACGGCATCATTTTGTAACCGTAGGGTGGGCAATGCCCACCAGATTTTTCAATCACTCCGGCATCATTTTGTCACAGTAGGGTGGGATGCCCACCATCTTTAGGGAGTCTCAAGCTTTGACTCAATCTGCTCTAAGTTCAGGTTAAATTTAGTCGCGATCGCCTGAATTATCCGGTCTTCTTCAGATGTTTTGTGTCCGTCCAATCGAGCGATCCGGCAGCACTGAGCCAACAAGGGAATCGCAAAGTCGCGGTTGAGCTGGTTTAGCAGCACTTCTAAAGGTTGGGGTGACTGAATGTTTCTAGAGATTGCCTCTAAGGAAGAAGGACTGAGATTTAATTGCTTTAACTGTGGTTGGATCTCCGACCAAGTTTTTTCTGGGTGACTGGCGAGAATCATGTGGACTAAGATTCGATCCATTACCGCTTCTTGGGCGATCGCCGTTTCCAGATACTTTTTGCTTTGCTGTTCGAGTTGAGCGATTCCCGTTTTGGAGTTGAGGGTTTCTGGCGACTTCAATTTGGCTTCGTAAAAGCGACACGCAGCATATCCCAAGGAGTAAAGCATAGCAGCGTTAGAACTCGCCCCAATAAATGCTCCGGCGAAGGGAACGTTACGCAGGACTCCTAAACCAGCCAGCCGCAGCAATCGGCTGCCACCTAGTCCCAAACCAAAAATTGTTAATACCTCTCCTTTACGGCTAGGGTCTTTTAAACTGAGTCCGTAGGCAACAGCAATTTGATGCACCATTTCCGCTTGCAGTTGGGTGGTTGCAGCTAAATCGACTGCTAAAAGCGCCAGTGCTACCCCTGGCAAGAAACTAGTAGCAAGTCCTATACCTCCAGCACGGGTGGCTTTTTCCACCATAATTCGGTGAGCGATTTGTTCGGGAGACTCTTCGGGATGCTCTTGCTGTAGTTTTTTGACGGCTGCTTCTGCTTTGGCCAAATCTACACTGTCGGTTGCCCCAATCAACCAATTGAGGTTGAGGAAGCGACTAATCCGTCGCACGAACCAGTTATTCCCTACCCACTCGATCGCTTCTCCAGCTTTTGTCGTCGCTGGAGAGATCCAATCGTGGACTTGTTGTAGAGCGACTTCTGGAAGTAGGGCGATCGCTCCTACTGCTTGACCTAATGTCTCAGAAAAGGACGACAACCCACTAGCCGCTTTTTCCCTGGAAGCTGAGACTGGCTGCGCCTCCATTGCCTGATTGTTTTGAGAAGGCGTGACTTGCACTTTAACTTCTTCAACTGAGGCTGGCGATCGAGCTGGCTGTCGCGAATTATCGTCCATTGTTCACCACTGTTGAGACGAACTTTACCTGTTGTGGTTGTAACGAAAAAGCGATTGGCTTGCTATCCCCCTCAAGGTGTAAGATTCTATGGACTCTGCTAGGGGATCGATCCTTACCTAGAAATTTTAGATTTTCTTATCATCTCGCACTTTTGCTACGCTTCCGATCCCGCTTTCGGCATAAAATTTGTTAAAACGGCTTGACTTTCCCTGGTTCCTTCATTGCGATACCCGTTCACTTAACATTTCTAAATCTCATTATGGCTATTGGCTATGTCGCTCTTGTCCTCCACGCTCACCTACCCTTCGTGCGCCACCCAGAAAGTGACTATGTTCTGGAGGAAGAATGGCTTTATGAAGCGATCGCGGAAACCTACGTCCCTTTACTGCTGGTATTTGAAGGATTAAAACGAGACGGAATCGACTTTAAGATTACGATGAGCATGACACCCCCTTTGGTGTCAATGCTGCGCGATCCTCTACTCCAAGAACGGTTTGACGCTCATTTAGCTAAGCTGGAAGAGTTAGTGGAGCTAGAGGCAGAACGTAACGCTCACAACGGTCACATTCGCTACCTTGCCGAACATTACGCCAGTGAGTTCAATCAAATTCGCCAATACTGGAAACGCTTCAACGGCGATTTAGTCACGGCATTTAAGCAGTTTCAAGACAGTAACAACCTAGAAATCATCACTTGTGGCGCGACTCACGGCTACTTACCGCTGATGAAGATGTATCCCCAGGCAGTCTGGGCGCAGATTCAAGTCGCCTGCGAACACTACGAGCAAACTTTCGGACGACCTCCTAGAGGAATTTGGTTACCTGAATGTGCATACTATGAGGGTTTAGAGCGAATGTTAGCCGATGCTGGCTTACGCTACTTCCTCACCGATGGGCATGGAATTCTTTACGCCCGCCCTCGTCCTCGCTTTGGTTCTTACGCGCCCATATTTACCGAGACTGGAGTGGCTGCTTTCGGTCGCGACCACGAATCATCCCAGCAAGTTTGGTCGTCGGAAGTGGGTTATCCCGGCGCATCTGAATATCGCGAATTTTACAAAGATTTAGGTTGGGAAGCCGAGTACGAGTACATCAAGCCCTATATCATGCCCAACGGACAGCGGAAAAATACGGGGATTAAATATCATAAAATCACTGGTCGTGGTCTGGGGTTGAGCGATAAGGCACTCTATGACCCCTACTGGGCGCGGGAAAAGGCAGCAGAACACGCTGGCAACTTCATGTACAACCGCGAACAGCAGGCTCGACATTTACACGCCATTATGCACCGTCCGCCGATTATTGTCTCGCCCTACGATGCGGAGTTATTCGGGCATTGGTGGTATGAAGGTCCTTGGTTTATCGATTACCTATTCCGCAAGTCTTGGTACGACCAGCAGACTTATCAAATGACGCACTTAGCGGATTATTTACAGGAAAACCCGACTCAGCAGGTGTGTCGTCCTTCGCAATCGAGTTGGGGTTACAAGGGATTTCACGAATATTGGTTGAACGAGACCAATGCTTGGATTTATCCCCATCTCCATAAAGCTGCCGAACGGATGATCGAGATTGCCTACCGCGAACCCGTTGATGAGTTGGAATGGAAGGCGTTGAATCAGGCAGCGCGAGAGTTGTTACTAGCGCAGTCTTCCGACTGGGCGTTTATCATGCGAACGGGAACGATGGTTCCTTATGCGGTGAGAAGGACGCGATCGCACTTGATGCGCTTTAATAAGCTCTACGAGGATGTCAAAATTGGCAAAATCGACAGTGGCTGGTTGGAGAAGGTAGAACAAATGGATAATATCTTCCCCGAAATCAACTACCGCGCTTATCGTCCTTTGTAATTTATTGTCAATTTACAGGTAGGGGCGCACAGATGTGCGCCCCTACGGCGTTTAACATTAACCAGGTAAATTATTGCTCGTATAAGCATCCATCCGGTATGCCGGAGTGCGATCGCTGTAATCTATATCAGTACCAGTGATAGATTTGGCTAACTTTTCAAAAGACTTACTACGCCAGTTGCGATCGTGGATCGGTTTTCTTTGCTCTCCTAAAAAATATGCTTGGGTTCCGATGACAGAAGCTGCTACCCAACCGATTACCAATAGTGCAATTAGAATAGTCATCGCTGTTACCTCGCTTTAAGTTGTGTAACTTTATGTAAATAAAAGTAACAGGTGCTTGCTAAAAGCCTCAATATGTGAAAACCGAACATCAAATAGGGAATTCCTCCCTATGACAGAGGGGCGTACAGATGTACGCCCCTAATATCCGAATCGCAATTTCGTGTAGAAAAACAAATCAGGAAAACAAACTATATCTCTGTAATTGGGTTTCAATTGTTTTGGGCAAAATTTTATTTAATTCTTTACCGTCTTTAAATTGTAGAGTTTGTAAAGATGGTAAATCGAAGGGTAATTGTCCTTCTAAATCTCGCTGCATGTGTGCGAGTAAAATTTGCTCGGAACGTTTTGTTTGAATGGCGTAGCCAATTTCTACACAAACATTAGGGCTAGGAATTAACTGATTGCTGTCCTCTTGAGAAATACTCGTAATTGGCGTACTATCGGCAATAAATAGTAAACTTTTACGAATGTTGAGCAGCATTTGGCGATTGAGTCGGAGCGGATTCTCTTTAGAACGATAAGATTCTACTAAGGATATAGGTAAGCGCGATCGCTTATTTAATGTTTCTAGGGCTTGTTGCAATCCTTCCCGTAAAACTTCGCTAGCTGCGCTATATTCTATTTGGTAAGATAAAAAAATTGTCGGGTCTTGTAGAGCAGATACTGCTTGCTTAGTAAAGTAAATTTCGTGACTGATTAAGTCAATATTCGAGATAACGTAACCACCGCTACCCTCAATATAAAACTCAACAGCCTCTCCTTCTAAATAGCGCTGAAACCATGCCGATTTTTTAACTTCCTCGCTGTCGTTTAAAAAATCAGCTCTCAATCCCGATTTCAACAGACTATTCTTACTCAATCGCAAATCGTGAGTGCGTTTTTCTAATTCTTTAACTGGCTCGTATTTTTCTAGAAACCAAGCTTTGAGTGCAATGATTGCCATTCTCGATTTAACCGTAAAACAATAACACCCAGGCTAGCACTAGCTGAGGAATTTCCTCTGTCTTTCAAGCTTAGGTAGGGATATTCTGAACTCTACCTTACTAATACTAGTAAATTAATACTAGTATAGCAAGCTCGGATATATTGCCCTCTATTTGCGCGTATTTGAGGAAATATCAACCTGTGAGTTGGGTGTTATTTTTATTCGATCGGACAGAAGAGAAATCAGCAGTTCTTGTTTACCTCTTAACTCAATAGAAGTTAGCTTTTCAATCTGCCAATTGAAGCTCTTTTGCTTCAAGTACTAAATTATCACTATGAATTTTAAAGGTAGTATGTTAGAAAATAATCTTTACCTTTTCGGTAAAAGTTAATTGAGTAATGGGTAATGGGTAATGGGTAATTGGTAGTTGGTAGTTGCACCTGAAGCCCACCTGCCCACCTGCACACAAAGCTCACCTGTCCCCTACTCTCTGATAACTGATAACTGTTCACTGATAACTGATTTTGGCTATTTCTCGAATTTCCTGACGCACGCTCATCAAGATCTTCCCCAGATAGTTCTGACCCGTGCGATCGCAACCGCAGCCCCAATAGTAATCAGTCGGCGAGTTTTCTACCAGTAATTCGTCTCCAGTTGCAATCAAAATCGATTGAATATCGGGATAGGTAAGAAACTTCTGGCGCACGGCGACGTGCATGACCTGGGTTTTGACTTGTTCCCAATCGTAACGAACTTGAAGAGTGCGATCGCGTCCTAGTGCGGCAGCTTGCTCTGGTGTTGCCGCAGCATGAATGATAGGAATAATGGCTTCATTAGCACTACCGACAAATTTTTGTGCTTGATAATAATGCTCTACTGTTGACCAGTAAGTACCCTGGATGTCGATCGAGTGGGGTGAAAAGTTAGAAAAACACCCGTAGGGTTCGCATACCTTGTAAAAGTAGATTGCCATTCGATTAAATCGTTTTTATTTTTAAATACTTTCTTTAATCGATTATTACAGTTTCTTTGCAGACATCAAATCTATTCAGCCCATTTCAGAGGGCGGATATAGCGTTCCCATTGAAATGCAATACGTTTGTAGGGGCGCAATATTTGTAGTAGGGGCGCACAGCTGTGCGCCCCTACCGATCTGTAATCAAAAACTGCTTTGAGATCGGCGTGATGGACAACAATACCAATAAAAAGGAAATGAGAGATGCAGATGCGATCGCCAGCGTCTCTACAGCGTTCCTTTTGTTTGTTCTACAATTTGCTGGGCAGCATTTAACAAATACTCAAAATAAGTACGGGCGACGACAGACATTTGCTTGCCAGCAGGATAAACCATATACCAGTTGCGCTCAATGGGGAAATATTCCACATCCAGCACGGTTAATTCTGGATTAGCGGATTCTGGGATGATGGTGTGGCGGGAGAGGACGGAAAGACCCAAACCTCCTGCGATCGCCTGCTTGATTGCCTCATTACTGCCTAATTCGAGCTTAACTTTCAGTTTAATCTCCTGCTCGTCAAAGAGCTTCTGTACCGCCGTGCGCGTTCCCGAACCTGGTTCGCGCAGGATAAACGGTTCTTCACTCAGTTGTTGCAAGGAAATATTTTTTTCCCCTGCCAGCGGATGATTGGCTGGCGCAAGCACGACTAAGGGGTTTTCTAAAAATGGCTGGAAACCGATATCGAGATGTTCTGGTAACTGACTCATGATATACAAGTCGTCCAGATTCTCCTTCAGGCGATCGACAATCCCTGAATGATTCGTTACCTGTAAGGCAATATCAATCCCTGGGTAAAGCTGGCAAAATGGTCCTAACAGGCGCGGTACGAAGTATTTGGCAGTGGTGATGACCGCAAGTCGCAACCTCCCCTGCTTCAACCCTTTCAAATCTGCTACCGTCATCTCAAATTGAGCGAGTTTCTCAAAAATTTCCCGACAGGTAGCAAATAATTCTCGTCCTGCCTCCGTGAGGTAGAGGCGCTTACCCACTTGCTCGAATAGAGGTAGACCGACTGCCTTGGTTAGCTGCTTCACCTGCATGGAAACAGTCGGTTGGGTTAAAAACAACTCTTCTGCGGCACGGGTAAAGCTACCATTGCGCGCCGCAGCTTCAAACACCTTTAATTGGTGAAGCGTTGCTTGCTTCACTGCTATTCTCCTAGCAGATTGAATTATAGATATGTACCTATAATACCTATTAAAAACAATGGCTTTTATTTATAGTGAATATGAGTTACCATTCTTTACAACTGAAAGAGCGTAAGATGACTTCCAAGCAGCGTTGCACGTCGCTATGGGGTGTAGGGAATTGATTTACTCTTCTCCTGTGAATGGTCTAGCCCACCAGCCGCAGAGTTCCACCGACATTTCATCAGCGCGTGCGATGCTTTTTCTTAAGTTCTTACGACTAGCTGTCAATAGCAGCAATTACAGATCGCGAGGGATGATTTCTTCTTCTTTAAGTGGCACGGGCAAATTAGCTAAATCTGGTAATTGTACGAGTTCTTTTTCCTTTTCCTTCTCCTTGATAGCGAGTGGTAGTTGTAAAGGTTGCTGTTGCTCGAGCCAGCAGCTTGCCAGTGGTAAGGTCTGTTCTAAATCGTCCAAGGGTCTAGGAATCACCATCACGGCGTTGAGTTCGCCAATCCGTTCTGCCTCGTACATTCCTGCTTCTACAGCGACGGCAACATTAGATACGCTACCGCGAATGATGACGGTACACAACCCAGCACCAATGCGTTCGTAGGAAGCAAGTTGCACGTCGGCAGCTTTGAGCATGGCATCGGCTGCACCTACCATCGCCGGAAATCCCCGTGTTTCTAGCAGTCCGACAGCTTGATGGCTGAGGCGGCTGTAACCTCCGGCTGTCAATTGTTGCAAGCGCAGACCAATTGGTAATACAGCTTCTAGATTCGGCAAGGGACGAGGTATGACTAATGAGGAAACCAATTCGCCAAAGCTTTCAGCCGTTGCCGCACCTTCTCTAACGGCGAGGCGAACATCGGCAGTACGACCGCGCACGATCGCCGTACAGTGCCCGCCGCCAATCTTCTCGTATCCTACTAGGGTGACTTCAGCAGTCTTGAGCATCATATCTGCCGTCCCGACAATCGCGGGAAAGCTGCGGGTAGATACCAAGCCTAAAGCCATTTCCTGAAAGTTTTGTACCCGATGTTCTTGCCCAGAAGTGGCGAACCCTTGATTCTGTGTCTGCATGGTAGATCTAACCGATTTTAGATTCTAGATTTTAGATTTTAAATGAGGATTTGTCGGTGCGTACCGCGACAACGCAAGTCAGAATAATTCTAAAATCGTCAGTCTGGGCATTTTCCGGCTTCATCCTATTTACAGAAAAAGTTAATCCCATCCAAATTCCAAATCTAAAATTGCCTTGACTTAGGTTCCTTGAGATGGAGGAGTATCTGGTGGTGGCTGGTTCAATGATTGACTATGGGGAAACAACGTTGCCATCAACCGCGTGATGGAAGCTTTACCATAAACAATGCGATCGCCACTCGGTTGAGTTGGTTCTGGTTGACTTTGTGCCGATCCAGCCATCTGACCGTTGGACTCAGGTGTTGCTCCAACTGTTGCCGATGTTGGTGGCGATGCCTGAGTTGCATCAGTTGGCAGTGTCAGTGCTGCTTCAACCTCAACAGTAGAATCTACCGTTAGGTGACGGCTGGTATCTCCTAGCAAAGAACCTGGAGGAATCACTTGTTTGGGAGCGACAGAACAATTAAAAACCGTCGTTGCCGCACCGACGCAAGCATTTGCTCCGATTGTAGCTTTACCTACCACTAAAACCCCAGCTCCGAGATTAACTCCCGTCTCGATCTCTACATTTCCGTCATGGGCGTGCAGCACGACTCCCATGCCGATACATACTCCCGCTGCAATAATAATTTTACTGTTTGGGTCGGCATGGAAAACTACCCCAGGAGCGATCGCTGCCGTGCGATCGATTATCACCTCGCCACTGATATGCGAATTAAAGTTACCAATTGGGTGTAGTGGCGATAAAGACATTTAAGTTAAATCCTTTGAACGGGAGTCGGGAATCGGGAAGCGGGTGGAGGGCGAGGTTTCCTCGCCATCGGAACCGCGTAGTCGGGAGTCGGAGAAGAGGAGGAAGACAAGGTGATGGAGATAGTGAGGGAATGAGTTATGTTGTTATTTCCCCTTGTCCTCTTGTCCTCTTGCCCTTCCCTAGCCCCTAGCCCCCCTTCTTTTTCCCTACTTCCTACTCCCTACTCCCTCATCTCATGGACGTTGGATAATCGTTTCCAGCACCCGTCGTTTTTGTTTGGAGTCAATCCCGACCAACCGGACGTATTCACCAGGGTGGTTAGTTAGACAAGTTTCCAGCGCGTTCACTACCTCTGACTCATTCCTGGTAGTAATCGGACTACAACTCTGCCAAGAACCAGTGCGGAAACGGCGTTGGTCTACGTGTTCCGAGCCAATTGTATGCCCAGCTGCCAATAGATGGCGTACTTGGTCTACAACATCGCCCCCCAGCTTAGAACTCGTTACCCTACCTGAATTGGAACTACTGCCATTACCATATGAAGGAGCAGAAGCGTAGTTAGAATGACCTGCTGAATGACCTGCAGACTGAGAAATCACTGGTCCGTCGGGACGCTGAATAATGGTTTCTAGTACCCGCTGTCTGCGTCTGGGGTCAACGCCGATCAAGCGCACGTACTCCCCTGAAAACTCGGCGAGGCTGGCTTCCACGGCTGAAATGACCGGAGCTACCTGGTTAGAGTTAATCGTGCCGCAGCTAGCCCAAGAACCGGTGCGGAAGCGACGGCGATCGACGTGTTCCGTCCCAACTTGATAGCCCTGTGCTAGCAAACCGCGAATTTGCTCGACGGTTTCGGAATCCAGTTTGGAACTGCCTGTCGAGCCACCACCATAGCTGCCACTGCTAGCCGCACTACTGCGGTAGCTGCTGCTAGCAGGTGGTACGCTAGCTCTCGCCGCGCCGTTACTTTGGGTTAAGGCTTGTCCGTTAGGTCTTTGAATAATTGTTTCTAATACTCGCTGCCTGCGTTTGGGGTCAATCCCAAACAAACGGACGTATTCGCCTTCATGTTCTGCCAAACAAGATTCTAAAGCCGCGATCGCCTCTGACTCCGAGCGAGGTTCGAGTGGCGTGCAACTCTTCCACGTCCCAGTACGGAAACGGCGCTGGTCTACGTGTTCTGTGCCAATCTTGTATCCTTGCGACAATAGGTGTCGCACTTGCTCCACTGCTTCTGTATTCAATCTTCTACCCATGATTCCACTAGCACTCCCATTAACGCCTTTATCCCCATCCGCTTGAGGTTGTGACAGCTCGTCGCGAATGGGGGTGATGCAAGCCTTATCGTCAGCGCAAAGATAACCCGATCGCAGCGCGTTATTGACCCCAATGACGTGACGCGCAAACTCTCGGTCTACTTGTTGCACGTCGGGTAAGCGATCGGCTTGCTGTTGGTTTGTAATCGTCGCTCCCGAAGGTACGTACTTCCCAGCCGGGATTTCTACATCTTGGATCAGGACGTGCATCATGACAATGCAACCATTACCAATTCTGGCGTTGAATACGGTGGAACGAAAGCCGATGAAGCAATCGTCTCCTACGTATGCCGGTCCGTGGATCAACGCCATGTGAGTAATGGAAGTATTTTTCCCGACCCATACCGAATATTGTTTGCCATCGTCCCCGATCACGCGACCTTGTTCCAGTCCGTGAATCACTACCCCATCCTGCACGTTCGTGCCTGCACCGATATGAAAAGGAGTGCCTTCATCGGCGCGAATTGAAGTTCCTGGCGCGATTAGGACGTTAGAACTGATATGGACGTTCCCAATCACGTTGGAAAAGGAATGTACGTATGCAGTTTCGTCAATCTGTGGCTCTGCCAAATTTTTCGACCAGGGGGTAGGCGGGGCAGCATAGCTGCGGGCTACCATACGTTAAAATCCTCTGAAATATCCTGTTGCCATGAATTGACTTTGCCGCGATCGCCTAAGGAAAGCTCGATCGATCTTGCTCTCTTTTGCTGTACAGGTTGCGATTGTCTACGCTGACAGTATCGATAATTCCTACTACCAATGCATCTAGGGGACGCGATTGATTGCCCTCGATCTGACGGGCAGCACTGCCGCGACTAACTAAAACCCACTCATCCACACCAGCACCTATCCAATCGGCTGCTACCTCATATTTAGGTAGCAGGCGACCGTCAGCATCGATAAACTGCAACAACAGTAGCTTGGCTCCTCGCAAACTTGGTTCTTTGTGGGTACTGACAACCGTACCCCGAACTTGAGCGATTTGCATTCAGGGTTACGGTCTGTTGTAAGGACGGATACCGCTGACGCTCTCGCGGAACTGTTCTACAGCTTCTGTATAACGAATCGGCAGCACGTATTCTAGGTTTTCGTGAGGACGAGCGATGATGTGGGTAGACAAGACCTGTCCGCCATTCACGCGCTTGACGGAATCTATACCAGCGGATACCGAAGCTTGCACTTCCGAAACGTCGCCTCGTACGATCACCGTGACTCGACCGCTACCGATCTTTTCATAGCCCACCAGAGTGACGCGAGCTGCTTTTACCATCGCGTCAGCTGCTTCCACAACTGCGGGGAAGCCCAACGTTTCAATCATTCCTACTGCGATTGCCATTTTGTTTTACTCCGTAACTGAAAGTAGCGTAAGGTTATCAAACTGAAAAACTGAAAGCTGAGGATTTATCGCGGCTAAGTGCGGAACTGTTCTACAGCCTCGGTATAGCGAATTGGCAGTACGTATTCGAGGTTTTCGTGGGGACGGGCAATGATGTGGGTGGAGAGAACTTCACCACCATTGACTCGTTTAGCTGCTTCAATGCCAGCGGAAACCGAAGCTTGTACTTCTGAAACGTCCCCCCGCACGATCACCGTGACGCGAGCGCTACCAATTTTCTCGTAACCCACTAGAGTGACACGGGCAGCTTTTACCATCGCATCTGCTGCTTCAACAACTGCGGGAAAGCCCTTGGTCTCAATCATTCCAACCGCGATCGGCATTTTTACTCTTCTCCTTGATGGCGCGTAAGCTAAGCCTAGTGGATTTAGTTTGACAGTAAATTTTTGACGAGAATACCCATTCTTAATTAGAAAAAAGTCTTCCTGAAATAAGCATAGGGAAGCTTTGCTCCCCTGACAATATAAATCATTATGATAATTTTGAATGAGAATGTTTAAAAAAACTTAACGGTGTATTTTTCGCTCGATCTGACATCTAAACCGCCCCTGTTTATCGCTATTCTACTTTTGTTTTATAATTTTTTAATTACATTTAGATAAAGCAAACTTATAACTCAGCCACTTCATCCTCTAGAGCGATTGCCGAAGGTCGCGTCTGATGGTTTTAGGAGTTTTTACTGACCAATAGCCACTGATTGACGAAATCTCGCCTGCTTGGGTGCTATAATTGCCTACACTCAAGCTAAATCAGTTCTGCATGAGTAATACAAAGAGTGAATTTTGGCAAGAGTACAAATCATTTGAGAAAATACTTACCCGGCTACATTTTGTAAGGAAAAACTATTAATAACAAAAACATTCAGAGAACAAAAATAGTCCGAACGAGATTGACAAACAGAAATTAAAAAAATTCAAACGTCTCTACTGAGAAGACTAGAATTGCTGCCAAATAAAATTTTTTTTAGTTGCAAATAAGTGGGAAAATTGCAAATGACGCAGTTTTTATTCATAAATAGTTGGTGGGTTCCCTTCTATGGCTTGATTGGTGCAGTCCTCACCTTACCTTGGGCAATGGGGATAGTGCGTCGCACTGGACCAAGACCTGCCGCTTATCTAAACTTATTAATGACGGTGGTAGCTTTTATCCACAGCGTTATCCTCTTCAGGGATATGTGGAATCAAGAGCCGCAGAGCTTTCTCTTTACCTGGTTCAAAGCTGCCGACTTAGATTTATCTTTTGCGTTGGACGTGTCGCCAGTCACCCTCGGTGCAGCAGTTTTAATTACTGGTTTGAGTCTGCTAGCACAAGTTTACGCCTTGGGGTACATGGAGAAAGATTATGCCATAGCGCGGTTTTTTGCTTTGTTCGGATTTTTTGAGGCAGCGCTATCGGGCTTAGCCTTGAGCGATTCATTGATCCTCAGCTACGCTCTATTGGAAATGCTGACGCTTTCTACCTACTTACTGGTAGGCTTTTGGTATGCTCAGCCATTGGTAGTGACGGCAGCAAGGGATGCCTTCTTAACCAAAAGAGTAGGGGACATACTGCTGTTAATGGGTGTTGTTACCCTTGCCTCTTTTGCAGGTAGTCTTAACTTCTCCGACTTGAATGAATGGGCGCAGACAGCGCAACTATCGCCTTTAACATCAACATTACTAGGCATAGCTTTAATTGCCGCCCCAGCAGGGAAATGCGCTCAATTTCCTTTGCACTTGTGGTTAGATGAGGCGATGGAAGGTCCAAACCCCGCTTCCGTGCTGCGAAACTCAATGGTGGTATCAGGTGGGGCATATTTGTTGTTTAAATTGCAGCCAATATTGGCGCTGTCACCTGTGGCATCGTCAGCTTTGATAATTATCGGCACAGTAACGGCAATAGGAGCATCGTTAGTTTCGATCGCCCAAATTGATATTAAGCGGGCGCTGTCCCATTCCACTAGCGCCTACATGGGACTGGTCTTTTTATCGGTAGGTTTGCAACAGGGTGGCGTAGCGCTGATGTTGCTATTTACCCACGCGATCGCCAAGGCATTACTATTTATGAGTGCAGGCTCGATCATTGCCACCACGCACACCCAAGATTTAACGGAAATGGGAGGTTTGTGGTCGCGGATGCCTGCCACCACAACGGCTTTTGTCGTCGGCGCAGCCGGACTAGTGACGCTCATCCCTTTGGGTAGCTTCTGGGCAATGGTGCAATGGGCAAACGGTTTTTGGATAGTTAGCCCTTGGGTTGTCGGCGTATTGCTCGTAGTTAATGGTTTAACGACACTCAATCTCACTCGCGTCTTCCGACTCGTCTTCTGGGGCGACCCGCAGCCAAAAACTCGTCGCGCTCCAGAAGTCATGTGGCATATGGCTTTACCTATGGTGTCGCTGACAATATTAACTCTGTTAGTTCCGTTGATGTTACAGCAGTGGGAATTGTTGCCGAGTTGGGAAAACATCAACTGGCAAGCAGTTACTCTCTTAATGGCATCAAGTGGATTAGGGCTGGCAATCGGCTCGACAATATACCTACATAAAGCTTGGTCGCGACCCGTGCAATTGCAATGGCGATTTTTGCAAGACTTGTTGGGCTACGATTTCTATGTAGATGAGGTTTACAAAGTCACCGTTGTTTTGGCAGTGAATTCGATCTCCAAAATTTCCGCCTGGATCGATCGCTACATCTTAGATGGCTTAGTCAATCTAGTTGGCATTGTCACCATCTTTAGCGGTCAAAGCTTGAAGTACACCATCTCCGGTCAATCGCAAGCCTATATGCTAACCATCCTCCTCGGAGTCGGTCTGCTCGGCTTAATTATCAGCTGGTCTTTAGGATACATTTTTCAATAGTTGGTAATTGGTAATTGGTAATTGGTGGTTGGCAATTGTGTATTGTCAATCGCGTCTTGCTATCAACTATTAACCGTTAACTATCAACTCTTACCCATTACCCATTACCCATTACCCATTACCCATTACCCAATTCCAATGCTCAGTGCTTTCATTTGCTTACCAGTCTTAGGTGCGGTGCTAATCTGGGTTTTGCCTCCAGGTGAGACCCGATCGCGCTATATTGCTCTAGCAGTTACTGCTGCTACATTTATTTGGAGTATTGTTCTCGGGTTTCGATTCGATCCTGCGGATGGTGCTTTTCAGTTTCAAGAAGCACTACCTTGGATAGATGCTTTGGGTTTGAGCTATCGCTTAGGCGTGGATGGGTTATCTTTCCCATTATTGGTGTTGAATGGCTTACTCACTTACGTTGCACTTTACAGCACCAATAACCAAGTGGCGCGATCGCGATTCTACTATTCTCTGATTCTGTTACTTAATACGGGTGTTGCTGGAGCTTTCCTGTCTCAGGATCTCTTGCTATTCTTTCTGTTCTACGAACTGGAACTGATTCCCCTATATTTGTTAATTGCGATTTGGGGTGGCGCAAGGCGCGGCTATGCAGCGACGAAGTTTCTCATTTATACAGCAATTTCAGGCATTCTGATTTTAGCTGCCTTTTTGGGTTTAGTTTTATTAAGCGGTACGGGTTCTTTTGCTTACGAACCTCTACGCACGGCTGCTTTGAGTTTACCGTTGACAGCGCAATTCATTTTACTAGGGGCAATTGTTGTCGGCTTCGGGATTAAAATCCCTCTGGTTCCTTTCCATACTTGGCTACCAGATGCTCACGTCGAGGCTTCTACACCCGTTTCCGTGCTGCTGGCAGGGGTATTGTTGAAATTGGGAACTTATGGTTTGCTGCGCTTTGGTATGGACTTGTTACCGGAGGCTTGGGCAGCATTCGCCCCTTGGCTGGCAACTTGGGCAGTGGTCAGCGTGTTGTATGGGGCTTCCTGCGCGATCGCCCAAACTGATATGAAAAAAATGGTAGCCTATAGCTCTATCGGTCACATGGGTTACGTGTTACTGGCAGCAGCGGCGGCGACACCTTTGAGTATTTTGGCGACCGTGTTGCAAATGCTCAGTCACGGTTTAATTTCGGCACTCCTGTTTCTACTAGTGGGAGTTGTTTACGAAAAAGCGGGTAGTCGCGATACTCAGGTGTTAAGAGGACTACTCAACCCCGAACGAGGTTTACCTGTCATTGGCAGCTTGATGATTTTGGGCGTGATGGCAAGCGCTGGAATTCCTGGTATGGTAGGGTTTGTGGCAGAGTTTCTCGTTTTTCGCGGCAGTTTTCCCGTTTTCCCTACCCAAACTATCCTCAGTATGGTGGGGACCGGTTTGACTGCGGTATATTTCTTACTCTTGGTAAACCGCGCCTTTTTCGGACGGCTATCACCCCAGGTTGAGAATTTACCTAAAGTTTACTGGTCGGATCGTCTTCCCGCGATCGCTTTAGCAATACTAATTGTAGTGTTAGGGATTCAGCCGAGTTGGATGGCACGGTGGAGCGAACGCACAACTACAGCTATGGTAAATAATGTAGAGGCGATCGCTCATCTAGCGGTCAAGAATCCGCGATCGTAAATCAGATGGCTTGGGCTAAAATCTGCCTCTACTAGCAAGATTCATACCTGTAGGGGCAGGTTTTGATAACCAATGTGTGAAACAATAAAAAATAAAGTCTTGTTCTATCAATAAAACTACTTACCAAGCTCTTTGTACAGACGTTCCATTTCATGTCTGACAACTGATAACTGATAACTAATAACTGATATGGTCAGCATCACTAACAAGCCTACCAGCCATCCTTTAGCTGAATACATTCAAAGGTTACAAACAGGAGAAGCTCTACTCGCAGATACTCCTGAAAATGTTTTAGAAGTTGTAGGAATTCTCAAAAGCTACGGTGTGGTTTTAGATGCCTACTGGCGAAATTTAACATATATATCAGAAAACCAGTTTTTAGTCTTTTTCCCCTTTTTTAAGTATTTCAACGGTGAATTTTCGATTAGGAAATTACTCCGTCATTGGTGGCACGATCGCATCAATTTTGAATACGCTGAATACTGCATGAAAGCTATGTTCTGGCATGGTGGCGGCGGTTTGGATGCTTATTTAGATACGCTGGAATTTAAAGAACGAGCAGCAGCAGCGATTCAGGCAAAGTTTAAAAATAATCCTCTAGTTTTGGGATTGAACCAACTTTTCCCAGAATTTCTTCCAGAATTGGTGCGCCAGCAAGCTTATTACAGTGGGTTGGGGCAATTTTGGCACATCATGAGCGATATGTTTTTGCAACTGAGCGATCGCTACGATCGCGGCGAAATCAAAACTATTCCGCAGGTAGTCGAGCATATCTTAAATGGTTTGGTTGCCGATGCCAATACACCAATCACCTACACGGTAAAAATTAAAGGTAAAGAGTACGAAATTATTCCCAAAAGTGCGGGTTTGACTTTCCTTATGGATACAGCCGTACCTTACGTAGAGGCGGTTTTCTTCCGAGGCACGCCATTTCAAGGGACAATTTCTTACAACGCTCAAGCACATCAAATTCCCCCCGATCAAGCGCGATTTGCTTACGGTGCGCTGTATGCAGATCCATTACCAATTGGTGGTGCTGGCATTCCTCCGACGCTGTTGATGCAAGATATGCGGCATTATTTACCTAAATACCTGCATGAAATCTATCGTCGTACCAAGCGCGGCGAAGATGACTTACGGGTACAAATTTGTATGACTTTCCAAAAGTCGATGTTTTGCGTCACCACAGCTGCAATTTTAGGACTAATGCCTTATCCGGCAAATACTGAAGATCCGTCAGAACAGCAGGCAAATATAGCTTATCTCGAAAATTGGATGGATCGGTTTATGACTTCGCGGTTGTTGGATGTGAATAAATAAAGTGGAGGAGGTGCGATCGCCAATCTCTTTACAGTATTGGTGAAGCCTGTCCCTTGCCCAATTACCTCCCCTAATTTACGTTTCAGGAGGAATTTGCGTCTTCAATTCTTCAATCAAGACCGGAATCTCATTTTGCACGACATCCCAAACGATATTGAAGTCGATCGCATCGTATTTATGTACTAGTCGATTTCGCATCCCGTTAATTTCTTGCCATGAAACGCTTGGCAAGGTCTGTCGGGTTGCTTGGGAAACTCGTCTTGCGGCTTCGGCAATCACCAGCAATCGTCGAATTACTGCATCTTGAAGCTGCACATTTTTCACGAACTCGTCTTTCGAGCATTGAGAAGTATAGGTCATGATAAGTTCTGCGGATTGCAGCATATCAAGCAGGAATTGAAGATCCCGTTGCATAAATCACTTGAGCAGAGGAAAGAATTTCTTGGCGGCGTAGGTAATTACGACTAGTTTCAACACTCTGACGGGTAATTAAGTCAATGTCTCGCTGAAAAATAGTCTTTAACTCTGCTTCCATCCGATCCAAAGTACTGAACGTGGGGCAAGCATCTGGATGAAATTGCACCATCACGTCAATATCGCTGTCGGGGCAGAAGTCGTCGTGCAGGACGGAACCAAATAGAGCAAACTCGATAATTTGCCAGCGATCGCAAAATTCAGCAATTTTCTCGATCGGTAATTCAATAGCAGTAATAGTCATGTCAGTTTTGCTCTCGGATCTTAAATTTGCTGATTCATTCATATGGTTGCCGTATAGTTACCTTTGTTTCATCAGTTTTGACCGCCCGTTCTACTAATGAGTGAATTTGCTACAGCGATCGCCCAAAAATACCAACAACGCCTATCTCAAATGCAATAGACAGCAGTAGATCAAAGAGATTAGAGGGGTGACGCGATGTGCTTATGCGGTTTGCGAAGCGATCGTCGCATATTTTAAAGTAGAGGGGTGCGATCGCCTTAAATAAATGCCTCAATCAAATGCTTGCCAAGTTACGGGTTGCAAAGTAGCTTTTTGACCTGGTTCTAAATATAAGCTGATAGTAGATGTTGGCATGGCGATCGCCCTAAAAAATACTTTTTGCCTGAGTGTATTTGATGGTTTTTATGTTCCGGTGCAGCAATTGATTATGCTGCGTCAATATTCCACTTACTCTAATGGCATAACCAAAAACTCCTCTGGCATTACTGCCGGAACTGAAGAAGCAGCAAAATCGGATGTGTTTCGGGTCACAATAATCTCTACTCCTGCGGCACTTGCGGCTTCACTTGTCACCGCATCTTCAAAGTCTGTAATAGAGCTTTGCAACGCAGATCGAATAACCTCGTCAGTTACGCTAACAACTTGAATGTGCTGCAATAATCTTGATAAAAGCTCTCGCGCTGCTTCACTGCCAACGTGACGACGCAAAATATAGAAAATATTCGTTACAGCATGACCTGAAACGTAACCTTGTACCTGCGGTTGCGTCACCATATTCAACGCTCGTGCAGAAGCTACAACAAATGGCTGCCGTTGAGCTAGAACATCGAGCAAAACATCACTATCAAACAACACCCGCCTCAACTATATTTTTCCTCCAGGTAGTCTACGTAAGACTCTGTGGGTTCTTCCGCACTCAACTGAATTACACCAATTAGGCTTTGAGTCCAAGGATCGAGATCTGCAAACGAATTATCTAAGCCTGGTTTTGGAGAGTTTAACAATAGCGTTTCTTGTTGAATTGAAGTCAATAACGACTGAACTAAACGCCAGCGATCGCCAATTGGTAACTGCAACGCCTGGTTTTGTAATTTCTGCAATGTCATCAACCCTTCTCCAAAACTCCCTACACTCATTGTAAATTGCTGTAAAATCAAATGAGCCGCCGCAAATAGCTGAGAATACCCAACAAGAAGCCTCTCGGCGGTCAGCTCCGTAGATTTGTGTATGCCTCTTTCACCTCTGATAACTAATGGTTGGTTGCTTTTTTTGGCTCACTTTCAAGCGATTCACTTTCGATCTCCTCATAGCAAAGCCACTGGCTTAGGTAATTATCGAGCAGTTGATTGAGTAAGGGACGGGCACTCCCGTAATTTTCTACAACACGACGGGAGGGACGACGATTGTGGGCGACACAATTACGCATTGCTTCAAAAATAAAATAAGGATCTTTGCATTCGTCATCTTTGTAGATTACCAAGTCGGCGTAGTCATTGGGAGTACGCCGTGGCACATTGACCTCAAACCGAATGCGGTTTGGATCGTATTCGTATTTGTAAATTAGCTCAGCCCAAAACTCAGCCCGAACTTTCTCCTCTGTATCGGACTATCGCTCAGAGCGATCGACAGCGATGTAGCGGATGCATTCCCTGTTGCCTTCGCCCGTAAGCTCAGCTTGACCGTCTTCAATTGCCTGTTCGAGATAAGTCTTAGGATTTTCCACAGACATTATTACTATTTGTTAACGCAAATTTTAGTCCAGCTATAGTTTAGTCTTGAATCGGCACACTCTTATCTACTGTCAGCTTAATTTTTGTATTCAACTATGCTAGTTTGGATTTGACGCACAACTATTTAATATGCAGAAACTTTCTGTCTGTTATACTGAGCAATATTTAGGGTGGCTATTTAGAAATTATTTGGATATCATCCTTTTTCGGATCGTAGGTGGAGAAATTCTATAAAATTCTTAAACCTCAAGTCACGATCGCGACTTCTCCGGTGTCTAAATCATATCGTCCGCCAACAATTTGCAATTTACCTTCGCGTACCAGTTGCATTAAAAGATCCGATCGCTCTAATTTCTTCACTTGGTAGCGCACGTTTGCTACAACTGCATTTTCAATTAAATCTTTTTCCGATTTATTATTTGATTTATAATCAAGTTGCGCGTTAGCGGAGCTTAACGTAGTTATCGCGGGTTCGATCGCTTTTGCAAAACTACCAATTTGACCTGGAAGTGGCTTGCCTTGAACTGCTGCTGTAACTGCACCACATCGTTCGTGACCTAGTACCATAATTAGGGGAGTCCCTAACATAGCTGCGGCATATTCTAAGCTACCGAGTGCTTCAGTAGTCACGATATTTCCAGCAATTCGCACGTCAAACAAATCGCCAATTCCCAAATCGAACAAAATTTCCGCTGGAACGCGAGAATCAGCACAACTCAAGAGAGTAGCAAATGGGTGCTGTGCTGTAGCCACTTCATGCAAGCGTGTCTGGGACTGATGCGGATGTCTCAGCTTTTGCTGCACGAAACGTTGATTTCCTGCCAACAATCTTTGCAATGCTGTATTAGGACTATCGGGTTCAATATCCTCTATAACTGCGGCTTGCGCCGATCGCGCGTAACCAAGTAAGCTACTTGCAGCAACGCTAAAACCAACACCTGCTATCTTTAAAAACTGACGGCGATCGATAAATTTATTCTTGCGACTCATAATCCTTCCTAACAAAGCAAGTAACTAGACAGCAGCACGCTAGCCACCAGCCACTAGTCACTAATAACTGATAACGTTTGTACAGATGTTACATGTAACGTCTCTACAGCGAGGCAATACATCTAACAGAACGAATCTCCATCGCATCGGAGATATAACAAGCGCCACCGAATTTATTCAAAACTGGTCGAATATTTTCTATGACTGGCTTCACTTGCTCTGGCATACAAAAAGCAATAATGTAGACATTATCTAATTGCGTTGCGTCTGCACCAGGACTTCTACCAACCACGTTGCGGATCACAGTGTGTGCGATGATACCTGCTTTATCCAAGCCTGCTAAAATTTTTGTCAGTTCTACCGAATCTGCAAGGACTTCTATTCTCTTGACTGCGTGCATAATTTTACCCCCAAAGCAGATTGATGCCGTACAAATACAAAGGAATTCCCACAATGATATTGAAGGGAAATGTCAGTGCTAGAGCGGCAGTCACATAAAGGCTGGGATTGGCTTCTGGTAGCGTCATCCTCATAGCAGCTGGAACCGCTATATAAGAGGCACTCGCACACAATACCGAAAATAAAAGTGCATTTCCCTGCGGCATCCCGATCGCTTTTGCTAAAAGTATGCCAATTGCCGCATTCACTATTGGTATCAATATAGAAAAAGAAATCAAAAACGTACCAGTTTTACCTAGATCTTTGATTCTTCCCGCAGCAACTAATCCCATATCTAGCAAAAAGAAGGTCAAGACTCCGTAAAATATGCCTTGAGTAAATGGTTCTTCTACCTTCCAGCCTTTCTCTCCTGACACTGCACCTATTATTAGGCTACCAACTAAAAGAAAAACCGAACTATTCAAGAAAGCTTCTTGCAAAACTTCTGACCAAGAAAAATCGTCATCTTGCTTGTCGATCGCAAATAGTTTTACCAAAAGCAGTCCGACAATAATTGCTGGGGATTCCATCAAAGCTAAAGCCGCTACCATGTAACCGCTAAAATCAATCCCTAGTTCAGTCAGAAAAGAACCAGCAGTAATGAAAGTGACAGCACTGATAGAACCATAGGTAGCCGCGATCGCAGCTGCGTTATACAAGTCGAGCTTGATTTTGAGAATAAAAAATGTATAAATCGGCACGATACAAGCCATCATTACTGCCGCCAAAAGGGTGAGTATGACTTCTTGACTGGCTCCGCTTTTGACAAGTTCGTTGCCTCCTTTAAACCCAATGGCAAATAGGAGATAAAGCGAAAAAAGTTTGGGTAATGGTTGAGGAATTTCTAAATCCGATTTGACAAAAACAGCTAACATCCCCAGAAAAAAGAACAGCACTGGCGGACTCAAAACATTAGACGCAATCAAGCTTACATCCATTCCCACCTCTCCTTGAATCTGCGGGAACAGACGCTCAAAACAGTTTTCAACATCACAAAACTTAATATTTTATCTTAAATGCGATCGCCGGACAATAATCTAGCAACCAAGGTGATTTGACTATTCTAATTCGGCAATTTCTACCAAAAAAAGAACAGCATGAAGCATAGTTTATCAGAAGATGCAACTTTTTCTACATTTGCCAGCACTCATTTATAAAGAGAAGCGGCACTGCAAATCTAACTTGCAAATCTAACTATTGTTGAAACTGAGACAGCAACCACGCGCTAACTCTACCATGATTCATTTGACGAGTTCGCCGCAAAGCTTCTTCTAATAAAGCAATTTCTAAACCTAGTAAAACTTGGGATTGTGTAATTCTTCTACTACCACCATTTGCCACAGAAAAGGCAAAAATTTCAATATTTTTTACATCGACAATCCAATATTCTGCTACTCCTAACTGCTCGTAAAGCAGACGCTTTTCGCCTTTGTCATCTGATAGAGAAGTATTAGCCACCTCGATCGCTAAAGTTGGTGGTGGATAGAGATCGAGATTAATAATTGTCGTTCCCCAAGGAATTGCTTCAGCATTGCCACCAATATAGTAAGATACGTCGGGTTGTGCTTCTCGAATACCTGTCTTCCGGTAGGTACAGTTATCTTTACCATTTAAATCTATGCCTTTTATTCCCGCCCAGAGGTGAACGGCATAAATAACTATCGTGTGGTCGCTAGCATGGTCGTTTCCCACTGGTGGCATTTCAATTCTCATCCTATCGTTGAAATAGTAGCCCTTGGCTTTCTCTAATTGCGGATTTTCAATTATCTGAATGTACTCATCCCAACTAGCTTTCACCCAGGTATCTGTTGGTAGCTCGATCTGCGGGATATTCATAAATCACCTCAGCACAAATTGATAAATTAACCTTTCAAAACTTATTGTTATCTTCTGCGATCGCACCTGGTTTAATTTGAGCTTCCAGTTGTCGTTTTTGGGCTAAAAGTTCTTGGATTTTACGATAGCGCGCGATCGCTACACTCAGCTCCAACAATTGATCCATAGGACAAGGATAAGACCATTGCTCACCGGAGGCATCAAGACCGCACACGCGATAGCTAGTTGGAGATAACGAGCGATCGCTGGATAAATCTGGACGTTCAAACACAATTTCTTCGATCTCGTCGTCCGATTCTGAAGCAAACGGATCGGCATCGATCCACCCATTGACAATTGGACCTTCGTAGTAAAGCGCTTGAATTTTCTGTGCTATCTGTTCTAGAGTGGCAACTGGTGCAGATCGTGGTTTTTCTACTGGAGTTTTGGTTGCTAA
The DNA here is from genome assembly GCF_014696895.1 of Chroococcidiopsis sp. [FACHB-1243]. Lineage (NCBI taxonomy): Bacteria > Bacillati > Cyanobacteriota > Cyanophyceae > Chroococcidiopsidales > Chroococcidiopsidaceae > Chroococcidiopsis > Chroococcidiopsis sp. [FACHB-1243]. The sequence goes on along the minus strand of NZ_JACJQX010000005.1, from coordinate 152,460 downwards.
AGATGGATTGACACTACTAGCAGAAGATAGTTCGGGTAACTGAGGCGATTGGGGACGTTCGCTCTCGATTGCTGATGGTGAAGGTAAATCGACTTTTGGCGCTACTGGCAAAATCTGAAATGAAATCGGGCGATCGTCGGTGACAGTAGAGGATGCGGTGGTAGACTGCTTGAGCGTCTCTAGTTGGTCTAAAGTTTCGTGAATGCGTTGTAGTGCCTGTTTCATGTGTTTATATTTGGTGGCTAGTGGCTAGTGGCTAGTGGCTAGTAGTTAGTAATCAATAGGGTGTGGGGTGTGGGGTGTGAGTGGTGCGTGTTTTAATTGCGATTTACGACTTACAACAATGATGCCAACTTCTCCTTCGAGTCGAATTGTACTCGTTACTGGACCAACTAAATCTGGTAAAAGCGAATGGGCAGAAACTCTAGCAATGCAATCTGGAAAATCGGTAATTTACATTGCCACGGCTCAAACCAATGCTGACGATGCTGAGTGGCAACAGCGGATCTCCCAACACCGCGATCGCCGTCCTGCTAGCTGGTTAACCGTAGAAGCTCCAGAAAACTTAACCGAAACAATCGCCACAGCTCCCTCCTGTTGCTGCTTGCTAGTCGATTCGCTAGGAACGTGGGTAGCGAATTTGCTTGAGCAGGATAGCATTACTTGGGCAGCAACGGAGCAAAATTTAATCTTAAGTTTAGAGCGCTTAGACAATAAAGATGTAATTGTTGTAGCAGAAGAAGTTACTTGGGGTGTAGTGCCAGCTTATTCAAGCGGCAGGTTGTTTCGCGATCGCTTGGGTCAATTAGTCCGTCGCTTAGGAGCTATTGCCAACCCCGTTTACCTCATCGTCGGCGGACACGTCCTTAACCTCAGCCTGCTTGGTTCTCCACTACCTACCCCTTTAAACGAGAAACGATAGCATAGATTCAGAAGTCAGAAGTCAGAAGTCAGAAGTCAGAAGTCACATTTCTCACTTGTCCCCCTTGTCCTCCCCTGCTCCCTGCTCCCTGCCCCCTACTCCCTTTTCAACATGGCATCCACACAAGACGTTAGAAGATATCTCGCATACTGGTTTCAGTTAGGTAAGCATGTCGTCATCCGCGACGGACAAGAACGCTTGCTACCACAACCAACGATCGAAGGCGATCGCTACAGCCAAGCTTTTGAAGAGTGCTGGCAACGCATTAACGCACCTAATGCAGGCGACTGCTACTTGGAGGCAACAGAGGAATCAGTAGCCGATTTACTCACGCCAGAGTGGGATGTGTCTCCTTGCGCCCGTTGTGCTATGCCCGTACCCATGCGTAATGTGGGAATGCCTCCGGCTTGCTGTCCTTGCAACGACTTACTAAGTTGGCCCAACCTTGACGTTCCGCAGCCGCGATCGCCAGTTAACTCCCAAGTAAAGCTCAAAGATATACAACAACGGCTGATGTCAATGCGCGATCGCGGTTAGATAGCTTAAATAAATTAGGCACGCAGCTCAACTAGACTTTTGCCGCTTGCTTTTCTCCTTCTAATTGGCGACGACGGGGAATTTCATAAGTTAAAAAGTCGTGTGCCATTTCAGTGTTGGGAAAAATCGCCCGCGCTTCCTCTAAAAGATGTTGTAATTGAATATCATTACCAGGAGCGTAGCGGGGGCTAAAATGTGTCATGATTAACAGCCTGACTTGGGCAGCTAATGCTGTTTGTGCTGCCATCGTTGATGTGGAATGCAAACGTTGAAAAGCGAGTTCTGCATCGATATGAGAAAATGTCGCTTCATGGATCAGTACGTCCGCACCTTGGGCAAGGGATACTGCCCCATCGCAGAAAATTGTATCGGTGCAGTATGCTAGCTTACGCCCTTGTTCTGTGTCACCGCATAGATCGACTCCCCGAATTACCCGTCCATCATTGAGAGTTACAGTTTCACCCCGCTTCAGTTGACCGTATACTCTCCCAGGAGGGATGTTTAACGCCTTGGCTTTTTCGACATCGAACCGCCCAGGACGATCTTTTTCAGCAATCCGATAGCCAAAAGCGGGGACGCGATGCTCTAAGCGATCGCAACTCACTGTAAATTCTTCATCCTCGTAAACCATCCCAGGCTGTACTGTATGGACGTGCAGCGGGTAAGATAGATGAGTTTGAGAATAGCGACCGCAGGCGCGGAGATACTCTTCTAACTTTGGTGGACCGTAAATATCAATTCGGTGCGGACTACCCGCTAAACCACAGGTGGCTAGCAATCCCATTAAGCCAAAAACATGATCGCCGTGCATGTGAGTGACGAAAATGCGGTTAATTTGGCTAATTTTTAAGTCACTCCGGATAATTTGATGCTGAGTTCCTTCCCCACAGTCAAATAGCCAGACTTCTGCTCGTTGCGGTAGGCGAAGGGCAACACTAGAAACATTACGCGATCGCGTCGGTACGCCGGAACTCGTTCCTAAAAATGTAATCTGCACTGCGGCTGCTGTCGATCTACGACATGGCTGACGTATTCTTTATCTATACTGCCACGCGATCGGCAATCGTAATCCGCGAATCGGGGGATAGGATGTATTTTGACTTCTGAGTTGGAGACTTCCCTTTTGCCTCTCCTCAACCTAGTCGAATCAAGACCCAGTACGATGAGTTTTAGCTTTAGTATTTGGTAGATTCAGGTTGGTCGAGTTTTTGACATACTACAGTTGTGTTCTTATTTTTAGGTTTTTTAGGGCGATTTTAATTACAAAACGCTTTTTATTAAGATAAATCTAAATATTACCTGTTCTTGCTAGTTTTTCTAGTTGATGATTACTGCTATTTTAATTATTAATAACTGTTTTTATTGGTATGGTAGCTGTAAGCTCAGAAGGTTGTAATACCTCCCTATCTCCAATCTCATTTCCCGTGGTGCAGCTACAGTGGCAAAGCCTGTGTCGAAATTTGCAGTATTGCCCTAAAACCGGGTCGAATTCGAGCCAGTTTGGGTGAAGTTAAAGTTTTTCTTTCACCAAATCTATATGTATCTAAAAATGCTTCGTCAACTGTAATTTTACTGATATTCAGTCTCAGTAAAACTCAAAATTTTATGAATCTGCGGTAAAAATTCTTTCAGGGGCTGTGAAAGTTGTGGTAAACTCTTAGCGAGTGTTGATATATAGAAGAGGAGGAATACAAAGAAAAAAGTAATGATTAATAACTCCATTTTTTGCGGTCGGACTAGCAAAGTTTAAAGATGCTGATGTAAATCCTGGCATCATATTATTGATTTATCTACAACGTTAAAATCCATTCAATTAAAATAGAGCGTATTAGCTTTTTCTGAAAAATTGGATGAGAAGCTCGGTCTGATTTGGCGAGCATCCTGTCGTTGTGCTAGAGATATCTAAGCACTAAATTTCTCATGTTTTTTCAGATTTCAAAAATATCGTAGTATCCTGAATTGGGCGTAAAATGCCTGGATTGTTCGGCTATTTACTCCAATTGCCGAGTGTAGCGATCGAAAGCAGAGATAAGTATTCGTGCAAAAATTGCATCTAGTATCTGCTGCAAAATCTTAAGTAAATGATGCTTAAACTCTTCAATTTCCGAAGCGCCTGTCAACAAAATGAAAATCATAGTAGAACAAGTATCCAAAGCTTTATTGGGAATCAGAAATCGACATTTTATTATTCTCGACACAATCGTATTTTCGATCGCGCCAGTTCTAGCACTAAGCCTGCGCTTGGACGAATTTAACATTGGTGAAACCCTCAACACTCATGGGCTTCAGTTAGCGATCGTCTCTACACTATTTATCATCGTAAAACTAAGCATCTTATATAGTTTTGGTTTTTATCGACGGTGTTGGCGCTACGCTAGTATTGATGAGCTGACGCAAATCGTCATGCTGACGTTAGCAGCGATTGTCCTCGAAACAATAATTGTCTATGCCTTCAATAACTGGTCTAATTTTTCTGCTGTCTTGCCGCGATCGCTAGCGCTGCTAGATGGGATGCTCAGCCTGATCTTCGTAGGTGGACTTCGCTTGAGCATTCGAGTGGTCGAAAGAGCAAACTACAGGCAGGCTCAACCTAAAAGTAGCGAACGCTTGCTAATTGTTGGTGCAGGTAATGCAGGCGTGACAATTGCCCAACAGATGCAGCAGAACCCACACTTCAATCTTTACCCCATCGCTTTTATCGACGACGATCCGGCGAAATTACAATTAAGAATTCGCAGTTTACCTGTAGTTGGCGATCGCCATCAGATCCCGAAAATTGTCCGATCTCTGCGCGTCGATCGCGTCGCGATCGCCATGCCGAGCGCCCCTGGCGAAGTCATTCGCGAGATCTTAGATATCTGCCAATCGAGCGGCGTGCGTACCAGCACTTTACCTAGCGTCAGCGAGATCGTCAACGGTTTCAACGGTCGCGTGGCGATCGAAAGCATTCGCGAAATCAAAATTGAAGACTTATTGCGTCGGGAACCAATTCAAACAGACGGGCAGAAAGTCTCGCAGTTATTAACAGGTAAGAAAGTACTCATCACTGGCGCAGGTGGATCGATTGGTAGCGAACTTTGCCGTCAAGTCTTTCGCTGTCGTCCCGCAGAAATCATGCTGGTAGGACACGGCGAAAATTCGGTTTTTTACATTCAACAAGAATTGGAACGAGTCATGGAAGTGCTGCGGCAAGACGGCGCGATGCAGGGATATATGCCACGTCTGCGCGCTTTTATCGCCGATATTCGCTTTCCATCGCGCTTAGAGTATGCTTTTGACCAATTTCGCCCAGATATCGTTTTCCATGCTGCCGCGCATAAGCACGTACCCCTGATGGAGGTAAACTCACCAGAAGCGATTACCAACAACGTCTTGGGGACGAAAAACCTGCTCGATCTTGCACTGAGATACGATGTCAACCAATTCGTCATGATTTCTACGGATAAGGCAGTCAACCCAACTAATATTATGGGAGCCAGCAAGCGGACTGCCGAAATGCTCGTTCTGCAAGCAGCGCAAAAGAGCGGCAAACCTTATGTCGTCGTCCGGTTTGGTAACGTGTTGGGTAGCAGAGGTAGTGTCGTTCCTACCTTCAAGCAACAAATTGCTAAAGGGGGACCGATTACCGTTACTCATCCCGATATTCGACGTTATTTCATGACAATTCCCGAAGCCGTGCAATTAGTATTGCAAGCGGCGGTTGTTGGCTGTGGCGGAGCCATATTAATGCTAGATATGGGACAGCCAGTGAAGATTGTGGATCTAGCGAAAGATTTGATTCGGCTGTCCGGATTGCAGGTCGATAAGGATATTAAAATTCAGTTTACGGGGTTGCGACCAGGAGAAAAGCTATTTGAAGAACTGTTCATCTCTGGCGAACAGTACGAAAAAACAGAACACGAAAAAATTCTGATTGTCAAAAATGCCAGTAACTTTACGCCAAAAACTTTAAATTCTTTGGTAGAAGCACTGTGCGATGCCGCACGGCAAAATGATGCTCCGGCGATCGCCTTCTTATTACAACAGCTCGTACCTGAATATAAGCCACAAAACTCTCCAATTCCCAAACAATTACCTGCAAGCCAAGAAAAACTGCTGGATGAACTTATCGTTCCAAGATCGAAGCGGCAGCATATTCTAGATACGCCTATTGCTGCCCTCGATCGCCAGTCCAAAATTCAGCTACAGGAAATTGAGCAAGCATTCGAGCAGGGTGAATTTGAGATTCACTACCAACCGATTGTTGTGTTGCAAACCAATAGAATTGTTGGGTTTGAAGCGCTCTTACGCTGGCAGCACCCCACGCAAGGTATAGTTTCACCTACGGACTTTATTTCTGCTCTAGAAGCAACAGACGCGATTTCAACTATCGGCTGGTGGTCGTTGCGGCAAGCTTGTCAACAGCTACGCCTGTGGCAAGAGTGCTATCCCAACATTCCTTTGACTGTGAGCGTGAATCTTTCCAGCACCCAGTTCGCCCATCCAAATCTCGTGGCGCAGTTGGGACTCGTTCTGGAACAAACTGGATTGAATCCTCGAAATTTGCGTCTGGAAATTCCTGAAAGCGCCATCTTATCGGATATTGAATTTGCGAATCAAAGGGTTATCGAACTCAAAGCCTTAAACGTAGAATTACAGATTGATAATTTGGGTATTGGCTATTCATTTTTGAGCTTACTGCAAAGGCTCCCCAATCGCATGTGCTATGAAAAATTCGATCGCCTCAGCGTCGATCGTTCCCTCGTCAATCAGATTGATACTGATGAAGAGAGCTTGGAGATTTTGCGGACAATCGTGGCGATCTCCCGTAACTTGGGTGTAGAGACAACGGTAACTGGTGTAGAAACTGCGGCTCAGCTAGCACAACTCAACGCTCTAGAATGCCAATACGGACAAGGCTACTTTTTCGCCAAACCCATTAACAAAGATGCTGCCAGTACGCTGATTAATTCGCAATTGCAACCCTTATGAGGGAGCAGGGAGTCGGGAAGAAGAGAGCTAAGGGAGCTGGGGGAGAAACTACCAATTACCAATTACCAACCACCAACCACCGACTACTATCTACTAGTGACCTGATGAATGCTTCTGAGATAATGCACGATCGCCTCTGCGGTAGCAAGATTAGTTGCTAGTAAAATTTGGTTGAGATGGCACGATCGCATTAAGGTTTCCCAATCTTCCTGTTCCGAGCGTGGAAGTTCTAAGATGTCTTGTAACACGATATCTGAGTTTATCGCCGGAGATAGAATAAAGATTTCGCCCGTCGATAGAGCGGGAATTTGAATAAAAGTTGCTCGATCAAAAGCGATCGCGTGATTGTCATCTTGAATAAAATTATCGTTCGCCCCCTCGGAGTTTATAGACTCTTTGAGTAGTATGAATTGACAGTTTAAATCAATTTTTATTGATGTAAATTCCTAGAATTATTACAGACTACTTTCTTCTTTCTTCGCCGTTACTAAAAAAGAGCGTCGCACACCTTTAATTTCGCGTGGAGTCAGTTGAACGGCATACCGATTGTAATTTGCTCTGATGTCTCCTGGTTGAATAACTGAAGCATTCCAACCGCGAGTAGCAAACAACTGTTCTGGTTCATCTGTACCAAAACGCCAATGCTTGCTAATCAAGCCCTTCTGGTGTTGAAACCCAACCTGCCACGACTTAACGCTGACTAGATCGGCACCTAAGTAGCTGCCATCTGCACTCAATTGGGAAATAGTTTTGAGCAATTCATGCACTTCTGCCTCGCTGAGATACATCAACAGCCCTTCCATTACCCAAAGTGTGGGAGCTTCAACCTTAAATCCTTCTTGTAAAAGTAGATACGACCAAGGTTGAGTTAGGTCACTAGCGATCGCATGACGATGGCATTTCGCTGGTTTATGCTTGAGGATTGCTTCCCTATACTCCATTAGTTCTGGTAAATCTATCTCGTACAAATTTATTTCTGAATGGAAAGGCAGACGAAACGCTCTTGTATCTAATCCAACTCCTAGAAATACCACTTGATTAACTTTGGGCAACACAGATAAGATGAAATCATCGAAAAAGCGAGTGCGTACTGCAACAAACTGGATGCGAAGTTTATTGCCGCGAGGATTGCCACTATCTTCTCGTTCCCATTTTTCTCGCCAAGCTTGTCCAGTATCTCCAGCTAATTGTGCTGCCAGCGAGTCATCAAATAGGTGGTCTGGTCTTTCGGTTTCGATTGCTCGTTTGACAGCCATTACTAGGGCTGTGCGACAGACTTCATCTTGGATCTCAGGCACTTGATTGAAGATAGTTTCCTTTTCCATTACCTACGGTTTAAGTAATTGCAGTAGCAGTAGCAGTTAAATTTTCTCATCTTTTTTTGCGTACAGTCTAGTATCACTGGTCAAATTCACTATAAAAATACCTACAAGTGTAATTATTCCACCAATTACAGATAACAAACTGGGTAATTCTTGCAGCCAGATCCAGGCGATCGCGATCGCAAAAAATGGTACGAGATAAAGATAGCTAGCGGCTTTGGCGGCGGAAATTTGCGATAGAGTGTAAGTCCAAGTCATATAAGCGATCGCAGCAGGAAATATGCCTAAATAGGCGATCGCTAGAGTTGATTCTAAGGAAGCTAGCCGCACTGATGCTGTATCTGGTAAAAATCCTAGTAACGCGATCGTGCCACTCCAAATTGTATAAGTAGCTAACTCAAACGCACCGTACTTTTTCAACAGCGGTTTTTGTAAAATGAAATAAAATCCCTGAGAAATGGCAGCTAACACAATTAGCACCGCGCCGAAGTTGAAGTGAAATCCTCGTATTTCTCCCAGTGAAATTAAAGCAGCACCAGTAAAACTAATGACAATCCCCAGCCATCCCCGTGCTGTCAATTTTTCACCCAAAAAGGCTGTTGCTAATAAAGCAGTAAAAATTGGACTAGAAGCATTCAAAAGACTCGCTGCGCCTGCGGTGACAGTTTGTTGTCCAAATGCTAAACATAAATGGTAAGTGCTAATACCTAAAAATCCGCCAAGGGCGATCGCGGGTAAGTCTTTCACTTGTGGCAAACGCATTCGCGTCAGATATGCATAACCTACCAGGACAAGGGAGGCGATCGCAAAGCGCAAGGCAACTAAATGTTCGGGGCTGTAGCCGCGTAAACCTGCCCGCACGCCAGCAAAGCCAGAACCCCAGAGGATGAGAGTTACCAACAGAGCAAATAGTTTTTTATTCACGCTGCATGATAGCCCCCGTCTACATACAGCACCTCACCTGTAATGTATGAAGCTGCATCGCTGGCAAGGAAAATATATGCACCAAGAAATTCTTCTACTTTTCCTCGCCTTCCCATTGGCGTAAATTTCGTTACCCGTTGCTGATAGGGATCGTTTTCGTCATACTCAACGCCTACCATCATATTGTCAATGTACCCAGGCGCGACAGCGTTAACTCTGACTCCTTTTTGCGCCCATTCCACAGCCATTGTCCGCACCATTTGATTAATTCCTCCCTTAGAAGCGGCGTAAGGGACTAACCCTGGTATTCCTACAGCGCCAGCAATAGAAGAAGTCATAATGATACTACCAGCACCGCGATCGAGCATTTGTTGGGCGGCGAACTGGGCGCAGAAATAGTATCCCCGCAAGTTAATATCGATAATTTTGTCCCATTCTTCCGCTTCGTATTGCTCGGCAGGTTTGATAATATCGATGCCAGCATTGCAAATTAAGATATCGATCGCGCCATAATGCTCTATTGTTCGGTCTATGAGTTGCTGGCAACGATCGCGTTTACTGACATCAACTTCAACAGCATAGACTTCTAAACCTTGTGACTGAAACTCGCGTTGGGTTGCTCCTAGTTCCTCTAAATTCCAAGACGAGATAACCACTTTTGCACCACGTTCGGCAAAACCTCGCGCAATAGCTTTGCCCAATCCTCTACTAGAACCAGTAATGCAAACAACTTTACCCGCAACGCTGAATATATCTGTCATAAGTTTTAGCCAGCGATCTTAGTTCGGATGACCGTTACTTAAGATACTACAAAACTAATCTTTGTTCAATATATTGAATTTTTGCCATATCAAAAAAATGTAACAATGAACTAACTCGCCGCTTACGGACAGGGGGAGTTCAATATATTGAATTTTTGACTTCTGCTTCAGCTGCAAAACATACTACAAAACATAAACGAGTAATGCCCGCGCTTCTTGCTCGCCAAGATTTTGAATTTGGTGTTTGGTATCAGCCGGATATCTCGCTGTATCGCCTGAGTTTAGAGTTTGCTCGCATGTGCCGCTTTTAACCAGTAAATCTCCGCTTAAAACAGTTAAATGCTCGTAACTACCAGATGCGTGCGGTTCGCTCTCCAAACAAGCATTTGGTTCCATCACCAGTTCGTACCACTCAGTAGCACCAGCAGATGAGATCGGGCTTAAAATTCGTAACTTACACTTACCATCTTGGTTAGCAATTGTGGGAGTATGGTGCGATCGCATCACCTCAATTTTCGTAGGCGCGATCGCGGTTTCCACGTGCGCTTGACTAACTAACTCGGTAATACTGACATCTAAGGCATGGGCGAGACTCCATAAAGTGGCGATCGTCGGATTTGTTAACTCTCGTTCGATTTGCGACAGCATTGACTTAGAGACGCGAGAGCGTTGAGCGAGTTGTTCCAGAGTCAAATTACGGCGTTTGCGGATAGATTTCACGATCGCCCCGATTGCTGGCGGGGAAGGCTGGCGAGTCATCTACAGTAACAGTACGATTGTATTTTTTACTCTAGGAGATGACAGCAGCAATTCGCCAATGCCAAAGTTGCGGTAACTCAAATTAACTCCCGCAGCAAGAGCAGGAATTTGTAATTGCTTTGTTAGAGTGAAGAGAGTAGCCCTACTCGCAATTCGATCGCCCCTCAGAATTATGTCCCAACAACCCGCACGTATTTGTATTCTCGGTGGCGGCTTTGGCGGTTTATATACGGCACTACGCCTGAGCCAATTACCTTGGGAATCGGAAAAACCAGAAATTGTCCTAATCGATCGCAGCGATCGCTTCTTATTTTCACCCCTGCTGTACGAATTGCTCACGGGTGAATTGCAAACTTGGGAAATTGCCCCGCCGTTTGTCGAACTCCTCGCCTCAACTGGGATTCGCTTCTGCCAGGGTGAAGCAGCAGAAATCGATATTTACGAACAGCGAGTCCGGCTGCAAGATGGAATCGAAATTCCCTACGATCGCTTAGTACTAGCTTTAGGAGGCGAAACGCCTCTAGATATGGTTCCTGGGGCATCCTCCTACGCTTTCCCCTTCCGTACCCTTGCCGATGCCTACCGCATGGAAGAACGGCTGCGACTACTTGAAGCATCTACAGCAGATAAAATCCGCGTGGCAATTGTCGGGGGAGGATATAGCGGAGTAGAATTGGCGTGTAAGCTGGCAGATCGTGTTGGTGAAAGAGGACGCTTCCGATTAGTAGAACTGAGCGACCAAATTCTCAGAACTTCCCCAGAGTTTAACCGCGAAGCAGCCACAAAAGCATTGGAAAAAAGAGGGATTTGGCTCGATCTGGAAACCAAAGTCGAGTCAATCGAACCGAATGCGATCGCCCTAGAGTATAAAAATCAAGTCGATATTATTCCCGTAGATCTTGTCGTTTGGACTATAGGCACGCGAGTCGCGCCAATAGTGCGATCGCTGCCCCTCAAACAAAATCAACGCGGACAACTCACGGCAACATCAACTCTACAAGTCATAGATCGTCCCGAAATTTTTGCTTTGGGTGACTTAGCTGAATGTCGCGATGCCGCAGAGCAACAAGTTCCCGGTACTGCCCAAGCTGCCGTACAACAGGCAGACTATGCCGCTTGGAATATTTGGGCTTCCTTGACCCACCGTCCTTTACTTCCCTTCCGCTACCAGAATTTAGGGGAAATGATGACTCTGGGTATTGACAATGCCACGCTTGCAGGTTTAGGAATTAAGCTAGAGGGTTCTCTCGCCGCGATCGCCCGTCGCCTTGCTTATTTATATCGACTGCCAACTCTAGACCATCAAATTAAGGTGGGCATCAATTGGCTTACCCGCCCATTTTTGCAGGGACTAGAAGAGAGCTGAAGTTATAAGTCGTAAGTCGTAAGTTGGTGCGCGTACTCGCTACTCTCTTACAACAACTGAGTTAAAAGAAATCCCAATCCGGCGCTAGCTATGGGTACGGATAAATTATCAATGCCGTACCAAGAAAAAGCTTCTAGACCTGTAGCTACTAGAGCAACTACAAAAGCCACAAGCCAAACTAACCAAGAATTACCGTGTACGGCTACGAGAATGGAGCTACTCACAATGTAGCTGACTACAGCCATAGTCAAAGAGCCTTCCCAGCTTTTTTTCACACCCCCAACCTTGTAGACATGCTTTCCGTAACGCTGTCCGATTAAAGCTGCGAGTCCATCACCCCAAGTCATAATGAGTATGCCCAAGGCAGCGAAGTAGGGTTTCTGTACTGCCCAAAACCAAGCGACCAAAACGCCGATGCTTACAGCGTAGAAAAACGTCCCTAAGCTCTTGCGTCCGATACTGTTGATTCCTGGTAGAAGTGGCAGGCGATAGGATAATAAAGTCGCAATACCTGCTAATACTGATGCGCCAATCCCTACCCAGGCAGGAATATTGAATAACCAAGCGAATAAAATGACATTGCCAGTACCAATGTGAACGATTTTCCGCACAATTTCGGGATCGCTACTTGCGAAACGGCTAACTGCACCTGCGATCGCCAGAACAATTCCCAGCCAAACTCCTACCACCGCTATTTGCAGCCAGAGAGGGGGAATTCGAGCCAGTAGCGGAAAATCAACCATCAACGACTCAATCAAAACAGTCATAAAAGCTACTACATCAAATGTAGTAGATTTGGGATACATAATGAAGAGGGAACAGGGAGCAGGGACGAGCTGGGAGAGATCGAGCAGAGGAAGCAGAGGAGCAGAGGAAGCAGAGGAGCAGAGGAAGCAGAGGAGCAGAGGAAGCAGAGGAAGCAATTCTAGTCACTGGTTCCACCAGCCACTAGCCACGCACTACACCCCACACCCTACACCCGCATCAACAGGCACCACGCACCACTTATGACAAATGACAAATGACCAATAACATTGGAGGAAATTATCGGTGTTGAAGATCGGATTAATTTGGTTAATTCGGGGCTATCGAATGTTAATTTCTCCTCTATTGCTGCCATCGTGTCGGTTTCATCCTACCTGTTCTACTTACACCATAGAAGCGATCGAACGTTTTGGTGCTTGGCGGGGTGGAATTTTGGCAGTGCGACGCATCTTACGCTGTCATCCCTGGCATCCAGGCGGCTACGATCCTGTACCAGCAGGGAGGGAGCAGGGAGTAGGGAGTAGGGAGTAGGGAGACAAGGGGGAGCTGAGGAGGCTGAGGAGGCTGAGGAGATAAAATACTAACTGGTCAGGAGTCACTCCACACCCCACACCCCACAGCCCACACCCCACGCACTAAGGCACGGTTTTTGTTTGCCAGTTGTATAAACTTCTGGTGTTTCCCACTGGAAAACGGGCGCGTCTGCGGATTGGGCGGTTGGTGCGTCTGGCGATCGCGGGTTTGACTCGTCTGGAGATGGGTCGCGATCGCTTTACAGTCGTTCGTCTCAAAGTCGTTCGTCTTATCGTCGATTGAGGACGGGAGGTAGAAGTTGCGATCGCGGTTCTAGAGCGGTTGGGGCGGCTGCGGGGGCGATTGGTAACGGTTTTGGGTCTAGATGGAGTTACGGGTTGCGTTCGAGGTTGAGGTGGCTTTGCTGTCGTTCTAGACTGTTGCGGTGGGATAACAGTATGGGACGCTAAAGCAATTTTAATGGCTGCTTGTTGGGCAAGAGGAGAGATCTGCTGTTGCCAGTAGGGATGAATAGTAACTTTTCTAGTAGCTTTGAGGACATCTTGCCACTTGCCAACAGCGGCGGCGCTTTTTGCTGCTTCCCAAGCGGCGCGGTTGTTTTGCCAGTCTCGTTGCCATTGGGCAATTGCAGTTTGGGCTGTTTGATAGGCAGGGTTAGTTATAGAAATTGCTTTAACTAAAGCGATCGCCTGTGGTAAGTTTCCTGCTTCGTAATCGGTTTTCGCTTTTTCTAATAAACGGTTCGTCCACTGAGCGATCGAAGGCTTAGCTACGGGATAAAGTGGATCGGTGCTAGGAATTTGACTGCCTAGCGCGATCGCCGCCGATAGATCGGTGGTAGCTAGCTGCTGTGCCTGGGCGAGGCGACACTGTTGGAGTCCGGCTTGAACTTTGGCATTGGTACTACTGTGAGTCGATGCTAGATCGATGCACTCTTGGTATTTTCTCGCAGTTTTGAGCGCGTTCATCTGCTCCAGAGTTTGCTCTGGATCTGCGACTGGATACCAATTCGTTACGTACATTGCTGCTACGCTTGCTAAGACAGCCGTGAGTGCTGCTCCCACGCGGAGGGGATAGCGCTGTCGCGTTCTGGAGGCTTTAGCAGGAGTTGATCGATCGGGGTTTACTAATGCTACAGCGGGTGGGTCGGGTATCCGTTCTAGAACTGGTAGTGCTTGGGTGGCAACCTCGGTAGTTGGGGTCGTGTCGAGTTCTGCCATCGTCACAGTATGATTCTCAGGGAGATCGGTTTTCACCTCACGCTCTATGCCTTTAGGAGTGCCAACCAGAGTCAGATATTTCTCGACGTTCGACTGGTTGAAACGAGATGCAGGTGGCGGTTGAATTCCTATAACTGGTTGCAGTAATGTGGGAAAATTGGCGAGTTGGCGCAGGGCAACCAAAGCAGCTACCGCCGTTTGATAGCGATTTTTGCTGTTGTAGCGCACCATTTTGGCAATGACTGCCCCCAGTCCCTCGCTGACTTTGGCATGTTGTCGCCACTCAATTTCGCCAGTATCCGACTGTTCTGCTAACTGGGAAGGATTCATCCCTGTCAGAGCTTGAATGGCGATCGTGCCGAGGGCATAAATATCGCTATTGGGTTGAGGTCTACCTTGACCTTGTTCTGTAGGCATATAACCGGGAGTACCGATCGCGATCGTGGCTGGTGGGCTGTTTTCCTGTTGCCCGGTTCGCGTAAACACCTGCGTCCAAACCTGTTTGACTGAACCAAAATCTACTAAGACTAACTTGCCATCTGCGATTCGCCGGATGAGATTGTCAGGTTTAATATCGCGATGAATTGCTGCGTGAGCGTGGACGAAAACCAATATTTCTAGGACTTCTTGTAGTAGTTGGTAGACTTTACTTTCTTCCCAGCGATCGCCCGGAATTAATTCTTTGGTAAGAGTATGCCCTTGAATGAACTCTTGAACGAGATAAAACTCTTGATGTTCTTCAAAATAAGCTAGTAACCGAGGAATCTGGTCGTGATTGCCAAGTTGCTCTAAAATTTCTGCTTCTGTTTGAAACAACCGCCTGGCATTGTGCAAAAATTTAGAGTTGACGCTAGCAGGCTGGAGGTGCTTAACGACACATCGAGGATTTCCTGGTCGATGCATGTCTTGGGCTACGTAGGTTTGACCAAAACCACCATTGGCTAGAACTTCTACAACTTGGTAACGCCCGCCTAGCAACTTGCCTCTCATCACCTGAATTCCCAGAAAATTAAGAACATGTTACAATATTTACAAGCTCTCTACTTACTCCTACGGTAATAATTACGTATTCTTTAAATTAAATTTTGAGTTGGTCTCAGGTAGTGTAAGTCCTCGGATATTGTTGAGAATCAGCAGTCGTAAAAATTTAAGGATCGAAAACTTAAATTTAGTGCTTTCTCACAAAGATGTCGTTTCAAGTGCATGAGTTCCTAAAAACAAAGCTAAAATTTTAAATCCCAGTGCCAAAAACAAAGTTTTTACAACGCTCTCAAGTTTGATAATGGTATCTTTATCGATCGCCGTGTAGTAAAACAGACTATACAGTGGAGAAAACACAATCATTCTATCTTGTAAAGGTTCTGCTTTTCTCCCTCCTGCTTGCTTGCACTTGTTGGCACTTTGCTTTTTGACAGCAAAGTCCTCAAAAGAACTGTTAATAATAACCTAACTGCATGATGTGAAAAATTTATTCAAAGATCGCCAGAAATTCAAAATTTGCTTGCCACCAAATTTATTTCAACTTGGCAGGTACGAGCGATCGCGTCGATTTTTGGTAAATTTATCCCTAGTAACTCTATTCCTAGTAAAAAGGTAGTTCAGTCCGTCCACTTTGTCTAGCCTCTAGAGATTTTTACTCAAACAAGAGAGCCATTAGTCCAAAAACTATTTCTAGGTTAGCAATAATACAGCCAGTATCACTCCAGCTTCATCTATGCCACCTCAGTCTTTAGTTTCAATTGCTATTGCGATCGCGTGTCAGTTGTCAGTTGTCAGCTATCAGGGAGCAGAGAGCAGGGAGCAGGGAGCAGGGGAAAAAGAGCTGAGGGAGCTGAGGGAGAAAAAATACCACGCACCACTCTCTTACCGTCAACTACCAACTACCAACTACCAACTACCATTACTCCTAACTCGTCTATGGCAGGGAAAATTTCAAGTCGATACGATTAGCGGCGGGCATCGACGGGCAGTTTATTCAGTAGCGTTCAGCCCGAACAGTCAGATGATTGCAAGTAGCGGTGGAGATCGGACGATCAAAATTTGGTATTTGGCAGGGAAAAGATTGTTGCAAACCTACATAGCACACAGAGATTGGGTGAGTTCTCTCGCGTTTATGCCCGACAAAACCGGACAAAAAACGATTCTGGCTAGTGGGAGTGGGGATAGAACGGTTAAGCTATGGAATTTGCGGCATCGAAAATTAATTCGTACCTTTGTGGGACATAAAGATTGGGTGAGTTCGGTAGCTTTTAGCCCGAATGGAAAACTTTTGGCAAGCGGTAGTGGAGATAATACCGTGAGGCTATGGAACCTCAGAACTGGAAAAGCCTTGCGCATCATCAGCGAAGGCAGTGGAGTTACGGCGATCGCCTTTAATCCCGATGGTAAAACCCTAGCTAGCAGCACTTTTTTCAATAGCGTCCAACTCTGGGATGTCGAGAGTGGCGAACTGATTCGTACTTTTACCGGACACAAACGTCCAGTATACGCGATCGCCTTTAGTCCCGATGGCGAAACCCTTGCCAGTGGAAGCAATAACGGGCAAATTATTCTATGGCGAGTTGAAAGCGGTAAGTTGCAAGAAACTATCAAAGCCCACAAAAAAGAAGTCACATCGCTATCTTTTAGCGCGGATGGCGACACCCTCGCCAGCGCCAGTGGAGACAAAACGATTAAATTGTGGAATCCAGCCAACGGAGATTTATTGCGTAGCTTATCAGATCATTCAGCCGGAGTCACTGCCGTTATCTTCAGCCCCAGAGGACAAACTTTCGCAAGCGGTAGCAAGGATAGAACGATTAAAATTTGGCGAGAAGAATCTTGATGAAACCTTACCAACAGATTCAAATTACAGAATCTGGGGAACCGCTAGTAGAAATTCCGCTAGAAGAGTTTGCTGTAGAGTCACCCCATCCCTACCAGTTACTCGGTGCGCCTTATCAAGGGCGATCGCCTTATCATTTACGACAAGGGGTACTGAATCGCCTCCTGCAAGCCCAAATCTATCTTCAACAGTCTCATCCCCAGTGGCGCATTCAAATTTTCGATGCCTATCGTCCAATTGCCGTGCAAAATTTTATGGTAGATTATGCTTTTAGTCAAGTTTTGCAAGCAGAAGGACTGACGGTAGAACAATTATCTCCCGACCGACAACAGGCTTTATGGCAGCAAGTGTATCAAATTTGGGCAGTTCCTAGCACCGATCCCAAGACTCCCCCACCTCACAGTACGGGTGCAGCAGTCGATATTACCTTGGTAGATGCGGCTGGAATGACAGTAAATATGGGTTCTCCAATTGATGAGATGTCAGCGCGATCGCAACCCGATTATTTTGCAAATAGCGCCGATCCTGTAGAGCAAGAATATCACGAGCGCCGCCAGTTATTGCGAGATATCATGCTCAAAGCTGAGTTTACTCGCCATCCTGGGGAATGGTGGCATTTTTCCTTCGGCGATCAAATGTGGGCATGGCTGAGCGATCGCCCTGTAGCTCAATATGGTGGTATCGTGTAGAGACGTTACGTGTAACGTCTCTACACGACTCACTTTTTAAGCTGATAAACCCCATAGCGATCGTCTTTGTATAGTTGAGCTAAAAAGGTGCAGTTAGCATTGAAATTTTGGCTTTCGGTGACGACTTTGTTAATTTGATAATCGGCTATGAGTTGTTTTAAAATGTCGCACTGGCGATCGCTTGGCGATTCATAAAATACTTGTGCGGCTAAATTTCTTTCATACCATTCTAAAACTTCGACATCTTTATATGGGTGTGATTTAAAGTTAACTAGAATAGGAGCGCCTGTATAAACTCTAAATTTGCGTAACTCTTTATTTTTATTTGGGACTAGATAGAGATCTTCTTGTTGCGTTGTTTCTCTAACATAATTCAACATTGGAACGCTTCTATCTTGTTCTACAAACATTTGTCCTTGGTTGTACAAGCCAAGCACAAAAACCATAGATATTGTAGCTAAACTCGCCGCCATCACCGAGCGTTTGTGTTTGACTTGAAAGTAGCGATCGAATAAGTAAGATACGAGCCAAGCAACTATAATACTAGTGGCGATCGGCACTAAAACCGCAGAAAGCCGCCAAGGAGCAACAAAAGCTATTGTGTTATTGGGGTAGAATATTTGAATAATAGTTAAAGTAACAATAATTAAGAAAGGAATAAATAGAGTCGCAAAAACTTTAGTTTTTCTAATTAAATACAGTGCTATAACAACTAAAAAAATTTGTAAATAAGCTGAAGGTTTACTTAAAAAAATCTGCGGGATGGAGTGGTGAGGAATTCTTAATTGGACGATGATATATTGAGATTTTGCCCACAGTTCAGAGGTGGTTGGTCTGAACTGAAAATACATATAACTAAATACTGGTAGTAATAATAGAGTTGATAAGACTCCAACTGATATGACTTTAATCAAACTACCTTCATTTTTATAGATAATAATTAAGTAAGTTAAGCAAATAATTGCCGCACCCATAAGATAGGTAGGATGAAAGGTAGCTGCTAAAGCTAGACAAGCTACAGCTAAGAAATAATTTCGGTGGAGAAACCGATAGATCGAGAAAATGATAAAAACACCAAAATTACTTGGTTGAAAGTAAGGTCCAAGAACGTACTGTTCTGCAACTCCATAATGAATATTTAAAGCCGTATCTAAATCGAGAACTTTAATTTGAATATTGATAGAATGAAGAACGAGCAGGACAGCAAAAAAAACTAAATATTGCAGGCGATCGCTATGATTTTTAGAATCTATAGCTATTTTAGAGTTTATACCAATTGGGAAAATAAATGAAATAATTCCAGTCAGACTGTAAATATATACGCCAAAAATAATTATATAATAAAGATAAAAAGCATATTCATTTAAATATAAATGAGTTATCTTGACTAAAAAAGTAAAAGCTGGTAAAGGATCGATAGTGCTGGCAAACCAATCATTTTTTAAAAAACCATAGCCAGCTTGTGCTAGTCCATGTAAAAATTTAGTTGTTTGATTGTCGTAGTATAAAGGTCTTTGAGTGTAGGAAATTCCAAAGACAAAAGCAATGAGTAAAAACTGACTTATTGACAAAAGTTTTTTCTTCAAAGGAATTAGATTGATTTTCATTTGTATTCTTAACCGGGCGTTATCTGTTTATAGCGGTTTCCATATAGATACAATACGTCTGTAGGGGCGCACAGCTGTGCGCCCCTACTACAAATATGTGTACCTCTATCATCTTTTAAGAAAAATCATACAAGTACGCAAACGAACCGGGAACTGTAAAAACATCAATTTTTTGACCCATACTATCTAAATAAGTTAAAATTCTTTGCTGCTCATTTGGAACGTGAGTAATGTGAGATAATACGATCCACACCCTTTTATTACCACGCAGTTTATCGAAATCATTTTGATATCTTTGCCATTCTTGTTCTGACATTCCCTTCCCATCATATTCATCGAGATCGTCTATTCCAATAATGTAATCACCCTCACGGTAGCCATATTTTGCAGCGTAGTATCTAAATTGATATTCAGCTCTTTGATAAATGTATAGAATATCTCCTGGTTGTTGATGAGTTTTTACGTAACTCATAACTTGCTTGATTTCTTGTTTCGTTTGTGGCTGTACTAGACGATGGCTAGCATTAGCTATAGGAACGGCAAGCAGCAAGCTGATAATTAACATACCGATAATAGCAGTCAATTTATTTCTACAAGTTTTCTGCCAAATGAAATAACTTCCCTCTGCAATTCCTAAAATAAAAAAGGGAGTTAAAAAGACAACTAAGCGACTGTGGAAAGGATATTTTTGCAGATAACCTGCAAGCAACGTCACTAAGAAAGGAGAAATTAGAATAAATAGGATTTCTCTTTTCCGATACCAAAAGGAGATAAATCCAGCTAGACAAACTAAACGAGGAACAACAACCCAAGGTTCGGGAAAACCTAAAGGATCTTTGAACAATTTGATATATCTTAAGTACGACCAGTTAATATCAAATATTGATGTAGGAAAAGCATACTTATTTGTCCACGATCGCAATAAATATTCACTTTCACCTAGATTTCTCAAAGATAAAAAATATAAGCTAGCAAAACTTAACAACCAAATTGAAGTTACTGCCAATACTATAATTAACTTTTTTCTATTTTTTTGCTGCCAATTAGCTAATATATGATATATTCCCACACCTGCCAAAACAAAAATTGCTGGATGGGAAAACCAAACTGCGATCGCACCTCCTATTGCATATGCTATTAGTTGAAAAGGCTCGCTCTTTTTCCGATTCAAAGATACTCCAATTGTAGAGCAAAGTATGGCAATGGCTACATCAGTTGAATACTGTTTAACTTCGGAAGCAAAGTAAAGCAAATATTCTAAACCAACAAAGAGAGTTAAGGCAATCAGAACGGCTGGTTTTTGCAAACATTTTTTTGCTAGATGGTAAAATAAAAATAAAGCAGCAATACTAGAAATTAAAGGAAAGAGTCTTAAGGCATACTCGTTGTTACCGAATAACTGAACTGCTAGCTTTTCTATCATTAAAAAGCCAATGGGTGCGCCTTGGTTATAATCTAAAGGCTGGAGCAATTCTAAATACGAGCGATTGACAATATTTAAAGCTAGTGCGGCTTCGTCATTCCATAAAGAACGATTAAATAGATATTGAACTAGCCTAACTAAGATACCAAAGCCGATAATGACGAGTGATATTCTGTTTAGAGTGAAAGCAGTAAATTTACTTGGTTGAAGCTTTTTAAATTGCTTTATAGTAGTTTGCATAAAGTTGGATAAATATAGAGTTGCGATCGCAACAGTAATTGTTATAACTAGTTTAGGGAAATTGATTGATCTTGGCTCAACCTCCAGAGACGGGCGGGTTCGTAAACCAATTTTGTTGTACAATTCTGTATTTGGTTAAACTTGTTTAACATTTCCTCTGAAGGTTTGTACGCAAATATGTCACTGTAGTTCGTAGAAATCTCGGAATCAAAGGACAGATTAGATGTAAAATCGAGTTGGCAAGTATGGCATTTGGGGTTGAGCTGAAATTGAACCTTTGGTTCTAGCAAATAGCTTAAAGAAATAATTCTGCCAATCTTAGTATCGCTAATTACTAATGGACGATTTGCCTGATTTATGATTTGAGCAACTTGAGGATTTTCAGCACTATTACCTTTAGTCCACCAAGTCTCCGTTCGAGCGCTGACTACACAGGATAAAATACCAGAAGTTAACAGCACGAGTGTTAGTAACCGCCAAAATTTTTGCTGTTTGACACTGCTTGATGAGAGTTTAGTAGCTAGTAAATAAGCAACAGCAATTTGAATCCCTAAATAAGTAGGAATGAGATAACGCATCGTCAGCGATCGCTGTCCTCCTAAAATCAAATCTGGTAAAATTAGGGGTATAGTTGGTACGACGATCGATAGCAGGATAAATAATGAAACCTGCTTAGTTGTTGTCCGATACAGAAAATAGAGAGAGTATCCTGTCAGTAATAAGAATGGCAAAATGATAAAATGTGCTAGATCGAGTCTAGATTCTAAACTTGACTGTCCCCAAACATCAAAAAAAATATAACTCAAGTTGAAAACCCAGGTTTTCGCTAAACTGATTAGGGGTACAGCTTCATCCTTATTGACATTACTGTTAATTTCAGAAAAATTGCTGACAACAATAACTAGCCAAGGTATAAACGCTGCGATCGCGGTGAGAGAAGCGATAAAATAAGCAGAGAATGCTTTGCTAAATTGTGATGTCTTCAAGCTAAATAAATATAGTCCGTGAGCGATCGCGACTAAACCAGTAAATAAAAATGTGTATAATCCTACAATAAGACTAATTGCGTACAGTCTCCAACTTAGTTTACTGCTGAGACGAATAGCGCGTAGTACAGACGCACTTGATAGTAAAATTATCACCGTCCACAAACTATACTGACGTGCTTCCTGAGCCATTAAAACATGAAATGGCGAGACTGCGACTAACGCCATAGAAACCCAAGCAACCGAGGGTGATGGAAATAATTCCCTACACAGCCAGTAGATACTAGGAAAGACAAGCACGCTAATTAGAGCCGATAAACCTCTAATTGCAGCAA
The DNA here is from genome assembly GCF_014696895.1 of Chroococcidiopsis sp. [FACHB-1243]. Classification (NCBI taxonomy): domain Bacteria; kingdom Bacillati; phylum Cyanobacteriota; class Cyanophyceae; order Chroococcidiopsidales; family Chroococcidiopsidaceae; genus Chroococcidiopsis; species Chroococcidiopsis sp. [FACHB-1243]. Next base: position 130,275 of record NZ_JACJQX010000005.1, on the reverse strand, counting down.
TTGAATCACCCAACCATTTTACCCAAAAATGAGCGATCGCATAATACAGCGGCGGATGCTGAAAATCTTCCGTAGCCAAAGATTTTATCGTGTCTAATAAGTTTCTCCCAGCATCGTGCTGATACCGTTGTAAATCTTCTACACTCACAACAGGATGACGAGAAACTTGTTGAATGACTTCTGCTTCCGTGTAGCCAAAAATACGCAATGAAGTGAAGACTTCATCGTACCAATAAACTTTGCGATCGAGATAGAGAAATCGAAAAAATATACCGATAACTAGAAAACTGATAATTAATAATTGCCATCTAGTCAATGGTAAGTCATACTTCATGAGAATTATCTTACTAAATTATCGTTTAGGCGATCGCAGTGTGACATATCTACTTGCTGGCTAATTAAAATCATACAAATATACAAAAGAGCCTTCCTTCTCAAAAGCATCAACACGTTTACCGATACCATCAAGATAAGCTAAAACTCTTTCTTGCTCATCTTCCCAGCGCCGCAAGTGGGATAATAAGATCCACACCCTTTGCTTACCGCGTAACTTATCAAAATCGCTGGTATATCGCCGCCATTCTGCTTCTGAAATACCTTGTCCATCTTGACGATCGAGATCGTCTATCCCTAAAATATAATCTCCTTCCTGGTAGCCATACCAATTCGCATAATATTTAAATTGATATTCAGCGCGTTCGTAAATATAAATAGTATCTCTTGGTTGCTGATGACTTCTCATGTAACTAAGAACGGGTTTAATTTCTTGTTTAGTATAGGGATCGAAGATGAGATAAGCAGCAGTTCCTATCGGAGGAACGAGAAGTAATATCAAAATTAGAGTACTGATTTTCCTCAAAACTCGATGATGGCTTATCTGTCGAATTGCAACTGTTCCTTCTGCAATGAAAAGGATAAAAAAAGGAATTAAAAATATGACTAGCCTACCGCTAAATGGATATTTTTGTAAATAAGCTGCGAAAAAAGTTACTAAGATAGGAGCCAATAATGTCAGTAAAATTGCTCTGTTTTGAACCCAGAATGAGATACAACCAGATAAGAACGCCAGAATCGCAATTCCCAGAAAAATATCGGGAAGTCCTAACGGAATGTGAAAAAATTCTACAAAAGCATTAAACAACCAGCCAAAATCCCAAATAGATGTAGGAAATGTACCGCGTCCTGCCCAAGATTTAAATAAAGATTGATTGCTGGCTATATTGCGTAATGAAGTAAAATATGAAAGACCAAAACTAAACGCCCAGATAGCATAGATAGCTAACAGCTTTAAACTCAAGGAAAATTTCTTTTGAAATAAACTTATGAATAAATAGCTCGTCCCTATCCCAGCTAAGATAAAGACAGCCGGGTGAGAAAACCAAACGGCAACAGCGCCGATAAAGCCAAATTTTAAGATTTGTCTTAGTTTAATTTGCTGTCGTTCTATGCCAATTAAAATAAAAGATAGTATGACCGCGATCGCCACATCGCTAGAATATTGTTTTGTTTCTGTAGCAAACTGAAGCCAAATATGTACGGTGGAAAACAAAGTAAGAGCGATAATCGCAGCCTGACGAGATTGCAAGCATTTTCTAGCTAATTTGTAAAAAACAAATAAACTTGCGATCGCACTGACAAAAGGAAATAATCTCAAAGCATATTCGTTGTTTCCAAACACCTGCACCGCTAACTTTTCTACCATCAAAAAGCCAATGGGTGCGCCTTGGTTGTAATCTAAAGGCTGGAGCAATTCTAAATACGAGCGATTGACAATATTTAACGCTAGTGCGGCTTCGTCATTCCACAAAGAACGATTAAATACATATTGAACTAGCCGTACCAAAATACCAAAGCCAATAATTGTATATGGCAGCTTTTGAGGTGAAAATAGAGAAGAAACAGCCTTTTTACTAAAATAAGATTTTTGCAATTGAAATACACCGCGCATAGAATTGCTTGAGAAACGATCGGAGATTTCGATATCAATGAGTTAAACGATAAACAATTGCCTTACCTGCAAACTGAGGTAAAGCCAGCATCCGCCGCCAGCGCCAGGGTTCTTGATAGAGACGGTAAAGCCATTCCAAATTATTATTTGCCAACCATGCAGGCGCTCTTGATTTCGTTCCTGCCCAAATATCAAAGCTACCACCAACACCAATCCAAGTTGCATTAGGACACAAATAACGATTTTGGGCAATCCATAATTCTTGACGTGGCACTCCCAAACCCACCAAAATCAATTGAGGTTGGAGTTGACTGAGGTTTTGCTGAAATTGTTCCGCCTCTTCTGGGGAAATGTAGCCGTGCTGCGTACCAACAATCTTTAAATCTGGGACTTGTTGTCGCCACGTTTCGGCGGCTTTGGCTACTACTCCAGGCGCACCACCATAGAAAAATACCCGCGCCTCCGTATTCTGCAATAGAGATTCTGCCAATTCAATCCCAGGACATCGCTGTACCTGTTGGTGAAATAGTAATTTTAGGTAGAGTACCACCCCCGCACCATCGGGAATCACCAACTCTGCTTGCTGAATAGCGTTGCTTAAAGCAGGGTTTTGTTCGGCTTGCATACTCATTTCCGCATTAAGCGTTACGACATGAGTACCGAGTTGCTGCCCGATGCGCGATCGCAACCAAGCCGTATAATCATCAAGCAGATGGACTGGTAGCCCCATGACCGAAAAAGGCTTTACAACCGCACTCATAACCGTACCCCAACCCCCGCGAAAAACTCTTTAGCAAGGCTACCTTATTTACGCACGAGAGGCTAGTAAGCGAAATCGCAAGTCGCAAGTCGCAATTCTAACCCCACACCCCACACCCCACACCCTATTTACTAGCCACCAGCCACTAGCCACCAGCCACTGACAACTGAATAGCAAAGACAGCCGGAAAATCGTTAAAATCGTCAACGGACTCTTTCGCCTTGCCCTCATGAATTACCGTCCCGATGCAAAGATTGAAGTCACTGAATCCGCAAACGGGCATCATGCAGATACTTCTAACCCCAATAGCCAAAATACCATCCGTATTCGCGGCGCGAGACAGCATAATCTCAAAAATATTAGCTTAGAAATACCCCGCGATCGCCTGATCGTGTTTACGGGGGTTTCCGGTTCCGGTAAGTCTTCCCTCGCCTTCGATACCATCTTTGCTGAAGGACAGCGGCGCTACGTAGAGTCTCTCAGTGCCTATGCAAGACAATTTTTAGGGCAAGTTGATAAGCCAGATGTGGAAGCAATTGAGGGCTTGAGTCCGGCAATTTCCATCGATCAAAAATCGACTTCCCATAACCCCCGTTCTACGGTAGGGACGGTGACGGAAATTTACGACTATTTACGCTTATTATACGGACGAGCGGGTAAACCGCATTGCCCGATCTGCGATCGCTCGATTGCGCCTCAGACGATTGATGAAATGTGCGATCGCATCATGGAATTACCCGATAGAACTAAATTTCAAATTTTAGCACCCGTCGTACGGGGTAAAAAAGGGACGCACAAAAAATTACTCTCTAGTCTGGCTTCGGAAGGATTCGTCCGCGTCCGCATTAATGGCGAAGTGCGGGAACTCAGCGATTCGATTGAATTAGATAAAAATCAAGCGCACAATATTGAAGTCGTGATCGATCGCTTGATTAAAAAGCCAGGGATGGAAGAGAGATTGACTGACTCCCTCACCACCTGTCTGCGGCGTTCGGAAGGGATTGCTGTCATCGATTTATTGGATGGAGAGACAGTAGGGGCGCACAGTCGTGCATCCGCACAGGAAGGCAATGTATTAATCCATCCCACTTTACAGGCAAAAGTGGCAGAAGGGGCGAGTGCCTACGAAGTCGAAGAGAAAGATAGGGGAAGAGAAAAAGAATTATTATTTTCCGAAAACTTCGCCTGTCCCGAACACGGCGGGGTTATGGAAGAGTTATCGCCGCGTCTATTTTCTTTCAACTCTCCCTACGGTGCTTGTCCTCACTGTCACGGCTTGGGGAGTATGCAAACTTTCTCACCTGAATTAGTCGTACCCGATCCGAGTCAATCAGTCTATGCTGCGATCGCCCCTTGGTCGGAAAAGGATAACTCATATTACCTTGCTTTACTCTACAGCTTAGGGAAAGCTTTTGGATTTGAAATTCAAACCCGCTGGAACCAGCTAACTTCAGAACAGCAGCAGACAATTTTATACGGTAGCGACCAACCCGTTTGGATTGAAGAACGTAAAGATTATCGGCGTTACGCTGGGGTTATCCCCATCCTCCAGCGCCAGTTTGATGAAGCGAGTTCTGAATTAATCAAACAAAAGTTAGAACAGTATGTCGTGCAACAACCTTGTCCTGTATGTCATGGCAAGCGGTTGAAACCAGAAGCTTTAGCCGTGCGTCTGGGACAATATCACATCCTCGATCTTACCAGCGTCTCAATTCGAGAATGCCATCAGAGAATTGGTAGTATTACACTGAGCGATCGCCAAATGCAAATTGCCGATTTGGTGTTGCGCGAAATCAAAGCCAGATTGCAATTTCTCCTCGATGTAGGTTTAGATTACCTCACCTTAGACCGTCCCGCCATGACGCTTTCGGGGGGAGAAGCCCAACGCATTCGCCTCGCTACCCAAATCGGTTCCGGCTTAACAGGAGTACTCTACGTCCTTGACGAACCCAGCATCGGCTTGCACCAACGGGATAACGGGCGCTTGCTGCAAACTTTAACCAGACTGCGAGACTTGGGCAATACATTAATTGTCGTCGAACACGACGAAGAAACCATCCGCGCCGCCGATCATTTAGTAGATATTGGCGTAGGGGCGGGAGTCCACGGCGGAAATATCGTCGCCCAAGGGAATTTGCCAGCTTTACTCGCTGCACCGGAATCTTTAACTGGGGCATATTTATCGGGAAGGCGAGTGATTCAAACTCCCGCCCAACGTCGGGAAGGAAACGGACGAGAGTTAGCGATCAAAAATGCCTATCGCAACAACCTGAAAAATATTGATGTCGAAATCCCTTTGGGAAAACTCGTTTCGATTACAGGGGTATCCGGTTCGGGAAAATCTACCTTAATTAACGAATTACTTTACCCAGCTTTACAACACCACCTGACGCGCAAAGTTCCCTTTCCGAAAGATTTGCAGGAAATGAAGGGCTTAAATGCAGTTGATAAAGCGATCGTGATCGATCAATCTCCCATCGGACGCACTCCCCGTTCTAACCCAGCTACATACACGGGTGTTTTCGATGCGATTCGAGAAGTATTTTCCCAAACTATCGAAGCAAAAGCTAGGGGTTATAAACCAGGGCAATTCTCCTTTAACGTCAAAGGAGGGCGCTGCGAAGCTTGTGGCGGACAAGGCGTAAACGTGATTGAAATGAATTTTCTCCCCGACGTTTACGTGCAATGCGAAATTTGTAAAGGGGCGCGATATAACCGCGAAACGCTCCAAGTCAAGTATAAAGATAAATCGATCGCCGATGTTTTAAACATGACTGTAGAAGAGGGCGTAGATTTCTTTCAAAATATTCCCAAAGCATTCAATAAACTACAAACTTTACTTGATGTTGGCTTAGGATATATGCACCTGGGGCAACCTGCAACTACTTTGTCGGGGGGAGAGGCACAGCGGGTTAAGCTTGCCTCGGAATTATCGCGTCGCGCTACTGGAAAAACTCTGTATTTAATTGACGAACCAACGACAGGTTTATCATTTTACGACGTGCATAAATTACTCGATGTTCTGCAAAGATTGGTAGACAAAGGTAATTCTATTATTGTCATCGAACATAACTTAGATGTAATTCGTTGTAGCGATTGGTTGATAGATTTGGGACCAGAAGGAGGAGATAAGGGAGGAGAAATTATCGCTGCCGGAACGCCAGAAATAGTCGCAAAAAATCCGCGGTCTTACACCGGGCAATATTTAAAGCAGGTATTGCAACAATATCCGGCGGTTGGGGAAGTCAAAAATATGTAGGGGCGGGTTTTGAGCAAAAGTTTCTAGTTGTGGTTGTCAATTTCTCTGCTAAACCCGCCCGTACAGTAGGGGCGGGTTTTGAGCAAAGATCTAAGGTTAAGGCTGTTAAGCTATCTGCTAAACCCGCCCGTACAAAAGTTAAGTAGGGGCGGGTTTTGAGCAAAAATTTCTAGTTGTGGTTGTCAATTTCTCTGCTATACCTGCCCATACAGTAGGGGCGGGTTTTGAGCAAAGATCTAAGGTTAAGGCTGTTAAGCTATCTGCTAAACCCGCCCGTACAAAAGTTAAAAGCAATTAAAAAATGTGAATTCATCTAGTTACGCGATCGCCAAGAACTGCATGATGTTAGGCTAGAAATCGAATTAATGACTATTCTTCTAGCTCCTCCTGCCTCGCTTCAGTATAAGTTTTGCTGAAAGATATCTTTGCCAAATTTATCAGGAGTACGATCGTGAACAAGCGTCGGCTTAATCAGAAAGAACTACAAGGTGCAGCCAGCAAAGAGCGATCGCCCGTTCAAAATCCCTTTCAAATGCAACTTCAAGGGTTACTCAAGCAGCAAAAATATCGACAGGCATTGGAGGAAATAAAAAAAATTCGCCGAACAAATCTAGAAATTGAATTTACACCTTCAGAAGCCGAAATCTGGTTGTTGCGAGGGCAGCAAGAATTCCAAAAAAGCGATTTTAAGCAAGCCGAAACATCCTTTCGACGGGCGTTAGAACTAGGGTTAAGTGGAGAGGCACATTACTGGACTTGCCGTTGTTTATTATTGCAAAACCGTCTAGATGCTGCCCTAGAATTAATTCAAAATGCTTTCGAGCAAGAGATTTTACCCAAAGATTATGCGATTTGTTATCTGAAACTACTGTTGCTCAAGGGAGATACTGCTACAGTCGAGCAACTAATTGACAAACAAGTAAAACGATTTAGTGCCGCGCAACTCCACTGGGCAAAGGGAGTTTTAGCCCTAAAAGCACAGCAACCCGATGCTGCCCTTACCGCGTTTACCAAAATTAAGCGTCCGCTGACACCAGGAGACGTTCCCGATGCTTGGGTTGTCTACACTCAGCAGGCTGTGGAAAATTGGCAGGCAGCGAGTTCTATTCTAGGATTGCAGGTTTCCTCTATGTGGGGATTTCCTTTAGGCAAACCAAAATTTTTGCAGCAGCCGATTTTGCAAAGATTAGCAACTCTCCAGCAGGCGAAAACGGGGGAACCGCCCCTAGATCCGTCCGTGCAGTCGGAAGATCTGGAATCTCAAGAAGCAGTGACGGCATTAGCAATCTTACAAATGAGCGATCGCGGCGACTACCATAATGCCGCTCACGCGCTCCTCAATCTGGGACATCGCCCAATTCAACTACCCCAACTGAAAGCTCTTCGCCCTACCCTGTTGACGCTGGCAGGGCAACAAGCACTGATGCAAGGGGAAACGGATTGTACGGAAATTTTCTGGAAACCAGTGTTGGTAGAACAAGGCTTTAATCCTCAACTGGCGGTGAATTTGATCGCAGCGATGGATGCAAACGAATCGTATCGCGAGCAGCAACGCCTAATTACCCAATTATTGAAATGGGTGGAAAAGGATGGGAAGCAAAATCCGCAAAATTGGACTGGCGATCGCCTAAAATTAACCTTAGCAAACTTGCATTGTCGGTTGGCAGATACCTGGATGGCGATGGGGCGCTCTCGTACGGCGCTGGGTTCCCTGCAACAAGCAGAACGCATCTATCCAACTGCTCCAGAAGTCATCGGACGTAAAGGATTGGTGGCATTCACGGAGGATAAATACGAGGAAGCAGTCAAACTCCTCTCGCAAGCATTGGAGCAAGGCTGTCGGTATGAGGAGGTTTATGCCATGCTGCTACGCTGCTGGGACAAACTCGATAACCCGCAGGCACAACTAGAAGCCCGTCGTCGTTTTGGTAAGCACTTTGGCGATCTCAACCCAGAAGCAGAGGTGGAATTTGCACCCTGGCTCGATGCTTTATACACTCAAAACTACAGTTTTTTTCAGCGTCTCGTCCAAACAGAAAAGAAATCCGATCCTCCCTTGCGTGCCTGCCAGCTTTTTGTCGCAGCCGTGCAAAGTCCGCCCAACTCCGGCGGACGAGTTTCCCTCAACCAAGAGAAGGCAAAGCAGCAGTGGGATGCACTACTGGAGGAAATATCTGACGAGCAACAGATCCAAACCTTACAGGCGATCGCTTTGTCGATTCAACTGTTTGCCAAGCGAGAAAAGGGGATCGCGGCACTAATTAATCCATATGTTGCCAGACTTGCCGAGCTTGGCAGCGCCTATCCCCAAGCCAAAGAAGCCCATTTAATCGTTCTCGCAGTCAAAGAAACTAATCCTAAAAAGTTGGAAGCTCCCATCCGCTCTTATCTCAACACTACGCCCCAACCAGGCAACACCCTAGCACAAATCCAGCTTCAAGTACGCCGTTTTGGTTGGTCGAGAAACCTAATTCCGGCGATCGAAGCAGCCCTGAAGCGAGAACCGCAAAATTCTCTCCTGTTGTTGGCAAGAGCCACCACCTATCCCATCACCACGCCTCAGTACGAGGAGCTAAAGCAACAGGGTTTTGAAATTGCCCGTCGGCTTCAGGATGCCAAAGCCCTGCAAGCTTTTCGCGAAGAACAGGCATTCGTTGCCTTGCGACAGACTCAGGCAGTCCTACCCGATCCAGATGACTTCGATGACTTTGATGAAAATGACATGTCGGATGTTGTAGAAGCAATGATTCGGCAAATGTTTGGGCAGAAAATTCCGAAAGCAGAGCTAGAGCGAATGCTGCCCGAATTAAAACGCCAATTGCTTAACACTATACCCGATTTTGAGGATGACGAAGATGATGATTTTGACTTCGTTCCTCCCTTTGGTTTCGGGAAACCCAAACCACCCAAACACGGCTTCGGTCGGTAAATGATTATGACTGTGACTTCTCCCTATGACTTCTGCCTACGATCGCCTCGGCATCTCTCCTGATGCCACATCTGCCCAAATCAAAGCGGCATATCATCAAAAATTACGAGAATTTCCCGCCCATACCCATCCTGAAGAATTTAAAGCGATTCGGGCTGCCTATGAAGCGATTCGCAACCCAGAGACGGCAAAAGCAGACAACGATTTCTTAAAAGTGCGTCCCCTAGAGGCAACCCTCGACCCAGAGTTAATGCAACAGCTAAGAGAGCAAGCAATGGCAAGGCTTGAGCTGAGTTTGGACGACTTAATTCGGGAAACCTTTTAGTCGGGGAGCAGGGAGTATGGAGTAGGGAGCAGAGGGGCAGAGGGAGCATTACAATCCAAAATTCAAAATCTAAAATTGATTCACGCACCACGCACCACTCACTCATGACTAATGACAATCGCCAAGCACTTTTGGACAAACTTTTAGACTACCTCCAGTCACCGCTGCCGCCACCGGAGTATTTAGGCGAACCACCTGAATCTGCGCCAGCGTTCGACCCCTACCAGATGGTGAGCGAGTGGATTGCCCTCAGACAGGAGATGAAACAACAGGGGAAGCTACTCCAGACGGCTCAAGAGCGATTGCAGCGGGAACTGGAAGCAGCGCGATCGCAAAACGAACAACTGCAAAAACGTCTAGAAGCGAGCCAGCAACAAGTATCGGTACAGTATGCCAGCGAATTCGCCGCGCAGGAAAAACGGTTTGAGAAGGCGCAAGAAAACTTTTTAAAAGCGATTTTGGGGGTGCTAGATGCCCTCGATCGCGCCTGCGCCCACTGGCAGGAATCTTCATCACTTGAGATGCCCCTATCGTCTCCGTCGCAGAGCTGGCGAGGAAAGCTAGGACGTTGGCTGAGTCGCCTCGGTCAGAAGTTATCGTCTGATTCTACAACTTCTGCCCCGACTGCTCTAATGGAAACGCTTGAAAGCGATCGCCAAGGAGTAGAATTAATTCGACGGACGCTGCTAGATATTCTGAAACAACAACAGGTAGTGCCAATTGTGGCGCAAGGACAACCCTTCGATCCACAACGAATGTACGCGATCGGTCGGCAGGAGAGCGACGAACCAGAAAATACGGTGATTCAAGAAGTCGTGCGGGGTTATTTATGGCGCGAGCGGATATTGCGGGAGACACAGGCGATCGTCTCGGCTGGCAACAACACTTCTCGCTGAGGAGGCATAGTCCTTGAAGATCCCCCATCCCCCGATGAATTGGGGGCGAGATTCCCCCCCTTTTTAAGGGGGGCTAGGGGGGATCGGTGCGTAACTCCGGTAAAATTTTGAAGATCGGCGTCGATCGCTTCATGACTCACAACTAACATTTATTAATTATGGGTAGAGCAGTAGGCATCGACTTAGGTACGACTAACTCTGAAGTGGCGATCGTCGAAAACGGACAAGCACGGGTGTTAGGGGGAGAAGATGGCGACCCGATCTTGCCCTCTTGTGTTGGGTTTAGCGAAACGGGCAAGCTACTCGTCGGACGGGAAGCCCTACGTCAGTATGCCGCAGCTCCAGAGCGGACGGTTAAATCGATTAAACGCTGGATGGGGACAGACCACAAGACAAAGTTGGGCGATCGCGAATATTCGCCCCAGGAAATTTCAGCCACGATCCTACGAGCGCTAAAACAAAGAGCGGAGAAGGCTCTGGGCGAACCCGTGACTCAAGCAGTCATCACCGTTCCCGCCTACTTTACCGATGCCCAGCGACAAGCAACCAAAACTGCTGGGGAAATTGCCGGATTTGAGGTGTTGCAAATTATCAACGAGCCAACAGCCGCAGCACTGGCTTACGACTTGCGATCGGAGGAGACGGAACGAGTCCTAGTTTACGATCTAGGCGGCGGGACTTTTGATGTCTCGGTGGTAGAAATTTCTGGAGAAGTCACAGAGGTACTGGCAAGTCATGGCAACAACCGCCTCGGTGGAGATGACTTCGATCGCCGCCTGCAACTCCATCTGAAGCAATTATTCCGCCAGCAGCACGGGGTAGACGTGCCGGACGACCCTGCCGCCGATGCCCGTTTGCTCCAAGCCGCAGAAAGTGCGAAGATTCAACTTAGCTCTCATGGCTTTACCACCGTGCGAGAAGCCTTTTTGGGTAGCAAGGGCAAGACAGCATTGCACCTAGAAGCCGAGATCTCTCGTCCTGACTTCGAGCAGTCGATCCGTCCGCTTGTAGAAGAAACTCTAGAAGCGATCGATCGCGCTTTGGCAGATGCCGAGTTAGAACCCAAAGACCTCGATCGCATCATTTTAGTGGGCGGTTCCACGCGCATACCCCTGATCCAACACGCGATCGAAGCACACTTGGGACAGTCTCCTACTGATGGCATTGAGCCAGATCTTTGCGTGGCATTGGGGGCATCGCTGCAAGCGGGAGTGCTAGTAGGCGAAGCCGTCGATGCGATTCTGGTCGATGTTACCCCTCATTCCTTGGGAATTTCGGCAGCGATCGATACTCCAATGGGAATCATGCCTGGATTCTTCAGCGTGATTATTCCCCGCAACAGCGTCATTCCTGTTTCTCGTGCCGAAGTTTACTCGACCATGAGAGACAATCAGGAAGCAGTTGAGATTGAGGTGTTTCAGGGCGAGAATCCTGCTGCTGAAGAAAATGTCCCCCTCGGTTCCTTCAAAGTGGAAAACTTGCCACTTAAATCGGCTGGTAGCGTCCAGGTGGAAGTTCACTTTGATTTTGACTTGAACGGTATCCTCACGGTTACAGCAACCGAGAAGGGGAAGGGACAGCAAGGAAAGCTAGTCGTGAATAATACTGGGGTGCATCGCCTCTCTAGCCACGAACTCCACCAAGCACGGTTAGATTTGGAAGAGTTGTTTGAGGATGATGAAGCCATCGAAGTAGATGCTACCGATTCATCCACTGTAGTTCTAAATCCCGAACTGACAGCTTTAATAGAACGGGCGCAGGTAGCTATAGAACAGTTGGATGAGGATCGCGCCGCACAATTGCAGGATCTATTAGACCAGATCGAAGCCGCAGCTAGCGAGGATGATGCCGAGTTAGAAGAACTCCAGGCAGAACTGGAAGACTTTCTCTACTACGCCAACACAGATGCAGAATAAGTATACGTAATTAAAATTAGCAATGAAATGCCCCGTTTGTCGCGCTACTTATCGCCCTAATGAAACTTTCTCCTGTCAACGTTGCAAAACCGATCTATCTCCCCTGATTCAAATTCACGATCGCGCTGTTTGGCATTATCGGCAAGCCCTACAGCTTTTTACCACAGGAGATTATCTAGCGGCACAGGCGCAGAACGACCGAGCGATCGCTCTACACTCAAACAATGCTGATTTTCACGCCCTTGCAGGGCAACTGTGGGCGCTTCAGGGAGATTTTCAGCAGGCGATCGTCGCTTGGAAACAAGCCCAAAAACTCGAACCGTTGCATCCAGTTGCTGACAATTGCTTGCAAGTTTTGACCAGAATAGGGAGCAGGGAGCAGGGACGAGCTGGGAGCAGGGGTGTATAAAAAAACTTTAGTTGGGAGATACAAGCTCTCTAGAAAAGGTAATTCGATTGCGGTGAGGAATATATGAATCAGGGTAAACAAAGACAAAATCGAACTTGGCGAACAATTTGGATATATGGTTTACTAGGCGCGATCGCAATTTTAATGCTGTTCCCTCTGTTGTGGCTGCTGAGTACGTCGCTGAAGTCTCCTACAGAAAATATTTTTCAGTTTCCGCCGCAATTTTTACCCAGTCAGCCAACATTTAATAATTTTATCCGCGTTTGGCAAACAAATCCTTTTGGCAGGTATTTATTTAACAGCACGCTCGTAGCATTACTAACAGTAGGGTTAAATTTGTTATTTTGTGCTTTAGCAGCTTATCCCCTTGCCCGTCTAGAATTTCGCGGTCGAGAAATTATCTTTACGGCAATTGTCACCACGATTATGATTCCGTTTCAAATTGTGATGATTCCGCTATATATCTTGACAGTACAGTTAGGGATGAAAAATACCTATTTAGGAATTATTTTTCCGGCGATCGCCTCTGCTTTTGGTATATTTCTACTACGGCAAGCCTTTCAAGGCGTTCCCAAAGAATTAGAAGAAGCTGCCCGCATTGATGGCTGTTCGGAATTAGGTATATGGTGGAACGTCATGCTACCCGCGATTCGCCCTGCCCTCGTCACGTTGGCAATTTTTGTCTTCATCGGTGCTTGGAGTGACTTTCTTTGGCCCCTCATTGTCATCGATCGCCCCGAACTTTACACTTTACCTTTAGGGGTGGCAATGTTAGCAGGAACCTTCTCTTTGGATTGGCGATTAATTGCTGCTGGTTCGATAATTTCAATTGCACCAATTTTAATTTTATTCCTATTCGTGCAACGTTACATCGTACCCACAGCAGCAGGTAGCGGCGTGAAAGGGTAATTTATGAAAATTGTTTTACCCACTAATTTAGCAGCACAGATCGAGTCTCATTTATCCAACGACGATCGCATTGTCAGGCTCGATCTTCAAGGCAATCTAAACGGAGATCCAAGCGATGCTGAGGTGTATCTTCATGAATGGTCTTATAATGCTTTTTTCGAGCGAGTATTATCACGATTACCTAATTTACGTTGGCTGCATACTGAAAGTGCGGGAATTGACCATTTACTCATACCAGCCTTAATATCACGCGATCTAATCGTGACAAATAGTGCCGGAGTTCATGCAATTCCCATTGCTGAATTTGTCTTAGCATATATGCTCGATCGCGCCAAATGCCTATCTAAATTTAAAGCCCAACAGCAAGATCGTTGGTTGTCATATCCAGAATTGGAAGTTTTGGGAATCCAAGAATTGATGGGTGCAACTATCTTAATTATCGGTGCTGGAGGTATCGGTCAAGCGATCGCCACCCGCGCTCAAGCTTTTGGAATGCGCGTCTGGGGGAGTTGCTTGCATCCGCGATCGCTACCTGGTTTCGATTTAGTTGTTGGGGCTGAGGAATGGCGTACACTTTTACCAAAGGTAGATTATCTCGTCCTCGCTACGCCTTTAACGGCTCAAACTAAACATTTAATTGATGCCAATGTCCTAAAATCCATGCAGGCAAGTGCTTATTTAATTAATATTGCCCGTGGCGGAATTATCGATGAGAATGCTTTAGTTCACGCTCTCCAAAAAGGTTGGATTGCAGGCGCGGCTTTAGATGCTTTTACTGTAGAACCACTACCAGCAGACAGTCAGTTGCGATCGCTACCCAATGTTTTTATTACACCCCACTGTAGCGGCATATCTCAACAGATGCAGCAACGGGTAATAGGGTTATTTCTAGAAAATTTGACACTTTATAAAGCTGGGAAATCTTTGCGCAACATCGTAGATAAAGCAGCTGGATATTAAACCTTGGTTTTCAAGTTAAGTTCTTGAAACGGTTTGGTAGATGTATCTAATTTCAACCGCAACTGCGAGTTACCATTTACTGTCAACGTATACTCGCCCTGGGATAATCCTTCTAGATAGTAAACTCCGGCGCTGTTCGTCACAGAAAATTTGCGCTGACCAGATTTTCCTATAGCTTCTACCGTTGCACCAGCAATCGGTCGATCTTGCGTATCGGTGACAACTCCAGTGCGGCTATAAGCAGGAACTAGAGGCACGAAAACAGGGGTGTAGCTGCCAGCACTGACAACCACAGCCACAGCTTGTAGGTGTGCTTGCCAATCGGGAGGGAATCCCGCCGGATCGAAGTCTAAGCGGTAGGTATTAGGTGGTAGGCGTAGGAGAATGCGGTTGTGTTGAATTTTCGGTCGCCAAGCGGTTAGTGGTTGATTATTCAGTATGAGTAACAGATCGCAGTTTTCGGTGTAAATCTCTTCACTTGGGTCGCGTTTTGAGTTGTTGTTGCGGTCAAAAAACGGTTGGATTAATAAACCGCCTTGGGTACGGAACTCGCTCGTATGCCTGTCGCCTGGGCTAATACCCGCCTGCAAGCCCAAGCTAGAAACCAACTCGATGCTGAAACTCGATTCATCAGAGATGAGAGATACTCCTTGGTAGCGTCCGCGTAACATCACGCCTGGTAGGACTGTCGTTCCTAGTGAGGCAAATAAACCGCCACCTCCAGAATTCATCCCGTAACCTAGTTGGGCTTCCCATAAATAGTTTCCATCGCTTGTCCGTTGTGGCGATCGATACTGCCAACCTAAAGTGAGTAAGCGATCGCTTCTACCTTGACTGCGAGTCTCATAATTTAATAGCAACGAGTGTCCGGTATTGCCATTGTCTTGAGATAAGTTGTACGTCAGTGCCGAATTCGTGCCAACTTCGTTACCTTGTAAGTTCAGTTCCAATCTGCCCAAACCTTGCAGTAAGTACCAACGCAGGCGACTTTTTGTATCCAAGCCAGCACGGACAAAGGTGAAGAAATTTTTCCTGCTAAAGCTAAATTGCACTCCTCCAGATGTGGCATCGCGACTGTTAGCTGAGGCGTATAAGCTGAAACTACGCGACAACTGCCAATTGAGATTCAAACGACTGGAATATCTATCACTCGATAGCAACGCACTGAAATTGGGTGAGGGAGTAAATTGAATATCGGCGATCGCCTCCAATTTAGAACCCGCCAGCGCCGAGACTGCTACCTGTAAAGGCAAGTTATCGGGTCGCCAGAAGACCTCTGCCAAGCCTTGTAAAGAGTCGTCGTAGACCCCTCCTAAGCCTACAGTCAACGTTGGCGATACACCCCAGCGTCCGGCGACTCCGCCACGAAACTCCCGCATGGAAGGAATTTGCGTGTCCGTATCGCTTTGCCAACCGCCAGACACGACGAACGCCGAAGCACCTGCGGGAATTTGTCCTGGTACGGTCGAAAAACTCGCTTCCCGAATTTCTGGTGGTGCAGTCAGCCGTCCTTGGGGATAGAGGAAAACACGGTAGTTGCTGTCATAAGCGCGATCGGATTTAATATTTTCAAAGCGATAGATTCCAGAAGAATCGACTAAAACTTCTGCGATCGCCCGACTACCAAATCCTCGGACTAACCTAACTAAGGTTCCTGGTTCGGCTTTACCGGCGATCGTACGTCCCACGACAGCAGCTTGCAAGCGTTGACGCGGATCGGAACTCCCAGCAGATAGACCCTGAGGTGGAGAAAAGCCTTGTCTTTGAACTAAGGTTAAACCCCAATAATTTCTCGTTTCTTGACTTTGCCAAAATGTCGGTTGAGAGCCTACAAAATAGTCGGTAAAATCGGTTTGACGCAGAAATTGAGCTTCGGCAAGTTTCCAAGTGGAGAAGTTTTGCAATTGGGATTGGGTTGTACGGACAAACCAAGAACCACCAAAAGCACTACCAACAGCAAGTGTGTCTCCCGTGTAAGTGGGTGTGGTGTCTCCCGTTCCCGTAGCATTGACCCTTTGTTCCATACCAGCAATATTTAATCTGCCAGGATAGAGGCGTTGTAAGCCATTTAAGACAACAGGTGTTTCGGTTTCTTCAAATGTATTTGTTGCTGGCTGAGTCAGCCAAGGCACTTCTAAAATAATTGCATATTCATTCAGGTCGAATTTCGCTTTTATTCCAAATAATGTTTGTAAATCTTGAATCGAAAATACTAAGCCTAGTTCGGGATCGGTACGCAGTTTTTTGGGATTGAGACGAGTCACAATTCCAGCGGAACGAACTTCTATTTGACCGTCTGCTAAAGTGGTGACGTTAAATTTTAAGACTTGAATGACATCATCGTAAGATAATTGCCAATTGGCAAAGTTAAGCGCTTGTCTGCCGTCTTCTTGTCCTCGGACTAAAGCACCAGATTTGACATTGCGATCGCCTATATTTATTCCTACAGGAAAAACGCTAAACTCAGTCGGCAAACTGACGAGATGTGTCTCAGAAGGCGTTAACGATTTGTCTGAACTGTTGACAAGAGTTACTGGTGCAGCAGAATGCATGAGTTCAGAATTTAAGAAATCTAGCGAAATTTGTCTAGCATTTTCATTTGATATTACTTGCGCGATCGCTGTTTCAAAAGTTCCCAGCACAGCCGTGAGGAGCGATAAAATCAGCAGATATTTTGTTTTCATATATTGAATATCAATGCGTCCAGGTCAGTTAAATTGAATTAACTTATCAACAGGCGATCGGCTAACAAGTAACAATTTTGTAAAACTTTAATCCTACAAAAACTCCTATCTAGATATTTACTTTCCAAAAGCAGCAATACATTACCAGCCGATTTTGGTAATGTAAATAAAGTTATTTTGAGCGAATAGCGGATTAATATAGCTCGACAATTATTAACGTCACATCCGTAGAATCCACGATATTTCTCGCTCGACGTGCAAATACCAGCTAAATAATCGAAAATAAATAAATTATTAAATAAAATCGCTATTTTCGTCGTTTTTTACGGCTAAACTTACGTAATTTCTCTCAGATAGTTTTGAGAAATACTTGCTTATTGTAGTAATCAGTCACAGCAATAGTTGAACCTGAAATTGAATGACATGAGTTAAAAAATCTCTAGTTGATTAATTTAACTGAAGTGATTTTTTAGAGCTATCAAGTAGTTTTTTATTAGGAAAAGCTATCTGTACTTAGAATGCATAGACTAATGCAAGTCTACTTCTAAGCAGTACTTTGCTGTGTCCTAGTTGAAAAATTCACCAAGATTTAATTTGAAAGGAGTAGCTTATGAATTGGCGTTTAGCTTTAGCTAGTAGTCTTGCTGTGTTGAGTACTGCATCTTTCATCCCCGTGGCAAATGCAGCACCAACAACCCAAGATGTTTCATTTAACGGCACTGTTGCAGGAAGCTGTGTATTTTCTGGAACTGTTGGCGGTACTCTCGGTCAGGTTATGCCCAAATATGGCTGGGTTGAATCTAGTGGAGGTATTCCTGGCATGGCAGCTAATCTTCCTGCCGGACAAACAATGATTAACTGTAATTCTCCCGCTCAACTAAGTACTTCTGTTCCAGTAGCAGTCAGCGTCCCTGCTAGTTTTAATCCACAGAAGTTACAATCTCTTGTTTACGATGGAGTAAATTATACTACCGCTTATTCCGGTGGTAGTACTTTTGATAGTGGTGCGTGGAACAAGCCTACAACTCCCATAACAATTCCTTCTGGTGTTGATGTTCCACTCCAAGTTGGTATGGCTGCTGGTACGAGAAGCTTTACTTCTGACGTTCCTAGCGGCACTTACCAATATATGGTTACTTTGACTGCAACCCCTAACTAATGCTATGACTGATTTGCTTAATTAAAAGCAATTGAGAAGTGACGAACTTGGTTTTTTCAAACCAAGTTTCGTTGCTAAATAGAGTTGCGCCTGCGTAACTAACAACAATAGTTATTTTGGTAAAACCATTGATGAATGTTGCTGCCATCGGTCGCTATTCGTTACTAGGTAGTTGTTTGCTATCTAGCTTTTTATTTTGGGGCAGTGTTGCCCGTGCAGATATTGCTATTACTCCTATGGTCGTGGAGACAGAAGCCAAACGGGGTCAAGCACAAGGTACGATGACTGTTTACAATCAAGCACCAGAAGCCTTTCGCGCCCGCGTTTACACTGCTCCCTTTACTTACGACAAAGAACAAGGGTTTCAAGCGTTGAAATCTAGCCCTAACGATCTCAGCCCCTATCTGCAATTCTCTCCTACAGAGTTAGTCGTTCCTAGCTCTAGTAAGCGGAAAATTCGTTTCATTGTACGTTTTCCACCCAGCTTACCAGATGGTGAATATCGCACTATGATTTTTACAGAAAACCTTCAGGCGGCTAAAGTTACGCAAACTAACCAGGCAAATCAAGTCACGTTCATCACTTCTGTTGTGCCGCGCATTGGTGTCACTGTATACGTCCGCAAAGGAGATGTATCACCAAATCTCGTTGCTAATAGTGCCAAATTTAACCCAAGATCGAACCAAGTGCAATTACTCGTGCAAAATACAGGCAAAGCTTCTGCTGTTGTAGCTGGAAATTGGACGTTGACACAAGGCAAGCAAGAGATTTCTACAGGTAAAATTAACGATACTACGGCGATCGCCCAAGGAGAACGCTACGTATTAATTTCTGCTCAAACTCCACAACAAGCTAAGTTAGCACCAGGAGAGTATCAACTCTCTGGTGAGATGAAATGGGGTGAGGACAAGAAAAATCACACTCCCTTTAGCGTCAGCTTCACCGTACCGCAGTAATTAAGGTTAGTAATCAAGGTGGCGTGACAGTGACGCTGAGAGTCAAGCGATAGTTATAATTCCCCGGCGTAAAAGCAACAGGACGCTCTACCCGCATCCGCACTTCTAAATCCGTGTTACCTGTGGGTAAGTTGGCAGTATTATTTTGACTATCGCTGCTTAGGCTATTTGCTCCAAAGTTCAGAAAGCCTATCCGCGTCGTCCCCGCTGGATCGTCTGACACTCCTTCTACCAAACTCGGAGGTAAAATACTAATCTGAGCCGCTAGCTCTGATGGTACGCTAACGCTCAGGGTCGCTGGTGCAGTTGACTGCAATATTTTCATATTCCCCAACATCGGCTCTACAATGCCAGGGTTAACACTGCTGAATGCTACTTGAGATGTTTCTTGAGCGATCGCAGTATAATTACTCAAGCCTACCAAAATCGATCCAGTGACAAATAATGTTAATCGGTGTAGCATTCGGCTCAGAATATGTGAATTCAGAAATATGTGAGTTCAGACAATGTGAATATTGATCGATTTCACTCTAGCGATCGCGAGAGTGTCAACCGGGAATATGGCATTTTCAAGTTATGAGTGTCAAGGATATCGAGCCGAAATAACCTTACACTTTGCGATCGTCTCAACCTTTGGTTAAGCGAATATGCTCCATAATCCGTTTCTTGCGGTCTTCTGAATTGAGTGACGGTTTAATAAAATCTCCCGTACTACGAGATAAATGTTCCATAATCTGCCGTTGCCGATCTGATGCTTCAGCCATGAGCTAGCTAATCTCCAATGCTACTATTTTTATCAATACTTCATATTATTTTACGTAAATTCATTAATTTTGGAAACGCCTTTTGTACGGGCGGGTTTTGAACAAAGATTGATTGCTAAAATCGTGAATCTGTCGCTAAACCCGCCCCTACGACTTTTGTACGGGCGGGTTTTGAACAAAGATTGATTGCTAAAATCGTGAATCTGTCGCTAAACCCGCCCCTACGACGACTTACGACTTAAAATGAATTATTGGTTAATGAAATCAGAACCACAAACTCATAGCATTTCAGACCTCGATCGCGATCGCACCACAATTTGGGATGGGGTACGCAACTATCAAGCTCGCAACTATTTGCGTCAAATGCAAGTAGGAGATTTAGCTTTTTTCTACCACTCTAATGCCACACCCCCAGGAATTGTGGGTTTGATGCGAGTTGTCACACCTGAAGTTATCGATCCGATGCAGTTTGACTCTAGTAGCCCCTACTACGACCCAAAATCGGATTCTGATTTGCCGCGCTGGCACACAGTTAAAGTGGAATTTGTCAAGGTTTTTCCTCGATTTATTTCCCTACCTACGTTGAAACAAAAATTTAGCCCAGAAGAACTAGGCGTAGTCAGACCAGGCAATCGATTATCAGTAATGCCCGTTACCGATGCGATCGCCCAGAGAATACTAGCATTGGCTCAGTGAGTGTTGGTAATTGGTAATTGGTAATTGGTCAGGAGTCACTGCTCAAAACCGCAAAATCTCGCGATCGTAATTGATTGGTGTGGGTTCGATTTCCCAAATTAAGCCTTCGCCTGAGGCAAGGGAGACTTCGACAAATAAACATTCTACAGGTTTGCTAGCTGTATCTTCGTTGCCTTCAAATGCTTGTAAGTCTTCGGTCAGCAAGCGTAGTGTAAATCCGGCAGGAATGGAATCCCCCATAGCATGACGTAACTCAAATCGCCAGACTCCCCCTGTACGAGGCATCACTCGTAATTCATACTGCTGCTGGGCAATAATCATGTGGCGAGTCAGCAAAACTTCTGGAAAGAATTGTGTCGTCCCTCGTGCTGCTGCCATTGCTGTTGCTGGTTGCCAGGTGCTTTGTCCCCATCCCATCTGTCTTGCTGCGTCCGATACTCCTGTTTGCAGCCATTCCAAAACCGACCACTGTTCGGGATGTCCCAAACGGTGATGGTAAAGTTTTTGTCGCCAACCGCCATGCGAGATTAACGCACCCCATAATTGGAACGGTACTGCCAAGCGCGGACTTACAACTTCTGAGTTTCCCAGGCGGGGAATTAAATTTTCTACCTGTGCTAGAGGAATGACGGGTAAAGCTGCAACTGTCCGGCGCGTCGTTTCAGTAATACCGAGTTGTCTACCTACCCACAATACGCTCATGTTCTGAATTACATGGGCTTCATCTAGGCAATAGCTGCGGTCTTGGGAGTCGTAGCTACCATTTTGTTTGAGTTGTTCGTGGGTAGCATAACCCCAAATTCTAATAGATCCACAATCGGGGTCTACTTGTACGCCAAAGTAATAATCGGCAACCCAGTCGGGAATGTCTACCCATTCTTGAGGTACGCGCAGTTCGCTCAAGTCAATTGTCTCTGTAGGAATTAAGACTATCCGCATCCTGTCCCAAGCTACGCCCGTTCCATTGACGAATTCCCAGATGCTAGGTAAAGCGGTGAAACTCGGTACAGCCAGAGCTTTTCCAGCGTGTTCTTCGCGCAACCAGGGTAATATAGTCTGGAGGCAAACTTGATTGAGATAGGCGTTCCAACGACTGCTGGGATGAGAACAAGCTTGGCTGCGCTGCCATGCCTGCGATCGCACCAAATCGGACACTTCCAGCCACAACTGTGTCGGATCGGTCAAAGTTAGCGAGTTAGGATCGAAGGTCATGAGGTAGACTCCATGAGCGAAGAGGGACGGCGGTAATGTACCTGCAACCATTCCTCTAAAACTGTGTTGATATTATTGAGTACCTCTGATGTCAGAGTAATATGCAATGTCTCTTGACTCCATTTTGCCAAAGCCAGTAACAAACTTTCTCTGGCTCTGGTGAGGCGGCGAGAAACTGTATATTGTTTGGTGTCGATCGCTTTGGCAATTTCCTGTTGCGTCAGTCCCTGTCCGTAGTACATTTGCATAATTGTCTGTGCTTGCGAGTCCAATTTAGCGATCGCTTCTGCTAAAACTGCCTGCATCTGAATTTGCCGCGATTGCTGTTTTTTCTGTTCTTCAACAGCAATCATTTCATTGAGATAATTATCTTGCTCGAAGTTACCTAGATCGTCAAGAAATGCTCCTGATTCTTGCCCTGGTTTAGGAGCATCAATCGATACGAGTGAGGGATAAAGGTAAGAACGTGCGGCTTTGGCACAGGCAATGAGCCATTTTTCTAGCGTCTGGGCGTTACATTCTGCCCCTGATGGCTGGAGTTGGGTAATGCGTTCTTGATTGTAAAGTTTAGCGATCGCCTCCCAAGTCTCGGATTCCGGTTTGGGCAGCTGGCGAGTTCCCGTGGGGTGAGTCGGGACGTAAAGCGTTTTAAAGCAATTCCAAGCAAGGACGTAACGGTTAGTAACGTCCATACCAAGTCCGGCATTTTGTAAAGACTCCACCAGTCTTTTTTGACTCAAGCGACGCAGCAGCGACCAATTTGTAGAGATATCGACTTCTTGCTGTTGGCGCAGCAAATCTTTCAGGACGCTGCTAAAAATGGCACTGGCATAGTTTTTGAACCCATAGCCCAATTGGGGATTAAAGCCTTTTAAGACCTTATCAAAACGGGCGATCGCCATTTGAAAGCAATCGGACAAGGTGTATTGGGATGAAGCAAAGCTGGCACTCGTTTTATGTGCCGTCCAGTAGCACACTTCCTGCAAGTAAGCGGTAAGGTGTGCCTTAGCTAGACTATCAGGCTGAGTTTGCCACAATTTATACCAGTAAAGAACCCAATAGTTTTCCGCCGCCTCCATTTGCGGAGATTGTGCCAGCCTAGCTTGCATACTCCGCCGCAAGTGCGGGTCGCTGACCCAAGCACGGAAGCGGTCTGCGTCAAATTGCAGAAAGGTCGAAAAGATTTCGATAATGCCTTGACGGGGACGCATGAATCAATCGCTCACGTTAATTGCATAACACAGCAGAGGTAAACCTATCAAATAAATGAAGGTAATTAACCACCTATATAAATAAAACCCATCAGTTCAACCTAATTTCAGTATTACAAAAGGAGAGATCCCTATGTTCGCACCAATCGCACTCAAAAGTAATATCTGCCAGTGGTTAGAAAGTCTAGAAATTCACAATCCCAAATTTGCTCATCTGTTTTGTCAGTTAATTCCCTCACGGTGTCCTTTTGAACGGACAATTACCTGCTTTGGGCGTACGCTGGTTCACATTCCACCTCTATGCAAGTTAAATCCTTTCTACGAACAGATCGTTTACCTCCGCTTCAAGTGCCTGTGCTTCCTAGCAGACGAGTGTGGTGAAGATGTTACGGTTTATTGTTAAACGGCGGGAGTCGGCAGTCGGAGAGACAAGGAGGACAAGGGAGACAAGGAGGACAAGGGAGACAAGGGAGAATAATTATCATCAACAAATGACGAATGACGAATGACAAATGGCGAATGACGAATGACGACACAGATTGGGTTATGGATGTGAAAGATAATTGCTAGCACTGTCCCAGGACTATTGTGGATGCATCTGGTGTTGGCGCAGGACGAGCTATTAACCCGTACTGAAGTTTTAGAAGTTAGATACTCTGTATAACCGCAACGCGATCGCGGACAGATTTACGCTTCCTCTGCTAGTTGGGATAACGCGATGAAATTATGGGATGTAAAAGCGATCTGACCCATCATCTCCTACTTGGCACAGATGGAAATCCCTGAAATACATTCTGAGAATTTGTTGAAATATCTTTTGGCTCTTCTTTAACGGTACACGGTACGATCTGCTCGAAACCAGGTGGGGGTTCGGTTTCTTCGCGGAATTGATCTTCTAAAGCTGCGATCGCCTGATTTCGGACTGTCAGAATCGTATTTTGTGCTTGTGGCGGGAGGCTATCGCTCAGTGTTTCCTCCGCCGTGCCTAAGTCAGCCGCTAGATTGCAGGCTTTGTAAAATCGCCTCAAGCTCATATCTTTTACAGATGTCAATTCTCCTTGTTTCACAGATGTGCGCTGTCCCGCATCTAAAACCACTACGCCTTCACCCCCAGAAGTTGCAACAGTCACGGGGACTTGGGGGTTTTCGGTCAAAACTCCAATCGATGTCATGTGTTTATCTGAGTTATGCTGCACCCATACAGCTGTTCCCGGCGCTGTAACTACAGCTTCTGGTGTCACAACAGTACCGCTCTTATCCCCAGGTGGAAAAATAAACAAGCCAGTACCGTTACGCAACTGAAAACTACGACTACCAGGTACAAAGCGAAAAATAGCATTTCCCCCCAACCGCACCAGCGAACCTTCATTAAAAACTAAATCTGCTCTGGCGAGGGGAGCGGTTTTGATGGTATCGAGAGGCTGAACCATGTCTGCAACTTGCGCCGATCGCGGCGGTTGGTTTTTCAGCCATAATTGGACTCGATCCACTAATTTATAAATTTCTGCTTGAGTTAATAAATCTGACTGCGCGATCGCTAGACTGCCGAACATGCCTACCAGATTAGCAGAGATAAATCCTGGCGCGAGCGAACGTTGCCACCATTTCATCAAAATCATCTCCTTAACCATTAGGAACTTATACAACTCAGTCAAAGTCTTTTTGGAAGGGAGCAGGGAGTAGGGAGCAGAGAGGCAGGGGGGCAGAGGAGCAGGTGAGCAGAGGAGAACGATCTCCAATTCCGAATTCCGAATTCCGAATTTTCCCCACACCCCACACCCTTTCTTCACTGATAACTGACTGACAGCTAAGTACAAAGGAAGAAATTACTATGAAAATCGATCGCATCCTCAAAACTGGTTGCAGCGGTTTAATTTTAGCTGCAAGTTTCGGATGGCTTTGTCTGCCTGCCCGAGCCGATAAGATTATTCAAATTAACACGCAAATTACTGGGCAAGATGGTAATAGCAATACTTCGGTACAACAATCTTCTCAAACTGCCGAAATTGATAAAAAGGGGATAAAAACGAAATTCGATCGCTCCGGTGACTACGACTATTTGCACGATTCCTCCGAGTCTTCTCGCCAAGACAAGCATAATCGAGGCAATAACCAACAAACCAATCGCAATGACAAGAAAAACACTTCTGTCGATCGCGGCATTACTGTTTATCCTCGCTAGTACCTGCGATCGCTAGTAGCTACAGCAAGTATTCTCAATGCTCTGGCGCGATCGCGTCAAATGTTTGATATATCTTGCGATCGCCGCTTTTTTTTCTCTCTGTTCTCAAAAAATTTTGCTTTCTTTCCGAAATCAGGCACAACTTTTCTGATTAACTGTAATAGTGATGCAGCAAGTAACTAAAAACACCTGCTCATCTGTGGAACAAATCTCTAAAAACCTCCGACATGAAGGATATCTTCCTTCTGAGGATAACAACCAAGTGCAAGTGAAGTAATAAAAATGACAAACAAAACTCTCAGAACCAATCTTAACGCCGGACTCAGAACAGGTTTAGTTGGATTAATCGCTGCTGCTGGCTTTGGTCTAATTGCTTTACCTGCCAAAGCCAACGATAACGAGATTAATCAAGGTAACACGCAAACCACCGGACAAGAGGGATACAACAACACCTCCGTCAACCAAAATACCCAAACGGGCGAAATTGAGGAAACTGAAACTAGATTTGGTCGTCCCGATCGCCGAGAAGGTCGTCCCGATCGCAACTCCATCAACCAAGGTAACGACCAACTCACCGATCAATATGGTGATGGTAATACTTCTGTCAACCAAAACACTCAAGATGGACGGATTCGCCGCGACCGCTTTGAGGTTCGCGATCGCTAAACCCCAATTCCCATCCTGCAATAGGTTGGGTTATGCTGCTTACACACACCCGCGCTGGCGATCGGATTTGACGACCCTCAACTACAGAACCAATCTCAGAAACCGATCTTAGTCGAAGGAAGTCACGCACATGCTAAACACCACTTCACATCCAGAAGTGAAGAGAATTTTCTCAACTTGTTTGCTCGGTCTTGTTGCTGCTATCGGCATTGGATTGAATTCCCTTCCCGCGCGTGCCGATGTCACTAGTCGTAGTAGTTCTTCTAACAGTGCAACAGCGAGCGATGGTGGCAGCGTCAACCAAAGCACTCGGCAAACGAATATCATTCACAGTGACGGTTCGGGAAATCATACATCAACTCAAAATTCCCGTGTCAGTGGCTCTGCAAGCGGTGAAAACAACCGCATAGATCAACAAATCGACCAATACAGCGACCAAGATCGACGTGGTGACAGCACGAACAGTACCACCAGACAAAACGCTCAAAGCGATGCTGTGACGAACGGAACCGATAACCGCATCCAGCACAAGATCGACCAATTCATTCGACGAAGATAAGAATTCGCTGTAGAGACGTTACATGTAACGTCTCTACAGCCCAACTAACAACTAAGTGCAAAAAGAAGGAAAAACTATGACAACCATCAAATCTACGGTTAAAGCTGGTCTAGTCGGAATTATTGCTGCTGCTGGCTTTGGATTGCTGGCGCTGCCTGCTAAAGCAGACGAGATTAAACAAGATTCAGTCCAAACCACAATCCAAGAAGGAAATAACAACACTTCTGTTAACCAAAGCACTCAAAACGCTGAAATTGATAAATCTGAAAGAAGATTTGGACGGCGTGGTGGTGCAGAGCGTTCGAGAGATGTTATCAATCAAACCTCCGATCAATTGACCGATCAATTTGGTAGCGGTAACACTTCTGTCAACCAAAACACTCAAGATGCTCGAATTCGCCGCGATCGCGATGTATTTCATCGTCGTTAAGTGGTAGTTAATGGTTGAGAGATGAGAGCTAGCTCTCACTCTCAACCACAATTATTAGTGCAGGTATCTGCTCATGATGAACAAAAAATCGATTTCAGTCTTGGTTGCCTCTATTTTCCTAGTGTTACCAATGGAAATGGCAAAAGCAGGCAACGTAGAAATCCGGTCGAGTAATGGGGGATCGACGGTCGTTCGGGGTGACGACATTCGCGTTACCAACGGCAACTCTCAAGTTACAATTCAACGCAATCGCCCAGCCGTGAGAAGTAGCAACCGCTGGCGGCGGATCTACAATACTCGTACCAGACGCAGCCCTTGGAGTGTCAGCCCCCAAGTCCGGCGGACGCAAACCAGTTGTAGAGGCGGTAGTACATACAGTCACCAAAGTTCTTCCACAACCACTTCTTCTGGTAGTGGAGTTAGCCGCACTCAAACTTCTTCCACAACCACTTGCAGATAGCCGTCGGTAAATAGGAGCTAAAAGTGCGGTTTAAATTCTGGTTACTCGGCTTACTCAGCGTTACCACTTTATCTGTGGCTGCTTGCGCGATCGAGCAACCTCGTGCAATTGATAATTCTCAAGTTCTGAGAAATCGAACTGATTGTAACAAGGGGAATTACAGCCACCAGCGATCGCAGACCACTGTTTCTTCTGGTGGCGTTTCTCGCACCTATAGTTCTTCATCAACAACGTGCGAATAAAACTACAAATCAGCATTCACATCAGGAGGAAAAAGTGAGATTTATGAGATTTAAATTTTTGTCCCTTGGTTTATTTTCCCTTTCTACTGTAGTGGCTTTAGGTACGACAACAATTAAACCCGCCCAAGCTGTTTGTACTGCAACTGACGTGAACGTGCAAGTGGGCGTATCTAGAGAGCCAGCCGAGCAAAACAACGAAGCTAGCGCCGAGTTTGACGAAAATTGCTACAACAACAATAGTACTCATACGTCTACTCAAGTCGGTCAAGGCGATCGCGTCAGACAAAATCGCCGCAGCGAACATAAACTAGGTGGTCGTGAAGGCGACAACAAATTGCGCGAAATGGGGATAGATACTCCAAATATTTATACTCCTGTCGATGTTCGCGTGAATGTACCTACTCCAGAAGGAGCTTTGGAACGCCGTTAGAGCCATTATCAGTTATCAGTTATCAGTAGGGTGGGTAATGCCCACCTAGTACTTGAATTATAGGCATCAAACAAGATTGCTAGAACGCAAATCATCTTAATAACTGCAATAACCGATCGCTGTTCGTAGCATATTTCAATTTTCTTGAAGTTAATTCCACAAATCCCCTCACCCTTTTGTACACTGAGCTTATACAAAGGGGTTTTTCAGTTATCAGTAATTAGTGACCAATTACCCATTACCCATTACCACTCACTTTCTCCCTACTAACTTAAAGATGTTAATCGGATTCATAATTGCTGTTTTAGGACTAAGTTCGCCATTGAATTATTATCAAAATAATTTATTTTTACCATCAAACAGTCAAATAATTGAACCTATGAATTATTCAAGAAGCTATTCGTATTCTCATACTGTTGCTAGCACCTATAGTCAATCATCGACTCAGTCGTCGCAGCAACAAACAACCGGAATTAGTTTGAATGCAACCGCACTGCGATCGCCTCACATTTTATCAGTGGCGATCGCCGGAAATACCCGTCTAACCGGAAAAGTCATGGTAGATGGGGTAGAAGTGAAAAAACTACAAGCAAGTCAAACAAGCTTCAATTTAGTGCCTTATTTAACAAAAGGAGCTAACAAAGTTGAAATTGTGGGCGAGTATCGACCAGTTTCCTCTAACGTGGCGATTAAACTTTCTGGACCTGGGACACAAATATCACAGCAAGTCAGTGGCAACGGTAAATTAAGACAAACGCTCATTATTACCGTTCGTTAAGCTTTTTCAAAAATCTCTTATTTGTTTGTGAATAATTAAGTTATAGGGTAGGCATCGCTTACCCTATTTTAGATTTGGTCTTGCATAACCATTCTACTTCGCTCCTAATTAATAATAAGAGTAAATAGGATGATAACTTTATACACACCTCTCCCTCCACTTTGTCCGAGGAAAGGATCGCTATGGCTGACGGTAACAATAATAACGCCAATTTTTTAAAAATCGTTTATACCAAAGTCACAACCAACGGTCAAACTGAGTTAGTGCCACTCAAACTCTACTCAGAAGTGCCGATTGAAGAAATTGCCTTGCCTGAAGTGAAAACTCAAACTGCAAATACGGCAACGGGAATGTTAATCGCTAATCGTTATTTGCTACATCGAGTTTTAGGACAAGGAGGGTTTGGACGGACATACCTAGCCTACGACCAACATTGCTTTAATAAGTTTTGCGTTTTAAAAGAATTTTTACCAGATTCAATTGCAACACATTGTTTGCAAAAATCTCGCGATTTGTTTGAGCGGGAAGCAAGAATATTATATCAAATCTCTCACTATCAAATCCCTAAGTTTTTAGCTTGTTTTGAAGATAACGGACGGCTATTTTTAGTTCAGGAATACGTTGACGGCAAGAATTATTCTCATATTTTACGAGACCGTCTACTAAAAACCGGACAAGCATTTTCAGAAGCAGAAATATTCCAATGGCTTCAGCATTTATTACCTGTATTGGATTACATTCACCAACACGGAATCATTCATCGCGATATTTCTCCCGATAATATCATCTTTGATGGCGAGAAAAATTTACCCGTATTAATTGATTTCGGCGTAGGTAAGCAGGGAGTAGAAGCATCTGGTAATATGGCTGCTAATAACTCCGGGCAAGCCTATATTAACTATAAATCTATGGTGGGTAAAGTTGGCTATGCGCCCCACGAACAAATTCGGATGGGTCACTGTTCTCCTAGTAGCGACCTCTATGCTTTGGGAGTAACTGCAATTGTTTTATTAACAGGTAAAGCACCCCATGAATTGCTCGATCGCTATTCTTTAGAGTGGCTCTGGCAAGATTATAAACCCGTCAGTCACGGCTTGACTCAAATTCTGAATAAAATGCTTGCCGACAGACCGCGAGAGCGCTATCAATCGGCAATGGAAGTACTTTCAGCAATGGGTGGAGCGCGATCGCAGCCTACTGTAATTAATCAACCTAGGTCAGGATTTCAACCGCAATCGCCACAAACAACTGTATTTCCCAGCCAACAACAGGCTTCTTTTTATCCGCAGACTACAGGTAATTTTCCCTCACAACCACCACAAGTCACGCCACCTCCAATCGAGCAACGTTCCTCGCTGCATCCCGAATTCGTGAAACTTTGCCATCAAGAACTAACTAATTTTGTGGGACCAATTGCGAGTTTTCTAATTCGAGAAACTTTAACTCAAAACCCTAGTATATCGGCTCATATGTTAGTAGAAGCTTTAGCCGAAAAAATTCCCAATCCACAACAGGCGATCGCGTTTCGTCGTCGTTTGCACTAGATTTTTGTACTAGATTTAAGTATATGTATATTGATAGGGTGCGTTAAATAACGCACCCTACCTAGATTTAAGCGCGATCGTATAGTAACTTGACAGATAGCGATCGCCCCCTGTAGTAATGCTGTAGTAGTGCTATTGTCTCACCCCTACTTTGCAGTATCATGACAATCGAGCAACTCTTCAACGGCGCGAATATCTTCGTTTTACCCTTTTGGGTATTAATAATTCTGCTGCCAAATTGGGGCGTAACCCGAAAGATAATGGAATCTTACCTCCCGTTTGTCGCCTTAGCAGTGTTATACGGTTTTTTCTTCGTCAACAGTCTCACAGCCGAAAACGCTCAAGCTTTATCCAATCCCCAATTAAAACTAGCAGATCTCGCCCAAATCTTCGCCGATCCGAAAGTCATGGCGACGGGATGGACTCATTATCTCGTCATGGATTTATTTGTCGGACGTTGGATTTACTGGGAAGGACAGCGCACCGGAGTTTGGACGATTCACTCATTAGCCTTGTGTTTATTTGCAGGTCCTTTAGGCTTACTCTCCCACATTCTCACTAGCGCGATCGGTCAAAAGTTCTTTACTCGTACTGAAGAGAGTAAGGTAGAAACTGTTACTACATCTAGCTGAATTGGTAGTTGGTAGTTGGCTAGACTGATAACTGATAACTGAAGCAATGAGTCATCGGTAATGGGTAATTGGTAGTTGGCTAGACTGATAACTGACAACTGATAACTGATAACTGAAGCAAGAAAGAATTACACCCTGCTATATGCAACCAATTCGCACGTTTAATGTCTCTCCTCGCCTATCGCCGCGCCTCGAACCTCTCCGGCGGCTGGCTTACAACTTACATTGGGATTGGAACGTTGAAAGCAAAGATTTATTTCGGCGCTTAGACCCCGATTTGTGGGAATCGAGCCACCATAACCCTGTATTAATGTTGGGTAACATTAGTCAAGCGCGGTTGCAAGAAGTGGAGGAGGATGAAGGCTTCTTGGCGCAAATGGATAGAGCTGCCCGTCAGCTAGATGACTACTTGCAAGAACGCACCTGGTATGATAAACAACGCGGACAGAAAACGGGAGACGGTAGCCTGGCATCGCAGCACACACTACACGAATCTACGCGCTATGCCAAAGAGTGTTACGCTTATTTTTCGGCAGAATTTGGTTTAGTAGATTGTTTGCCCATCTACTCCGGTGGCTTAGGGGTACTAGCAGGAGATCATCTCAAATCTGCGAGTGACTTGGGTTTACCGTTGGTGGGTGTGGGCTTACTCTATCAGCAAGGCTATTTTGCCCAATATCTCAACGCTGATGGTTGGCAACAAGAACGCTATCCCATCAATGACTTTTATAATATGCCACTGCACTTAGAGCGCAATCCTGACGGCTCTGAGATCCGCGTTGCAGTGGACTACCCCGGAAGAACCGTCTATGCAAGAGTCTGGCGCGTCCAGGTGGGGATGGTTCCGCTGTACATGCTCGATACCAATATCGAACCGAATGGCGCATACGACCATAACATTACCGACCAACTCTACGGTGGCGACCTCGATATGCGCATCCACCAAGAAATTATGTTGGGAATCGGTGGCGTGCGGATGCTGAAGGCGTTGGGATATAACGTCACGGCATACCACATGAACGAAGGACACTCGGCATTCTTGGCGCTAGAACGCATCCGCGTGTTGATGCAGGGTGAAGGTTTGAGTTTTACTGAAGCTAGGCAAGTCGTAGCAGCAAGTAACCTATTTACCACCCATACCCCGGTTCCCGCAGGGATCGATTTGTTCCCCGCAGACAAAATGTTGTATTACCTGGGACATTATGCCGATGCATTCGGGTTGGGACGCGATGAGTTTTTGGGCTTGGGACGCGAAAATACTGGGGATCTGAGCGCGCCTTTTAGTATGGCAGTGTTAGCGCTAAAAATGGCGACTTTTGCCAACGGGGTAGCCCAGTTACACGGTGTCGTGTCACGCGAGATGTTTCAAGGATTGTGGCACGGTGTTCCAGAAGAAGAAGTGCCAATTACAGCCATCACTAACGGGGTTCACGCCCGTAGTTGCGTTGCTAAGTCAACCCAGGAATTATACGATCGCTATTTGGGTCCAAATTGGTCTTCAGCCCCCAGCGAGAATCAGTTATGGGAACGGATGGATGCAATTCCCGATGAAGAGTTGTGGCGCAACCACGAACGCTGTCGTTTAGACATGATCGTGTACGTCCGGGAGCATTTAGTCAAGCATTTGCGCGATCGCGGTGCTTCTCCTGCTGAAATTGCCGAAGCTCAAGAAGTTCTAGACCCCTATGCTTTAACCATCGGCTTTGCACGGCGCTTTGCTACCTACAAGCGGGCAACTTTATGGATGCGTGACTTTAAGCGGATCGAGAAAATTCTTACCAATAAAGACCGCAAAGTACAATTTGTCTTTGCAGGTAAGGCACACCCTAAAGATATTCCAGGCAAAGAACTGATTCGCGAGATCAACCGCTTTATTCGCGAACACGGGTTAGAGAAGCAAGTTGTCTTCGTCCCGAATTATGATATGCATATTTCGCGGTTGTTAGTTGCTGGCTGCGACGTTTGGCTCAACAATCCCCGCCGTCCCCGCGAGGCTTCCGGTACGAGTGGGATGAAAGCGGCGATGAATGGACTACTCAACTTGAGTGTTTTAGATGGATGGTGGGATGAAGCCGATTACGTCCGCACTGGTTGGGCAATCGGACATGGAGAAATTTACGACGATCCCAATTTCCAAGATGAAGTCGAAGCAAATGCCTTGTACGATTTAATCGAGCAGGAAGTTGCCAGACTATTCTACGATCGCGATACTGACAATCTGCCCCGCCACTGGATTGCCAAAATGAAGGATGCAATTCGGATTAACTGTCCGTTTTTCAATACTTCCCGGATGGTAGGCGAATATGCCTTACGGGGTTATTTCCCAGCTAGCGATCGCTACTCTACCTTAACTGCCGATAAATTTATCCCAGCAAAAGAATTGGCTCGTTGGAAAGCCGATTTAACCGAACACTGGAACTACATTAAAGTTGTCGAGATCGATATTGCCGAACCAGCAGAAATTCAAGTGAATCAAAATATTGCTGTCAAAGCCAGAATCGATCTTGCCACATTGTCCCCTGATAGCGTGCAGGTAGAACTGTATAAAGGTAACGTTGATGCTAGTGGGGAAATTGTCAACGGCGTATCAATTACGATGCAGTTTCAAGGTACAGATCCACAGGGAATGAGTATCTATACGGTTGAAATTAACTACACCACTTCTGGCTTACAAGGATTGTCATTACGGGTATTACCAAAACACAAATATCTGTCCAATCCTTACGAGACGCGACTAATTCTCTGGGCGGAGGACTCCAGCGCCGTCAAGGTTAGCAGCTTGGACGGGCAAGGGAGCAGGGACAACAATGTACCCGCTGGTGCGATCGCCTAATACCCAGTTCCGCTCTAAACCCCAGTACCACCAATGCGCTGCTACATAAGCACAGATTAGACTATCTAACTGGTCTTCCACGGCTTTGAGGCTAGCAAGAGTCAGTGATGCGTGGCGATCGCTATTTAAAACCGATTGTATTCTCTTGTGACTCGTTATGGAGGGAATTTTGCCCCCCTTTTTAAGGGGGGTTGGGGGGATCTCCGAAGATTGGCAACTCTCCTGGCTCAAAACCAGAGCAGGTTCTAGAGTTGACAAAACATCAACAATATGCTGGCGGAGTTTGAGCAATTCTAAGTAACGTTCCGCCAGCTTTCCTTTTTTATATTTAAGAATCCGATCTAGCTGAAACAAATGCACGATCGCAGGATGCGGAAACACCTCAATTTGGTAGCGTCCTGGCATTTGAGGAGTAATTTCTGGCGCGTGGTTAAATCCCCTAGCTTCTAAAGCTAGACCAAAATCTACTGTCCTTTGAGCAAAAGGTAGGCTGAGATTAGCTGGATAGCAACCAGCATGATATTTACCAAAATATTTGTGAGTGAGTTTGTCAGGTAAACGCATCCCTGTGGCGTTGGGGATTAGAGTCGGCGCGTCTACAGCAACAATGGCTGGTTCCTCTAGTTGTACCCAAGTATCGATCCAAGCGAGGATATCGGCAATAGATTCTCTACGATCTAAATCCAATAGTTGTAACTGCCCGTTTGTTAGTTCTAAACAACACAAACCGCTTGCACCAGAACTCCAACCCAAATCTATTCCTAGAAATTTCATCCGTTAAAGCGATCGCCTTACCAAGACTCACTCGTTAAATTGTAAATGGCACTATACACGGTCAGACTAAATGCAGGTTATTCGTCTCAACGCACTTTCTGACAATTACATTTTCTTACTTTACGAACCACAGCATAATATAGCTGCTGTTGTCGATCCCGCTGAGGCTGAACCAGTTTTAAAACAACTGCAACAACTCGGTGCAGAATTAGTAGCAATTTTTAACACCCATCACCACCACGATCATGTGGGTGGAAATCAAAAGCTGATGCAAAAATTTCCGCAACTGACAGTTTACGGTGGAGTCGAAGATAAAGGCAGAATACCAGGACAAAAGGTGTTTTTACAAGAAGGCGATCGCGTTTCATTTGAGAATCGCACTGGCGAGGTTTTCTTCGTCCCCGGACACACCCGCGCCCATATTGCTTACTACTTCCCTCCTACCACCGCAAACGAACCTGGAGAATTATTCTGTGGTGACACCTTATTTGCTGGAGGCTGCGGGCGATTGTTTGAAGGTACGCCGACCCAAATGGTAGACTCTTTGAGCAAATTACGAAATTTACCCGATAATACGCGGGTTTGGTGCGCTCACGAATATACGCTGAAAAATCTGCAATTTGCCTTAACTGTAGATGGAAATAATGCAGAACTGCGATCGCGCTTTGCCCAGGTACAAGAGGCTCGCGATCGCGATCGAGCAACTGTGCCATCATTACTGGGAATAGAAAAGCAAACTAACCCATTTTTACGTTGGCAGCAACCCGAACTTCAAGCAGCAGTCAAAAGTCAAGATCCCGTGCAAACATTTGCCCGTCTGCGGGGGATGAAAGATCGGTTTTAGCTTGTAATTCCTGTTGCAAGACTTTTTGGTAGATTCGTGGCAAAGAACTAGTCATCGCGTTATCTTCAATTCCGTAACCGAGACTCGTCCAAGTACCAGAAAGCAGCCTTAACACTCGGTCTAGCTTGCCTTGACGCAACAATTTAGCTATGTCTGTTCCCCACTCTTGCGAGTCGTTGAGCCAAGCATAGACCACCTTATCCTGATATCTTGCCTCAAAACTATAAGACTGCCAAAACAGAAAGCCAGAAGGCTGAGGGTGGTATCGAGGCGCAAGAGCATACCAAGTTGTATTTATCATTTGATATCGCCCCGCTGCGGTAGAGCAATTTCCCTTGTTAGGACCGTTGACAATTGTGATACAGCGTTCTGGATGACGGCTCAAATCGCTAACGCGCTGACCGCCATAGATCAGAGAATAGGGTCGAGAACCATTTGCTTCGCTAGCGGAGATCGTCCGCATTAAAGCCCGAATGTAAGGATCTCCCCCCTGCATCACCAGAGGAGGAAAATTACTCTCAAAAGTAGGATCGGGAGGCGATTGCTCTTGAGGTAAATGCCGCAGAAAGGAAAGTAAGACAAATGCAGCAATACCAGCGGCAACTAAGCGCCTTCTGCCGATCCTTTTAGCAGCCCGTGGCGATCTTCCCTGCTCCCTGCTCCCGACTCTCTGCTCCCTCATTAGGCAACGCCTGCAAACAAATCTGCCAAATTCTTCTCTGGGGCTTCTGGTTTGGCGATCGCCTCGACAATTTTATTCCGCGCTGCTGGTTGAAATAAAGCTTCCACACAGATTTCGGCTACCTTGGTACGCGGAATGCTACCGCTTAAAGACAGCGTATCGGGGGAATATAACTCGATCTTATCTGCGTTATCTTCATTCTTTAACCCCCCAGGACGAACGATGGTGTAAGTCAAACCGCTTTTTTGAATGTACTCTTCCGCTTGCTTCTTCCAAACCAAAATTAACCAAAACAAGTTGAGTGGATGGAAAAATTGCGACGCACCAACCGAAGAGACCAAAACAAAATGCTCGATGCCTTTGGCTTTAGAGACATCGACTAGATTTTTCGTGCCTTCGTAGTCTACTTTATAAGGTGCTGTGGGGTCGAAGCCCGGTTTTGCTCCTGTCGCACACAAAACAACTGTACTATCTGCGATCGCAGTTTCTAAGGTACTTGGCTGTAGCACGTCACCCTGCACCAATTCGGCAGCATTAGGTAGAATTGCTCTAGCCGACTCCAAGTTTCGCACCAGCGCCCGCACGGGAATATTTCGTGCCACGAGTTGCTGGACGATCCTACGACCTGTCTCACCTGTTGCGCCTGCTACAAATGCTTTCATAGTGATTATGTTAAATAAACGACAGTTATTTGTCCTGCTATCTCTAAATTTTAAATTTGATAAACATTTGATGAACTCTGCCAGATTGACGTTTTGTTTTAGTAAAGATCGAGTTGGGAACAGCAACCTCTAACTTATCGTGGGCATCCTGAATATAGAGACCAGATTAGACACAAGGGCTTTTATGCTGTCAAGCAATCGCGAATACCAATATATGGAGGCTTCAAAAACGGTTTGGGATGCAGCAGCCGTGCCAGAGGTAGAAATACCAGCCGAGAAATTAACTCGCTTTCACGGTCAGTTTACCGACTGCATGGAAATGTATGCTGACGTGCATACTGTTGCCGAATATCTTAACGCCCATCAGGGTTGGTTTTGTCGCTGCGCTCAGCCGATGACAGTAGAGCCGCTTGGCGCTAACGGTTACGCCTTGACAGTCGGTCGCTTTGGTGCTTTCAATTACGAAGTAGAACCTAAAGTCGGTTTGGAACTTCTACCTCCAGAGTCAGGCGCTTATCGAATTAGAACGATCGCCATTCCAAATTACGTTGCTCCTGGCTACGATGTAGATTTCAAGGCAGTGATGAATTTAGTGGATGCTAGTACTAACAGTCATTACAACGGTGTCGTTACTGGAGTCGAGTGGGAACTCGATCTATCGGTTTATTTGCATTTTCCCAAGTTCATTCAGCGCTTGCCGCAATCTGTCATTCAAGCTACAGGCGATCGCCTCTTGAATCAAATCGTGCGTCAAGTCTCCCGCCGTCTAACTCACAAAGTACAGGAAGATTTTCACACGTCCTTCAATTTAACTTTTCCCAAAAAATCGAAGCGCCGTCATAGTTGATGTTAGAGCGCGATCGCGCTCTAACACCAAATTCGATTACTGTTTAGTAATAATTCTTTGGACGATTTGGACTCCGCTGACGGCTTGCCAACTAAATAAAGCTAAAATCGTAGCATTTAGGACAATATGGGTGTATCTCGCCCAATCTTGTCCTTTTTGCATGAAAGGAGACAAGCTAGCAGAAATAGCAATCATTCCTGTCATACCTAGTCCCGCTAAAAGGTGGGGTCCAACAAATAGCTTGCCGTTATTAATGTAAGTCACAGCCATCGCACCAATCGCACCCAGCACCATCAGCGCCAGAATCAGCGAGCCAACTTGGTAGTGTTTGACGTTATATCTACCTTTGAGTAGCTCTTTCTTTTTCTCGCCTTCAGCAGTTCTTGCCCGTCGCCACTGTATGCCCAAATAGAGCGCATAAATTGACACTCCTAGTAAGATCCACATCAAGACTGGATGGAAAAAATTGAGCCAGAACTTGACTTCTGGGGAGAGTAGAGTATTCATCGTGCGTTCACCTGGCTTTAAGAATCTTTATAAAAATTATAATAGGGAGTCGGTAGGGGCGCACTGCTTTGCGCCCGTACAGAGGAGTCGGGAGTAGAGGAGCGGAGGGAGCAATTCAAGTCACAAGTCGCAAGTCACAATGAATTCCGAATTCTCCTCACTCACCACGCACCACGCTCTATGAGATGATTATGAGCATGGATAGTCATGGTGTCTCCTTAATTCGAGCGGTAAAAAGTGGCGACGTTGGGCAGGTGACAGCGCTACTCGATCGCGGTGCTGACCCTAACGAGTGCGATCGCGAGGGTACGACAGCCTTGATGTTTGCCGCTCAACTTGGGTATAGGGAAATCGTTCGCGTGTTGCTCGATCGCAATGCCAATCCCAATATTCACCGACAACTTTTTGGCATTACGGCTTTGATGTTAGCAGCTGCGTCCCACCGTCTCGACGCGATCGAACTCCTGATTGCGAGAGGAGCTGATGTTAATGCTGGTAATGACGACAACAGCACAGCCTTGATGGTAGCAGCTGCCAAAGGAGATCTCGAAGTCGTACAAATCTTGTTACAAGCAGGTGCAGATGTCAATACTAGAGATAAAGACGAGGATACAGCACTGCTCCTAGCTATCCAGCACGGACACGATCGCGTCGTCCAAGCTTTACTGGTTGCAGGGGCAGATCCAAACCAAACCACAGCAGGCGAAACAGCTTTAACTCTAGCAGCAGCAACAGCTAACACTCAGCTAGTCAAAGTTTTGCTGGCACATGGTGCAGCAGTTAATGGCAAAAATTGGGAAGGTAGAACGGCACTCATGCAAGCTGCGCAAAGAGGTGATGTTGCCGTCACTCAATTGTTGCTAGCTAAAGGTGCTGAGCTGAATTCAAAAGATGATGCTGGCGAAACAGCTCTCACATTGGCAGTAGACGGAGGAAACCTAGAGATTGTCAAAGCCTTGTTGGAAGCCGGTGCTGACGTGAAGGCAAGGACGGAAGATGGTAGTACGGTAGTCGCGATCGCGGCGGCTAGCGGACAAGGGGAGATTGCCTCTGCTTTGCTTCTATACGGCGCTGACATTAATGCTAAGGACAAAGATGGAGAGACCCCCTTACATTTGGCTACCGTTGAAGGCTACGCTGATGTAGTAGAGACTCTACTCGAATGCGGAGCTGATGTCAATGTCAAAAATCAGCTTGGCGATACTCCGCTACTGGTAGCAGCTTTGCAAGGACACAGCCAAATTGCCGAAGCATTGCTGCGACGGGGTGCAGACCCTAATGTCAGAAATTTAGACGAAACTCCCCTCAACCTTGCCGCTAGCCTCGGTCGCACTGAGACAATCAAAATCTTGTTGAACTACGGTGCAGACCCAAATATCCAAACAGCAGACGGTAAAACCCCGCTGATGAAAGCAGCAGACCGCAACCAGATCGGTGTGATGCAACAGCTATTAAAAAAAGGCGCAGATGTGAATCGCCAAGATGCAGCCGGAGCCACAGCCCTAATGTGGGCAGCCCATCGAGGTTACACCGAAGCCGTAGAATTATTATTAAATGCAGGGGCAGATGTTAATTTAAAAAATCGTGGCGGACATACAGCACTGACGATCGCCGAGTTTAACGGTTATAAAAATGTGGTGCGATCGCTCCAAGCCGTTGAGGGTAAGTCGTAAGTCAAAAGTCAAAAGTCAGAAGTTATAACAGATCGCTGATAACTGCCCCCCTGCTCACTGCTCACTGCTCACTGTTTCGCGCCAGCTACATATGCTCCCCAAAGACTAGCACCGTCCATATTGGCATCGGTTAAGTTGGCTTGGGTAAGATTTGCCATTTTCAATTCTGCTCCACTCAGGTTAGCACCTTTGAGATTCGCTCCAGATAAATTAGCGCCATTCAATTTAGCACCGCTTAAGTCAGCTTGAGCGAGATTTGCCATACTCAAAGAGGCTTCTTGCAGGTTTGTTGCGCTTAAATTCGCTCCACTCAAATCGGCTTCGCTCAAAGATGCTTCTTTCAAGTTAGCACCACTTAAATTTACGCCACTCAGAGCAGCATTGATGGCATCGATTCCTTTGAAATTTCTCTCTCCAGCTTGATAGCGCTCGATTAGTTCTGAAACGTTCATCTTCACCATCGATTCTCACAGTAGGATTGGTAGTAAGCATCAAGCTTGTGCGAATAGAATTCGCAGACACGTAATCGGTTCGCCTGCACGGACTCTATAGCCTACAAGAGCAGGCTTTGCCTGTGTAGTCGTGACTTACAGTTGCAAGAGTGCTTACTCGTATAAGTTTTGCAAATATAAAAAGCGAGAAAAGTAAGATTAGATACTGATGTTGGGGAAGGTGGAGCAATTTATGCAAATCGAGCAATGTCTTCATACTGCGATACAAGTCTCCAATTTAGAGCAAGCCGATCGCTTCTACGGGGAAATTTTGGGATTAGCCAAAGTCGAGCGATCGCTCAATTTTTCTGGTACTTGGTATCAAGTCGGCACGTATCAAATTCACCTCATTGTTGCACCCAGCGTACCTTTTACAACTCAAAACCCCGAAAAATTGGGTCGCAATCCTCATATT
Organism: Chroococcidiopsis sp. [FACHB-1243]; assembly: GCF_014696895.1. Taxonomy (NCBI): domain Bacteria; kingdom Bacillati; phylum Cyanobacteriota; class Cyanophyceae; order Chroococcidiopsidales; family Chroococcidiopsidaceae; genus Chroococcidiopsis; species Chroococcidiopsis sp. [FACHB-1243]. The sequence goes on along the minus strand of NZ_JACJQX010000005.1, from coordinate 89,631 downwards.
GCTTTTGCTGTATCCGATCTAGATGCTGCCAAGCAAAGACTTTTGACTCACAACTGTCCTATACAAATGAGTGCTTCTGGTCGTGCTGCTCTTTTTACTCAAGACCCTGACGGCAATATCATCGAATTGAGTCAGTTAACAGTTATTAGGGAGCAGGGAGCAGGGAGTAGGGAGCAGGGGGAAGAGAGCAGAGGAAGCAGAGGAGATTAAACAATTTACAACTTACGACTTAATGACAATCTTTGCTTACTGCTACACCGATCCTCTCCTCGATCCGACACCCGATCTCGGTCGATGGCAGGGTGTGGATCGAGTTTATCAAGACTTAGGGCAGCGATCGCAGTTGCAGCAGTTGTTGAGTGACTCTCAGACAGCACCACCGGACTGTTTATATATCCGTGGTTTGGAGGATCTGGGCGATTCTGTGGCAGAAATTGGCGATCGCTTGGTTCAATTGCAGGCTTTGGGTGTAAAGGTAGCGATCGGTGAATCGTCTTTAGCAACCGATTTAGGGAGTGAATTAACGCTACAGACAGATTTAATTCAACTTCTACACGCTATAGGACAACAGCAGCGCAGCCGTCGCCTGCGTCAGGGACACGCTCGCAATCGTCTCAATGCCTTGCCTCCTCCTGGTAAAGCTCCTTATGGTTATCGGCGTGGCAAAGAAAAATACGCGATCGATCGCACGACTGCCCCAGTTGTGAAAGATTTTTTTGAAAACTTTCTCCTGTTTGGTTCTTTGCGCGGAGCAGTACGACATTTAGCACAAAAATATGGCAAAAAGATTTCCGTGACTACCGGACGACGTTGGCTGACGAATCCTGTTTATCGAGGCGATACGGCTTATCAAAACGGTGAGACGATCGCCAATACTCACGCACCAATTATTTCTCGCGAAGAGGCGGCTCAGATCGATCGCCTGTTGCGGCGTGACCGCCAGCTCCCGCCGAGAACTGCTAGCGCTCCTCGTTCCCTCGTCGGATTAGCGATCTGTAACGAGTGTCAAGCGCCAATGACGGTTGTGAGCGTTACTGCTCGTCGCCAAAAGCGAGAATATCTCTACTTACGCGCCTTGCAGTGTCCTCATCGCCCTAAGTGTACGGCTATTGCCTACGAACAGGTATTAGAACAAACAATCGCTGCCATTTGCCGCGATTTACCTGATGCTGTGGCTCAAATGAATTTTCCGCAATTGGACGCAGCAAAGCAGTCTTTACTCGATGCGATCGCCAATCGGGAAGAAATTTTAGCTCAACTCTCTCAGCTTACTAGTACGGGTGTTTTGGATGAAGAGACTGCTAGTTTACGCGCCTACAAACTCCGGGCAGAAATCTCTCAGTTACAAGCTAAATTTGCGACTTTACCACCAGTTAATTTACGTTCCGTAGCTCAGGCTGTATCCATTCCCCAATTTTGGCGCGATTTATCTGAATCGGAGCGTCGCTTCTACTTTCGCGAATTCATCAACCAAATTCAGATTCTGCGGCAAGATACGACTTGGCAGGTGTGCTTAGTTTTTGTTTTTTAATTTTAGGCTTCGCTTCAACATTAGGTTTCGCTTCTCAGACGCATTGCTAGTTCTGCAAATAAAGCCGATAAGGTAATCCGATTAGCTTTGTCGCTCCGTATTTCCTGAGTTTCTCGCTCGACTGTTGCTAAAATTTCAGCATATTTCTTGCCTATATCCTCGTTCATATTTTTGGATTGGTCTAAAATCTGCTGGCGTAAATCTCTAGCAATTTTATGAGTTTGTTCGTCCAAGTCAAACAGCTTTCTCTCTAGATTTTCAACTTGATTTTTGTGTTCTTGGGTCAGTTCTTTGAAAGCTTCATCTCGACTGACTTGCTGTTTTTTAACGATTTCTGTGAGAGATTCAATCTCTTGTCTGATGTAGGCTTCCAAGCCATCCATGCGCTTTCTTGTATCTTCCCGCAGTTCTGTAAATTCTTTCAGCAGTCGTTCTTCAATGCGATTAAATCTTTTATTATTGTCTCGAACTTGCGTCCCGAAGAGAATCTCCCGAATTTTATCTAAACTTCCACTACTTAAGTTTTCTACCTGAGCATATTGAGAACCATTTGCTCCAGGTGAAATCGGCTCGTTTTTTGGAGATTCTCCATCCATATATTTAATATCGTCCTCTGTCGATGCACTCATTATTAACTCCTTATCTTTTCCTGAAAATGATTTATTTACATTTTCATTCTTGCCAGATCGTTTGCGATCGCAGTCCGAACTTGACTCAACTTTTCTAGTTTAGACGAGATCGTCTCTAAAATTTTTTCCTGAACCTTTGATGCTTTCGTGCTGGTATATATGCTTTAATTTACTAAAATTAATCGTAGCGCGAGTGCTTGAGGTTAATTAAAGTTTTTGGGAAAATTTAAACTTCTTCATACAATAAAATCCCGAAAAACCAAGAAAATTTTAAAAAATTTTACACAGAGCGTCTTTGTCACAAAGAACTGTAACAAGATAGATCTTACTGAGTTTCATCGTTTCCAGTTTTGAGCAGGGTAACAACGTAACTATCGTGAGAAAATATTAATTGCCTGCGATCGCAACTAACATGAGCAATACAATATTAAAATTCATAGTATAGATGTCTCGCCGATAAAGAGCGTGGGTATATTTACAGGAAATAGACCAAATAACTTGGGCGTGCGCGATGGTAAGCTAGCCCCATGTCCGAATACGCCTAACTGCGTCTCTAGTCAAAGTGCAGATGCCAGCCATAAAGTGGAGCCGCTAAACTATACATCTGCTCCCGAGGTGGCGTTGACTCAACTCAAACAAGTTATCTCAAGTTTACCGAAAACAAATATTGTGACGGAAACTGACAGCTATATCTATGCTGAATTCACGAGTGCGATAATGGGTTTTGTCGATGATGTCGAGTTTTATTTAGATCGCGACGCGCAACTATTCCACGTCCGTTCAGCTTCTCGATTGGGTAAATCCGATCTGGGCGTGAATCGCAAAAGAATCGAGACGATTCGAGCGCAGTTTCAAGAACTACAAGTACAAAATTCCGCTTAGTACAAGAAGAAAAGAAATAAAACTGATAACTGGTCACTGGTCGCTGACAAAAAAATACCCTCCTACTGTGGCTTGAGGAGGGTTTGAATCTTTGCATGAGGAAGCAGACTGTTTTGTCTACTCAAAGATAGAATAGAAGGCTAATGTGACATAAATGTGACACAATTTTCAATTCGATCGCCTTCTCTTTCAATTGCTATATATTTTTATGGGCGTACCTCTGTGCGCCCTTACTGATTTGTATATCTCGCGAATTAATCCACGAAGTCTGAGGGCATCTCAGGTTGTGCCTTGTCATTTGAAGAAATTGGACGCTGACCATCCACATTCAACGTCTTATCAACTTTAAAATCATTCGCAGCGATAGGGCGTTGACCGTCAATATTTACCGTTTCTTTAATATCTAGATCGCTGGGATCGACTGGACGGCTACCGTCTACATTCAATGTCTCTTGAGATTGCAGATTACTAGCAGTAATGGGACGCTGACCGTCCACATTCAGGGTATCGCGCACTTCATTGCAATCGGCAGCAATCGGGCGTTGACCGTCAATATTTACCGTCTCTTTGACTTGAATTGCACTGGGATCGATAGGGCGATCGCCATCTACTTTAAGTGATTTTTTAGGTTGCTTTTTGCGGCTCATGTTCTCCTCCTATATCGATCCTCATGGGTAAATTCTTCAGTAAGGGCGTATTTATTCAGATCCTGGTGTAGAAATCAATATTTTTGGTGAACCCGCCCTTACAGACCTAATACTTATATGCTCTCCAGCAGTATTGCGCTCTTCTTTGCGCTTTAGCGTCTAACGCTACGCTAACGGCTTCGCCTTCGCTATCGCTAACACCTACGGCTGATGCGCAACACAAAATCTTTTCTTGACTTCAACCACAATCCAAAATTTACCTTTTAACCACATCAAAAACATCTACTAAAAGTCCAATCATCAAAAATTAAAAATCCCCCACCCGTAGGTGAGGGATTTTCTCATTTAACTACACAACTGAAGTAGAGGCGTTAACCAAACTTACCAGCCGTGGAGGCAATGAGGAACGCAGCATATGTGAGGATATATCCAGCAGCAAAGTGACCTAAGCCGACAATTCGAGCTTGAACGATGGATAGAGCAACAGGCTTGTCTTTCCAGCGAATCAGGTTCGCTAGAGGAGTCCGCTCGTGCGCCCAGACCAAAGTTTCGATCAATTCTTGCCAGTAACCGCGCCAAGAGATCAGGAACATGAAACCAGTTGCCCAGATCAAGTGTCCGAGGAGGAACATCCAAGCCCAGACAGACAGGTTGTTCATGCCATAGGGGTTGTAGCCGTTAATTAGCTGAGCTGAATACAGCCACAGGTAATCGCGCAGCCAGCCCATCAAGTATGTCGAAGACTCGTTGAATTGAGCTACGTTGCCTTGCCAAATACCTAAGTGCTTCCAGTGCCAGTAGAACGTCACCCAACCAGCAGTGTTTAATACCCAGAAAGCAGCCAGGTAGAAGGAGTCCCAAGCGGAGATGTCGCAAGTACCACCACGACCAGGACCGTCGCAAGGGAAGGCATAACCGAAGTCTTTCTTATCGGGCATCAGCTTGGAACCACGGGCATCCAACGCGCCTTTAACGAGTACCAACACGGTTGTGTGGATCGCCAAGGCAAAAGCGTGGTGTACCAAGAAGTCGCCAGGACCGATGGTCAAGAATAGAGAGTTCGTGCCGTTATTGATTGCATCCAACCAGTTAGGCAGCCATGCAGCGCCAGCGGTGGAAGCAACGCTATCGGGATTCGATAGCAGGGTATCGAAGCCGTACAGTACTTTCCCGTGAGCGCCCTGAATGAACTGCGCGAAGACTGGTTCGATCAGGATTTGCTTTTCAGGAGTACCGAAGGCTACTACAACGTCGTTGTGGACGTATAGACCCAAGGTGTGGAAGCCCAAGAAGAGAGACACCCAAGACAAGTGGGAGATAATCGCTTCTTTGTGCTTCAAGACGCGATCGAGAACGTTGCCTTTGTTTTGCTCTGGGTCGTAGTCGCGTACCCAGAAGATTGCAGCGTGGGCAAACGCACCCAACATCAACGCACAAGCAATGTACTGGTGATGGGTATACAGCGCTGCTTGTGTCGTGAAGTCCTGCCCGATGAATGCATAGGGAGGCATCGCGTACATGTGCTGCGCGACCAAGGATGTAATCGTTCCCAGTGCAGCCAGTGCCAAAGACAACTGGAAGTGCAGGGAGTTGTTGATCGTGTCGTACAAGCCTTGGTGAGGCAGGTTGAACTGACCTTCGGTGCTAGCGCCAAAGAATTTCTTGGCGTTGAGCATTTCTTTGATGCTATGACCGATGCCAAAGTTGGTACGGTACATGTGTCCGGCGACGATGAACAATACAGCGATCGCCAGGTGGTGGTGTGCCATATCCGTCAGCCACAAGGACTGGGTTTGGGGATGGAAGCCACCTAAGAAAGTTAGAATTGCGGTTCCTGCGCCTTGACTCGTGCCAAATACGTGATTGGCAGTGTCAGGGTTAGCAGCATACGCGCCCCAGTTACCAGAGAAGAAGGGTTGTAGCCCATCTGGATGAGGTGGGGTGGTGAGGAAGTTACTCCAACCAACGTGCTGTCCGCGAGATTCGGGGATCGCAACGTGAACTAGGTGTCCAGTCCAAGCTAAGGAGCTAACGCCAAACAGACCAGCTAAGTGGTGGTTGAGGCGTGGCTCGGCGCTCTTGAACCAGGAGAGACTGGGGCGGAACTTGGGTTGCAGGTGCAGCCAGCCAGCGAACAGGAAGAGAGACGCTAGTAGCAGCAGGAAGACAGAACCCATGTAGAGATCGTTATCTGTCCGCATCCCAATGGTGTACCACCAGTGGTAAACACCAGAGTAAGCAATATTGACGGGATAGCTTGCACCACCTTGGGTGAAAGCATCAACTGCGGCTTTGCCGAATTGTGGGTCCCAAATCGCATGAGCGATCGGACGGACGTGGAGTGGGTCTTTAATCCACTGCTCGAAGTTGCCTTGCCAAGCGACGTGGAACAGCAGGCTAGATGCCCACAGGAAGATGATTGCCAAGTGACCGAAGTGAGTGGCGAAGAGTTTCTGATACAGATTCTCTTCGGTCATCCCGTCGTGGCTTTCAAAGTCGTGAGCGGTGGCGATGCCGTACCAAATCCGACGTGTCGTCGGGTCCTGGGCTAGGTCTTGGCTAAATTTAGGGAATTTTGTTGCCATAGGTTTCGTGAATCCTCTGACCTATTGCCATCAGCAATCCATAAGAATTGCTGATGACTGAATGCTAACCTACTGAAAGTATTCGCGCCTCGAAGAACGCCCAGATCGTGACGATCGCGCCCAAGAGGTAGTGGGCTACTCCCACAGCTCGACCTTGAATGATGCTCAAAGCGCGAGGCTGTACGGTGGGAGCAACTTTTAACTTGTTGTGCGCCCAAACGATCGATTCGATCAGTTCTTGCCAGTAGCCGCGACCGCTGAACAAGAACATTAAGCTAAATGCCCAGACAAAGTGAGCGCCTAAGAACAGCAGTCCGTAAGCGGACAGTGCCGAACCGTAGGACTGAATCACCTGAGCGGCTTGCGCCCACTGGAAGTCACGCAACCAACCGTTGATGGTAGTGGCGCTCAACGCCCAGTTGCCTGCCGTAATGTGATTGATCGTACCGTCTGGGTCTACCGTGCCCCACACATCCGATTGCATCTTCCAGCTGAAGTGGTAGACGGCGATCGAAATCGTGTTGAACATCCAGAACAATCCTAAGAATACGTGGTCCCAACCAGAAACTTGGCAAGTACCGCCGCGTCCTGGACCGTCGCAAGGGAAGCGGAAGCCCAAGTTAGCCTTGTCTGGGATCAAGCGAGAGTTACGGGCAAACAAGAAGCCCTTAAGCAGGATTAGTACAGTAACGTGGATTTGGAAAGCGTGGATGTGGTGGATCATGAAATCCGCCGTACCCAACGCGATCGGCATCATGGCAACTTTTCCGCCTACAGCCAGTACGCCGCCACCGAAAGCATAGCTCACGGGTTCGAGGGCGTTAGGAGCGGTGGAACCAGGAGCCAATGTGTGTAGATTTTGCACCCACTGCGCGAATACGGGCTGAAGTTGAATCGCCGTATCCGAGAACATATCCTGGGGACGACCGAGCGCTTGCATCGTGTCGTTATGGATGTACAAGCCGAAGCTATGGAAGCCCAAGAACATGCACACCCAGTTGAGGTGAGAAATGATAGCGTCGCGGTGACGAAGGACTCGATCCAGAACGTTGTTCATGTTCGTGGCTGGATCGTAATCCCGCACCATGAAAATAGTGGCGTGAGCCGCACCACCGACGATACAGAAGCCGCCAATCCACATGTGGTGAGTGAAAATGGACAGCTGTGTCGCGTAGTCGGTTGCCAAGTACGGATACGGAGGCATCGCGTACATGTGATGCGCCACGATAATCGTCAGCGAACCCAGCATTGCTAAGTTGGTTCCCAACTGAGCGTGCCAGGAAGTGGTCATGTTTTCAAACAGACCTCTATGACCGTCTCCGGTGAAGGGTCCTTTGTGATTTTCCAGAATTTCCTTCAGGCTGTGACCGATGCCCCAGTTCGTCCGGTACATGTGTCCGGCAATGATGAACAATACGGCGATCGCCAAGTGGTGGTGCGCTTGGTCTGTCAACCACAGTCCACCAGTAACGGGATTAAGTCCGCCCTTGAAGGTGAGGAAGTCAGCATACGCGCCCCAGTTCAACGTCCAGAAGGGCGTTAAGCCTTGAGCAAAACTGGGATACAACTCAGTCATCAAATTGGAGTTGAGGATAAATTCTTGCGGTAAAGGAATATCCTTTGGCGCTACCCCAGCATCCAACAGCTTGTTAATTGGCAAAGATACGTGGATCTGGTGTCCCGCCCATGCCAAGCTACCTAGACCTAACAATCCTGCTAGGTGGTGGTTCAGCATTGACTCGACATTCTGGAACCATTCCAACTTAGGAGCGCGTTTGTGGTAGTGGAACCAACCAGCAAACAGCATTAGCGCCGCCATGACTAAACCGCCAATGGCAGTGCAATAGAGTTGGAACGTGTTCGTGATGCCAGCACCACGCCAAATTTGGAAAAACCCAGATGTAATCTGAATACCGTGGAAGCCACCACCGACATCAGCATTTAAAATGTCTTGACCAACAACAGACCAGACGACCTGAGCGCTAGGCTTCACGCCCAGCGGATCGGCTAGCCAAGCTTCATAGTTTGAAAAACGAGCGCCATGAAAATACATCCCGCTCAACCAGATGAAGATCACCGCTAAGTGACCGAAGTGAGCGGCGAAGATTTTACGGGAAATATCTTCTAGGTCGCTGGTATGCGTATCGAAATCGTGTGCGAGGGCGTGCAGGTTCCAAATCCAGGTTGTGGTTTTGGGACCTCTAGACAAGGTGCGATCGAAGTGTCCTGGTTTTGACCACAACTCAAATGAAGTTGGAACCGGGTCATTATCGACGACAACTCTTGCTTTCTTTTCCTCTCGCTCCGGAGGACTGATCGTCATTTAGACTCTCCTCTCTTGACAAGGAAACAGGAGTGGTTTAATTCACAAATCGATTTTCTTTGAAGAAGCCAACCATTTTGTCTGCTTTATGACATCCATCAGGTAGACCAGAAGACCGATCGTGAAACTGCTTTCTGATGAATTATAAAATCTCGGTTGTCTTCATCTTAGGCGTTTGTTAACAATAATTCAAAATTGCTCAACATTAAGCAGGTTCAGGTGTCCAAGTTTACATGACTGTGAAAAAAGTCAAGGGGTTATTTATATAATTTACAAAGCTAAATAATTTGCAACACTTATGAAGAAATGAGTCAAAAGTCAGAAAACAGGCGATGAGAGTTATCTCTTGAGGATGAAGTTTTTTATTAAGTTGACTTATATCGCATGTATGAGTTAAACGTAACGCTTGATACTTAGAACGCGAAAGCTGAGCTGTCATCTGGCACAATCTGTAAATCATTTCAGGCGATTTACCTACAACCCTTAAAATTTAGATTGAGGGTGATAGTAAATTTCGAGCATGAGGAGCATTTGGGGTGGTGGCGATCGCAAAACTACGAAAAATGGCTAAGGCTGCGATCGCAGTTCTAGTCGCAGCATGTTTGAGCCTAGGTCTAGTAAGTTGTGGCAGTTCGGATACTTTACGCGCCGCTATTCCTCCAAACTCCCGCAGTACCGTCCAACTTGCAGGTAACATTACCGAAGTCGCCCCGCCGGAAGCTATTCTGCAACTGCGTCAAGCCCTGGAAGTTCGCCAGCCGCAAGTAAAAATCTTGTCTCCCCAGCCCGATGAGGTGTTGCAAGACGACACGGTATCAGCCCGCTTTCAAGTTCAAGACCTACCCATTTTTCAAAATTCAGATTTAGGCTTAGGACCCCATCTTCACGTTATTCTCGATAACCAGCCCTACGAAGCCGTCTACGACGTGCAACAGCCTTTTGTTCTATCCAACCTATCCCCAGGTACTCACACCCTGCGCGTCTTCGCTTCTCGCCCTTGGCATGAAAGTTTTAAGAACGAGGGTGCGTACGCTCAAACTACATTTCACGTTTTTACCAAAACCGACGATAACAACCCCAACTCTAGCCAGCCATTATTAACCTACAGCCGTCCTAAAGGTAGCTACGGGGCAGAACCAATCCTACTCGACTTTTACCTTACCAACGCCCCCTTACACCTCGCCGCCCAAGCCGATCCTCAAGACGAAGTTCCCGACTGGCGGATCCGTTGTACGATTAACGGCAAGAGTTTTATCATCGATCGCTGGGAACCGATTTATCTTTCGGGTTTTAACAAGGGCAAGAACTGGGTACAACTCGAATTTCTCGACGAACAAGGCAACCCAGTCAAAAATATATTTAATAACACCGTTCGCGTCATTTCCTACGATCCGAATAGTCAAGATACTCTTTCAAAATTGGTAAGGGGTGAACTATCCGCCGCCGCCGCCCGTGGTATTGTCGATCCTGACTATAAGGGTGAAGTAGAAGAAGTGCCTACACCCATACCACCAGCGATAGAAGAGACTACTCCACCGCAATCAGAAGAAGAAATACCAACCGAAACGAAAGAAAAGCCTACCGAAACAAAGATTGAAACTCCAGAAACTGAAACTGAAGAACCAGCCCCGATACCTCCAGCCAAGGCAGAAGAACCAAAGGGATTTTTCAATCGCTTCCGTCGTCCTGCGGCTACACCATCCCCAACGCTACCGGAAGTAGAAGCATCCCCCGCACCAGAATTAACTCCACCTGCTGTAGAACCACAACTAGAATCCCCAGAAGTGGAACCTGCTGTAGTACCGGAAGAGAAATCTGAAGCAGCACCAAAAAAACTAGAGGAAGAAAAACCGAAAGGATTTTTCAATCGCTTCCGCCGTTCTCCAGTTGTCGCACCGTCTCCAACACCGGAAGTAGAATCACCTGCACCAGAGTTAACTACTCCCGAAGAAACAGAACCATTACCAGAAATTGCCCCAGAAGTACCAGCAGTAGAAATTACGCCACCAGTCGCACCGACTCCCGCCACTCCCAACTCCCCACGTTTTGGTGGCTATTTCAATCGTTTTCGTCGTCCACCAACTGCTACACCATCGCCCACTTTGCCTGAAGTGGAAGAATCACCCGCATCCGAGTTAAATACTCCTGAAGAGGAAACGACTACTCAAGAAATTGCACCAGAGTTAACAACGCCAGTAGAACCGACTTTACCAGTTACGCCAGAAACACCAAAGACTCAAAATCCAATTGGTCAAAAATTTGGTGGCTATTTCAATCGTTTCCGTCGTCCTCAAGTCACACCATCTCCTAGCGTGTCACCTGCTTTACCAGAAATTACAGAACCGAGCGAACAACCAATTCCCGAATCAGAAAATTCAGGAGATGCGGAGTTAGTACCACCTGTAGGTGTACCTGAAAGTATGGGCGATCGCAATTAGTATATAGATTGAGCCATATCAACGTAGCATTATATCTTGGGAAAATGGCGAAGCATACACCTTTACTATAGAGTCTAAAGATAGCAAAAATTTTAGATCTCTTGAGGGCGCATGGCTGTGCGCCCCTACTATCAATACCTCTTTTTTGGTTTAGCTAGTAAACGAGCCGCGATCGCACCCCCAATAAATCCAAATAAATGCCCTTGCCAGGAAATACCATATTGGCTCGGTAAAACTCCCCAAATCATTCCGCCGTAAAGGAAGCCTACAACAAGAGAAAATAAGATTGCTGCAAAACTCCGTTCAAAATAGCCGCGTAGGAGTAAAAACCCAAAATAACCAAAAATAACTCCACTCGCGCCAACGTGAATTGAGTAAGGCGAACCAGTCAGCCACACACCTAATCCGCTGACAAGCATTGTGACGATGCTGACGACAAAAAAATCGCTGGTTTCCCGCAACATCACTAACCAGCCTAGAGTTAGAAAGGGAATTGTATTCGCAATCAAATGCCCCAATCCGCCGTGTAAAAAAGGCGCAAATAAAATGCCCCGCAAGCCAATAAAACTGTGGGGACGAATACCAAAAGCGTCTAATCTACCTCTAAAAAAAAAGATATCTATAAATTCGGTAATCCACATGAGGGCGGCGAGTCCACCCAACACTAAAATTTGGGTTTGAATTTCCCGCGCGATCGCTCCAGATTCTTGTTTACTCATAGTTCATAGTTACGAAGTTGGTAGCAGCCTACCCCACACTCAAAACTTCTTAGCTCAACCATAATTTGCACTGACTCAGGCAGCAAATACAACAATATCTTTGGCTGTGTTTGTATTTTAAAATGAGTTCAGAAAGTTTAGGTACGATTGCGCGGAGAAAACTCTGTTTTCTCAAATCGCTGCCGCAATTCATAAATCCCCAGCAGTACGATCGCCACAATTAAAGGTAAAAAGTAGTAAATGCCTCGATATGCTAATAACGCCCCAAATAGTTCGGCTGATGGAATTTGCGCTGATAGCGACAGCAAGAGTACCGTTTCAAACACGCCTAATCCACCAGGGACATTGCTAATAACTCCTGCCAACTGTCCTAAGATGTAGATCCCAAAAAAACTTGGATACGATAGGGGAGCGTTAGCTAATAGCAAAACGTAAAGAACGCCCCCTGCAATTGCCCAGTCGAGGATCGCGATCGCTGTTTGAAATAGTGAAAGCTTACCAGGAAGGCGCGGAATTCCCCACTTGCCAAGTTTCATCGGCTTGTGACTCCAAGTATTCCACAATAAATATCCTGCAACTAAAAATAAAAATATCGTACCAAGCGGAAATAAAGAGTTTGAGGGAATGCGGAGTAAAGAGGGGACAGATACAGGTTCGCCGATCAACACCAAGCCAGCTACGGCAAAAAAACCCAGCCAAAAGCTAACATGACAGAAAGTAATCACTTTCGCAATTTCTAGAGTCGATAGCCCCCAAGCCGAATAAAATCGGTAGCGGATCGCGCTGCCAGTTAAGAGTTCTAATCCGGCAGTATTGGTAATTGCTTGACTAATAATCGCCGTCAGTGCCACTTTCCGAAAAGGTATGGAACGGCGAATGTATCGCATTGCTAAAGCATCATACCCCGTCAGCATCAAGTAGTTCAGCGCAGTGCAAATCAGTGCAAGTACTATGTAACTTTTGGGAATTTCTGCCAAGCTGCGAAAAATATCTCGATAGTCGAACTCTCGCAATTGAGTTGCGATCGCCCACAACGATACTCCAAATAAGAGTAAACCTAAAATCGGAGAGCCAAACTGAGATAAGCGTTTGAGGTTCATTTAGCAATCTTAATAAATTTTACGGAAAAGCTAAATTTGTATTATCTTCCCGTAATACGTTGCCAGAAGTCATGAATCTAACGTAGTAGATGTGCTGTCAATTATTAATTTTGAGTTAATTGTTATTAAGTATACAAAAAACATAAATCCTACTGACTCGCAAGCGGTAACAATCAAAACTGTCACAGCAACAATAGGTAGAAGTCGCAAATTAGACATCACCTTACGTGCCAATTTTTTTCAGCTGCCTAAAAAGGGTCAGGAGTTACGCACAAGAAAATCTGAAATCTCGATCCCCTCTGGTTCCCCCCTTTTTAGGGGGACTTTAAGCCCCCGATTTAGCAGGGGTTTGGAGGATCGACTGCGTAAGTCCTGAAGAGTGTTGGAGGATCTCCGAACGAAGCCGATCTATCGAGCCAAATTTTTGATGAAATTTTGGGAATACTAGAGTCCAGGCATTGCCATGAATCGATAGAGGAGTGTTTTTATGACCCTGTTCGTTAATAACTTACCGCACCAAGTAGCACAAACAGATATTTTAGACCTCTTTGGCAATTATGGTTCTATCAAACATATTTTTTATCCGACTCACTGGAGTACGGGTGAAGGGTTAGGATTTGCCTTCGTTCAAATGACTGCAAAACCTCAAGAAGAAATAGCAAAATTTCAGCTTCACGGTGCTGAGTGGATGGGTAATGCTTTGCAAATTCGAGAAGTGAGTTCGGATTAAGTTTGACTGACAATCTGACATAACTTTTATTTGAAAATCGGTTCTACAACAAGAGATGATAGATAAATTTTTGTCTGCTCAGATTCAGAGCTATGTATCGAATATTCAATCACAAAAAATCGGGATAGTTTATCTACTTTTCTATCCCGATTTATTCTAGATATTATACTTTAACTACGCTTTTGCTAACAGCTTATACAGCGCTACGACGGTTGATTGCATTCCAAATAAATATAGCAATAATTGCACCAAGAACTGCTAAAGCTATACCAGGAATACTAAATGTTGTGGCTGCCAACTGTAAGGTTCCCGTACTGAGGAAAGTTCCCAAAGTACCACCTACAAATGCACCAATAATACCTAGTAAGAGCGTACCTAAGATCCCACCGCCTTGACGACCGGGATAGATAGCTTTGGCGATCGCACCAGCAATTAAACCTAAGACTATCCAAGCTAGAATATTCACCGATCAAACTCCTTTGAATAATTTATTTCAATACTCTTATGGTATTGATATATACTGAAAAATCGATCTATCCCACGGAAGAAATTTGAGAATCGCAAGATATATTCGGTTTGTACGACAATGAAGGTGAAAACTGTTTAAGTAAAAAATTAAACCAGACTGTGGATCTCAAACAACGCTTGCAGAATCACTTAACGGAAATAGTCCGCGATCGCGATCCTTTCCTATCAACAGCAGGACATTTCTTTGTCCGCCAATATATTCATGCAGAACTCAGTCAATGGGGCAAGGTAGACATTCATGAATTTCAAATTAGAGGACAAACTTTTCAAAACTTAATTCTCAATCTTCCTGGCTTGCAACAAAGCAGTAAGAGAAAATCTCCACCAATTTTAATTGGCGCGCATTACGACACCGTTCCCGGTACGCCTGGGGCAGATGATAATGCTACAGGTGTATCGGTACTACTAGAATCAGCAAAATCTTTGGCTAGCCAACCAGCCAAACATCCCATTCAACTCGTAGCATTTGATTTAGAAGAATACGGATTTACCGGAAAAGACGGTATCGCTGTAGGTTCGGGTGCGTCTGCATATGCCGATTTATTACGCCAGCAGCAGCAACCGCTACGTCTAATGATTTCCCTTGAAATGTTGGGTTATAGCGATGCTACACCTGGATCGCAACGATACCCAAGTCCATTAGAGCGTTTTTACCCTAATCGCGGCGATTTCATTGCTTTAATCGGTAATTTATCGATTGTTCCCGACTTAATTCATCTCAGCCGAAATATACGCCAAGTAGGAGTTCCTAGCGAGTGGCTACCAGTTCCCAACCGAGGTAGGATTGTTCCCCAAACGCGATTAAGCGATCACGCGCCCTTTTGGGATCGAGGATATCGAGCGATGATGGTTACAGATACAGCGATGTTACGCAACCCTCACTATCACAAACCGAGCGATCGCATTGAAACCTTAGATTTAGATTTTCTCACGGGTGTTTGTCAGGGATTAATTCAAGGTATTCGTCAGTTAAAATAACCCGATGAATCATAGAGTCATAGCGGCAAGAAACAGCGTCAGGATGATTACGAGAAAAAGCCATGACTACATCCAAGCGTAAAGGCGATCGCACCATGCATCTGTACCCTAGCTGCTGCTAACTTACAAATAGCCCTTGCATTGAGGAATGAGTGATGACGGTAGCCGATCGCGCGATAGGACGTTGGCAATTTTGGATCGATCGCGGTGGTACGTTTACCGATATCGTGGCGCAGCATCCTGACGGACGAACGATCGTTCACAAACTCCTGTCGGAAAATCCAGAACGCTATACCGATGCAGCAATCCAAGGTATACGGGAAATACTGGGCGTTCCTACCGATGCACCCCTACCAGCAGCACAAATTGGCGTGGTGAAGATGGGAACTACTGTCGCGACAAATGCACTGTTAGAACGTAAAGGCGATCGCACTGTCTTAGTCGTGACAAAAGGCTTTCGAGATGCCTTACGCATCGGCTATCAAAATCGCCCCAACATCTTTGCACGGCAAATCGTTTTACCAGAAATGCTGTACGAACGAGTCGTTGAAGTAGAAGAACGCTACAGCGCCCAAGGCGAAGAACTCATTGCTGTTAATCCAGCCTACACTTTAGAATTGCAAGCAGCTTACGATGCCGGAATTCGTTCCTGCGCGATCGTCTTCATGCACGGCTACCGCTATCCTCAACACGAACAACAAGTTGCAGCCGTAGCCCGAAAAATCGGTTTCACTCAGATTTCAGTTTCCCACGAAGTCAGCCCCTTGATGAAACTCGTTAGTCGAGGTGACACTACCGTAGTTGATGCCTATTTATCTCCCATTTTGCGTAGATACGTGGATCGGGTGGCGAGTCAGTTGGGAGGAATCGGGAGTCGGGAAGAAGGGGATAAGGGGGACAAGGGGGATAAGGGAGACAAGGAGGACAAGTCGCAATTTCGCACGCTCAACCAACAACCGTCAACTGCCAACCATCAACTTACCCCCGACTCCCGTACGGGCGGGTTTGGAAACCCGCCCCTACCAACTCCCGATTTCCCCAAATTAATGTTCATGCAATCCAATGGTGGGTTAGCAGATGCCCAAAGGTTTCAGGGGAAAGATAGCATTCTCTCAGGACCTGCGGGAGGGATTGTCGGGGCAGTACAGACAAGTTTGATGGCAGGGTTTAATAAGATTATCAGCTTCGATATGGGTGGAACGTCTACAGATGTTGCCCATTACGCAGGCGAATACGAACGGGCGTTAGAAACAGAAGTGGCAGGAGTGCGACTGCGAACGCCGATGATGGCAATTCATACGGTGGCGGCGGGTGGCGGTTCGATCGCCCAATTTGACGGGGCGCGCTATCGTGTGGGACCCGAATCAGCAGGAGCAAACCCAGGACCCGCTTGTTATCGCCAGGAAGGACCGCTGACGGTAACGGACTGCAACATCATGGTAGGCAAGTTGCAGCCGGACTTGTTTCCCAAGGTATTTGGATCGAGCGGAGATTTACCCTTAGATGTAGAAGTCGTGCAACGCAAGTTTAGCCAACTAGCGACAGAAATTGGAGGTGGGCGATCGCCCGAACGAGTCGCAACGGGATTTTTAGCGATCGCTGTGGAAAAAATGGCGAATGCAATTAAGAAAATCTCTCTTCAGCGCGGTTATGACGTGTCGGAATACACTCTCTGCTGTTTTGGCGGCGCAGGCGGACAACATGCTTGTTTAATTGCCGATGCTTTAGGAATGCAGCAGATTTTGATCCATCCCTATGCTGGGGTGCTGTCGGCTTACGGTATGGGTTTAGCAGACGAACGGGCGTTGCGGGAACGTGCCGTGGAGAGGGTTTTAGATGTAGGGTTGGTGGCTGAATTAGAGGAAATTTTAACTCAGTTGGAGTTAGAAACAAAAGCAGAACTAGACCTTACAGATGGAGATAACCGCGTTACCGATAGGGTTGAGGTGATGCGGCGAGTACATTTGCGCTACGAGGGGACAGATTCGCCTTTGGTAGTCCGATATGAAGATATAGCAGGAATGCGACAGCAGTTTGAGGCAGCGCACCGTCAACTGTACGGTTTTATTGCTGCGGATCGAGGATTAATTGTCGAGGCTGTAGCTGTGGAGGCGATCTTAAAAACAGAGGTGGCTACAGAACCAATTGTGACCCGGCGCACCGACGCACCTCCCGTACCAGTGAAGACAGTACAAATGTATACAGCCGATGCGTGGCACGACACACCTGTATACAGAAGAGAAGACTTACAACCAGGAGATTGTATTTTCAGTCCGGCGATCGTCGCGGAAGCCACGGGGACGAATATCGTCGAACCTGGCTGGCAAGCCGAAGTGACACAGAGAAATCATTTGGTGATGAGAAAGCGGGAGTCGCAAGTCGTAGGGGCGGGTTTAGCAGATAGATTGACAGCCTCAACAGTCAGTCTTCGTGCCAAACCCGCCCGTACAGGGGAGTCGCAAGTCGTAGGGGCGGGTTTAGCACCTGGATTCACAGGCGTAGTCGAAAATCTTCCTTCAAAACCCGCCCTGATAGGGGAATCAGAGGCACGGGGAGCAACTACCAATGACCAATTACCAATTACCGATCGCCAACTACCAGATCCAGTCATGTTGGAAATTTTCAATAATTTATTTCGGGCGATCGCGGAACAGATGGGTATAACGTTACAAAATACAAGTTCTTCGGTCAATATCAAAGAAAGGTTGGATTTTTCCTGCGCAATTTTCGATTCTCGCGGACAGTTGGTGGCAAACGCGCCTCACATTCCGGTTCATTTAGGTTCTATGAGTGAAAGCGTGACGGCGTTGATTGCCCAAAAAGGTAGTAGCTTGCAACCTGGTGATGTTTACGTATCGAATAATCCTTACAATGGCGGAACTCACCTCCCTGATATTACTGTAATTACTCCTGTCTGGGCGGGTTTGGAACCAGGATTGATGGTTGATGCTGACAATTTATTTGCAAAACCCGCCCCTACGACTCCCGACTCTCCCGTACGGGCGGGTTTTGCACCAGGATTGACGGTTGATGCTGACAATTTATTTGCTAAACCCGCCCCTACACCCATCTTCTACGTTGCTTCCAGGGGACACCATGCCGATATTGGCGGGATTACTCCTGGTTCGATGCCACCCAACAGCACAACTGTGGAACAAGAAGGGGTATTAATTGATAATTTTCTGCTGGTATCTCAAGGAGAGTTTCGCGAACCGGAGTTAATGCAACTCCTGTGTGATAGCGCGTATCCCGTTCGCAATCCGATGCAAAATCTTGCCGATCTCAAAGCCCAAATTGCCGCAAACGAACGCGGCGTGCAAGAACTCCACAAAATGGTAGAACACTACAGCTTGGAAACAGTTCAAGCCTACATGGGTTTTGTCCAAGATAATGCTGCCAAGTCAGTACGGAAAGTTATAGAAGGACTCAGCAGTGGAGAGTTCGCTTACCAACTCGACAATGGTAGTGTCATTCAAGTGGCGATCGCGATCGATAAATCTACCCGTAGCGCTCGAATCGATTTTACTGGCACTTCACCCCAACTGAAAACCAATTTTAATGCTCCGGCTGCGGTGTGCCAAGCTGCGGTGTTGTATGTCTTCCGCACTTTGGTAGATGACGATATTCCTCTGAATGCTGGCTGTCTCGAACCTTTGGAAACGATCGTTCCTGAAGGTTGTATGTTGAATCCTCGCTATCCGGCGGCGGTGGTGGCGGGGAATGTCGAGACTTCCCAAGCGATTACCGATGCTTTATATGGTGCTTTGGGTGTGATGGCAGCAGCGCAAAGTACGATGAATAATTTTACTTTTGGTAGCGATCGCCATCAATATTATGAGACGATCTGCGGCGGTTCGGGTGCGGGTGCAGATTTTGACGGCACGGATGCGGTGCATACTCACATGACAAATTCTCGCCTTACCGATCCTGAAGTCTTAGAATGGCGATTTCCAGTCTTGTTAGACAGTTTTAGCATTCGTCCCCACAGTGGCGGTGAAGGCTTGCATCGCGGTGGTAATGGTGTCATTCGCCGCCTTCAGTTTCGCGAACCAATGACAGCGGCAATTCTCTCTGGACGTAGGGTTGTGCCTCCCTTCGGCTTGCATGGTGGTAAGCCTGGGGCAGTGGGGAGAAACTACATTCAACGCCAAGATGGTACGGTGGAGGAATTAGGTAGTACAGCGATCGCGCAGATGCAGCCTGGAGATATTTTTGTCATTGAAACCCCAGGTGGTGGTGGCTTTGGTGCTTCTAAGAGTCTTTAGGCGATCGCAAAAATCCCCTAAATATAGCTACCACGCTATCTAAATCTCAACCACTGACAAAAGTAAGATTTAGATTCAAATTCACCTAATTTGTAATCTGTAAATAGATTGATGGCTGCTTGCTTAATCGTCAAGATAATTAAACACTAATAGGGAAAGAAAATTTAAGTAGGAACAATCTTTTACTCATGTCTGAAGAATTTAAGCAAGGCGATAAAGTTGAGTGGAAAACCTCTCAGGGTAAAACTACTGGTGAAGTAGAAAAGAAACTCACTTCTCCTACAGAAATTAAAGGACACCACGTTGCTGCATCGAAAGACAATCCTGAGTATCTGGTAAAAAGCGAAAAAACAGGGAAAGAAGCAGCCCACAAACCAGATGCTTTAGACAAAGTAGAGGAGTAAAATTAAGTTATGAGTCAAGATGTCAAATCTGCGATCGCAGAGTTTCATCAAGTCGTCAATATGACTCCTAAAGAGCTTGAATCTTGGTTGAAAACTGAGGAATCACAAGCTGTAGGACAAAAAAAGGACGATGACGAGTCAACCGGACATAAATCTGGACGGCGAATCGTTGAGTTATTGCAAAAAAAAGAGGATGAATATACTGAAGACGATATTTCTCATCTGATGAAAGTCATCAGTTACGTCCACCGTCATAGCGCCCAAAAGCCATCACACGATATTGAGAATTCGCGCTGGTATTATTCCCTAAAAAACTGGGGTCACGATCCGCTGAAGAAGTGATGTATATGGTAGGGTGCGTCAATAACGCACCCTATTGTTAATAGATCCAGAAGTGCTATATATAGCTCTCCAATTAAAAATTTATTTAAGCATTTGCAGACAAGAAAGGAAGATTTTCAGCTAAAGCATCCTTCACGATTGTTCCTTGTTTGCTTGCCCAATATTGACTCAAAAAATGAATTTGTCTCAAACCGACAACTAAATTCAAGCCAGGTACAAATATCCACCAAACAGTTAGCGGTTCTTTCATTCCTGCTTCCCGATACAGCACATTCACTGTTTTATACAGCTTGAACTGCACGATATAAATCCAAACCACCCCCAGCAGTGAAAACCAGCCGAACCAACCTGGTACGTCAGGATCGTAAATCCGTAACAATTGGGGAACGACAACCCCTAGTACAAAAGGTGCTAAGCACAGCGTCCCAGACCAGCCATAACCGTTGTAGCGGCGTAATTCTTCTTGAATAATCCATTTATACCAGCCGTAGTACAGCATCAGACTAGCAACAGACAGTAAAATGACACGCCAAAGAGGACGGGGTTTACCTATGAATCGGTCAGACATATGAAAGGAGAAGCTTTTCTTTACATTACTTCATAATAAATCGAATGAAGCTATCTCGCACTCTACGAAGCACGACGCACGAAAGGTAAAAGATCTGATAAGATGTCTTCGGCAAAATGCTCTTGAGGATAATGCCCCGCTTTTTCAAGTTTGACAATCTCTGCCTGGGGTAGGTTGCTGGTAAATTTCTGGGCGATTTCGACAGGAAGCCAAGGATCGTTGACACCCCAGACAATTAGAAGTGGTTTCTTCCAGTCTTGAAAACCATCAGCAATTTCTGTCATAGACGGGGACATTTTCAGATTGCGTACCGTCGTCATTAGCGATCGCCCCGCTTTTGAACTTTTCAAAAAAGGCTTGCGAAATATGTCTAAATCTGCATCCGAAATCTGGTAACGGCTACCACCTTCGAGGGTACGATCCACCAACAAAGGATCTTGCGTCGCCATGTCTCCCGCAAAAGGTAGTCCCCACTGTTGCATCTGCCAAGGTAGTTTAGCAGCCGTAGTCAAGGGAGTATTGAGAATGGCAATATTTTCGACGCGATCGCTATGGCGTAAAGCATACTGCAAGCCTACCGAACCCAAAAATCCTTGCACGACCAAACAAAAGCGATCGATCTCCAAAGCTTGAATAAAGTCATCTAATGCCTTGACAAAAGCATCGGGAGTGTAATTAAAATCCCGCCCTTGGGGTTTTGCTGACGAACCAAAACCAATCAAATCGGGGGCGATCGCCCTAGTTCCCTGACTCCCCAAAGCAGGCATAACATGTCGCCAACCGTAGCTATGGGAAGGTAGACCATGTAAAAGCACCACTGGCAGCAGATCGCTCATTCCAATGGGGGCAACCTCGCGGTAAAACCATTCTAGGGAACCAACATTAATTTGATGTTCTGTAATAGACACGATACGAGTAATGGGTAATGGGTAATGGGTAATAGGTCATAGGCAACCACCAACTACCAACTACCAATTACCAATTACCACTCTTCATCAGAAGATAATATCATTTTGCGGATCGCTTGTGCGGTGGCGGGTGCGAGTAAAACACCGTTGCGATAGTGTCCCGTCGCTAAGAGGATATTGCTAAATCCTGACAGGTAGTCAATTATGGGGGCGGAACGACCTTCAGGACGGGGACGTAAACCAGACCAGGTTTTGATAATATTTGCCGTAGCTAGAGCAGGACAAAAAGCGATCGCCTGTTGCATGACTTCCTCTAACAAGGCTGGCGCTGCCTCGATTTCTCGCCCAATAGCAGGAAATTCCACCGTTGCTCCTACCCAATATTCAGTTGCTTGTTGACCCCCATTTAGAGGGACGATATGCACGTCGTTACCCGTGATGACGGGTTGAAAATCTGTGTTACCCAAAGGGCGATCGAGCTTGAGGTGAATAGCTTGACCTAGTACGGGTACGAGGTCAAATTGTAGTTGGGGTGAAGTTTCTGTTGGCAGAGATGGTAACGAGCCTAAGCCAGCCGATACAACTAGCCAATCAACATTCAAATGCGATCGCTCTCCAGAAATTGTTATTTGTCTGATGCGGCGATCGCCTGAACCACTCTCAGCATTGCTGGAATCCGCATTGAAATTATATTTCTCTATCTGCGTTCCAAAGTAGAATTTGACACCGTTGCATTTTGCCCCCTCAACTAGAGCTAAAGTTAAACTCACCGGATCGACTTGCCGATCTTGGGGCGAGTAAATTGCCCAAGTCGAGGGATGGCAGTTAATTTGCGGACAACAGGACTTGACTTCTGCCCCATCCCAAATTTCTAAAGCTAAGCCTTGAGAGGCGCGAGTAGCGACGAGTTTCTCCCAAGAACCGAGTTCTGCTGCCACGCACAACATCAAAATTCCCTGCCGATTAAAAGGGATATGATGCCCTGTCAGTGCCTCTAATTCTGGAATGAGGGTTTCATAGCGTTGGATACTTGCCTGTCGCAACTGCCACGCCCTACCCTTAGTTTTATGGCTGATGACACCCATCAAAACACCCAAAGCCGCTTTTGTTGCTGCTTGCGCTGGCAATTGGCGATCGAGGACAGCAACCTGTAACCCTGGAACCTGGCTCAGTTCGTAGGCGATCGCTGCCCCCACTATACCGCACCCGATAATTACTACTTGAGTCATATTTGAGCGGCTAGGAGTAAGGGATAAGAGAAATTTTGGGTTTTAGATTTGGAATTATAGATTGTAATTCCCCCTTGTCTTCCTTGTCTCCCTTGTCTCCCTTGTCCCCGACTCCCGACTCCTTACTCTGCTGTTTGGGGAAGCAACTGAAGAAAGTTGTCGATGTCTGCTATGGCTTCTCTGGCGTTGAGCAAGGCTTTTTTCGCATCGCCTTGTTGAGCAGCTTGATCGACCGCTACTAGGTCGTTAAAGAAGTTTCGCGTAATCTGCTTTGCTTTAGATTGATCTTGCGGCAGCAGATTGCGCGTCATGTAGTTCATAGTCAACCGCAGTTCTCCTAAAGGTCCGTGGACGAAATTACCGACATCGATCCAATCTTTTCTTTGTACTAAAGACGGAATTTCTCTGCTGGCGCGATCGCGCAAGCTTTGGATATCGGGAATGTACTGCTGAATCTGCTGAATTTGAGCCGAGCTGTAAGTCGGGGGTACTGTGGCAGTGCCGGGACTGCTACAGCCGATGAGAAATGTTGCCAAAATTACCAAAATCAGGGATAAGAACGAGCGATGGCGCAACATAAAATCAATTGCTTGTAACTGCTACTAATCAGTGTCATTTTAGATCGCTAATGGTAACAATCAATCCTAGCTATGGGAGTGAATTCAAAGATTTTAGATTTAAGGCGAGAGGCAATATGCGTCAAAGGCGAGCTGGAAAAGAGTTGAATTAGCGATGGTGCAAGCCCTTCAGTGCAACGCCAAGCTTCCAACACGTCATCTTTCGAGTTCTCCAATATACCGGAATATAGTCTCCGTTGGTTCCACAAGGAGCGTGAATTCGGATTTGCCCAATTCCACTATGAAAAAATCATCAAAAATATGATGACTATCTTTTCATTCAGATAATCGTGTTAAGCGCAGCAAAAAAGCTTTTGTCTCCAGAGTTAAAAAACTACTGCGATCGCAGCATATCTATTACTTTTGATGAATATAACAGACTTAATCGTTTGTTCTCTATATTTACCATAGAATAGCCTTATAGTAAAGATTAATTTTTTGCCCCCATAATTTGGTAAATTTCCTAATCGTTGGGTCTGTTGTTTGCTAGATTTTTTGCAAGTTAGTTTATTTTAATTTTGCAGATTTCCACGTCAAAGTGAAATTAGGTCGTGCGACTACAAACGCAGCCAACATAGAAGTTTACTGTGCTGATTTTTCCTATTTTATTAGGCAGAAATCAGCAGATATTTTTGATTGAGGTGCGGTGATGACTCGAAAAAATGGATTTGTTGGACGACGCAATTTGCTCAAATTGGTGGGTGTAGGAGGAGCTAGCATAGCTGCTACTAGTGTTGTTAGTAGTTCGTGGGGCGCACGATCTGCTGTAGCGCAGCCTGCAAAAATTGAAGACAAGCCTCAGCCAGTCGATCCTAATATGGCTTTGCAAAAGCTGATAGAAGGTAATAAGCGATTTGTCAATGGCAAGCGCCAAAATCCCAATCAATCTCATCTACGCTTGCAAGAAACAGCAGTAGCACAATATCCTTTTGCATCTATACTTGGCTGTGCTGATTCGCGGGTTCCGGCAGAAATTGTTTTCGATCAAGGGTTGGGAGATTTATTTGTCGTGCGCGTGGCTGGTAACGTTGCTAGTCAAACGGCTATCGGCAGCTTAGAATTTTCTACAGCAGTATTGGGTTGTCAACTGATTATAGTTTTAGGACACAGCAAATGCGGTGCGGTACAAGCAGCAATTAAAGGCGATCCGTTACCTGGCAGAATCGGCATTTTTGTTGAGGAAATTAAACCATCTGTAGAGTTAGTTAGGCACAAAACAGGCGATATGGAAAAGAATGCCATCATCGCTAACGCACAATATCAAGCACAACAGTTACGGGAATCATCAACAATTTTAGCTGGACTAATGAAGGAAGGTAAATTAAAAATTGTTCCTGGTCGCTACGATCTCGTAACTGGAAAAGTTACTCTTCTGACTTAGTTAGAGATTATATAAGAGTGCGATCGCCTACTTTTTTTTGGCATAAACAGCTCTATCGGTTCTGATGGAGCTGTTTATTCACCAACGGCGATCGCTCTCAGTAACATCATTTATAGGAAATGTCCTGAAGGGCAAGCTTTAGCTGTATATTTAGTAACAAGCGCTTTACGAATAATTGCTTTATAACTGCGGCGAAACTGTTTGATATTCGTGAATTGTTTATGATAACTGTAGAATAAGATACTCGATCTTAAATGCTGATTTGAAATAGCTGTAATTAAAACTAACCGATGTTGGACTGAGTTATATATTATATCTAAATGAGAGTATAATTACCAACGTTTATATCGTTACTATGTAGAAATATTAAAAAAAGCTTAAATTGAGGTATACTGCGAAAATAATTATGATAAAAAATTACGCATTGCTATGCATTGAAACTTTATGATTCATCCAGACACAGAGCTACGTTTTGTGAATAAAATTATTGGTTACGGTGTATTTGCTACCAAGTTTATTCCTAAAGGAACAATAGTGTGGGTATTAGATGAATTAGATCGGCAATTTGATGAGGCATATATATTATCTCTAGACCAACTTCAACAAAAGCACATATTTAAATATTCTTTTCGAGGAAGAAACGGTGACTACATACTATGTTGGGACATTGGTAGATATATCAATCATAGTTTTTATGCCAACTGCATCTCTACAGCTTATGACTTTGAAATAGCTCCTAGAGACATTTATTCTGGTGAAGAATTAACCGATCACTATGCCTGTTTTAATTTAGACAAACCTTTTGAATGCTTTCCAGAGCCAGGTATCACCAAAACTAAAGTTATGCCTGATGATTTTTTGTTACTATACCCAGAATGGGATAGACAAGTTGCTGAAGTCATGCCCCATTTCAATTGCGTCGAACAGCCATTAAGAAAGTTTATTTCAAGTAAATTTGTAGACAAAGTGAATGCTGTTGCTGCTGGAAAAGAACGGCTTGATTCCGTACTTAATACCTACTACGACCGTCAACATAGACTAATGACTGCATAAAATATACTCAGTTCATTAAGTCGTTGCTTTATTTTTTATGCTTCAAAAAAATCTCAAAATTCTACTTTACAGTAGCAATATTTGGTATTTGGGCGAAGGAATGTTTGCTCCAATTTTTGGTTTATTCACTCAAAAAATTGGAGGCAACATTCTTGATATTAGCGGAATTTGGGCTACATATCTGGTTGCTACAGGAATTTTTACTATCATAGTTGGAAAGCTATCAGACCGGAATATAAATAAAGCCAAACTCATGATAATTGGCTATGCTTTAAATGCCATTTTCACATTTTGCTATCTATTCGTATCTTCTCAACTAAGTTTGTTTATCGTTCAAGTAGGGTTGGGAATTGCTTCCGCTTTAGCAACTCCTACCTGGAATGCTTTATATGCACAATATGAAGATCGAGGAAAGGCAGGACAAATTTGGGGCATGGCTGACGGACAATCAAAAGTCATGACTGGTCTTGCTGTAGTGCTTGGGGGAATAATTGTTAATTGGTTGTCTTTCAATACTTTATTTATCACAATGGGAACGATTCAAGTTATTGCTACCTTGTATTCCATTCAACTGTTAAAGCAACAGGGACGTGCAGCAACAACTACTGATAAAAAGCATTTGCTAAGAAGACATCAAATAAATTCAAGCGATTGACAAAAGCAAAAGACGGTAAATTGCTAAATAACTAAAAATCAAACCACACGCCATAAATTGCCCAAATTGCCATTGCCCGTAAATAATAGCTTGCCCGAAAAGTACCAACAGATGTAATTGCTTCTGGAGTACGGAATTGCAAACCATTTTCATAGATTTGATTGACAACTGTTTCTGTTAATTGTAGTGCCTCAGCTTTCATTCCCATTTGCAAGAGAAAAGCCGCCAATCCAAAATTAATTCCCGTCCATACTTCTAATGGATGGGTAGCATTAGGGTTTTCAGGAGAACCATTCAGTTTTAAACCGTTCGCCGCCCCAAATTTTCCCTGATGAAATTTCAAAAAGCAAGCATCGTATATAGTTTTGAGTGCAGATAAAGCACATTCTTGCGGTACAATGTCAGGTAGTTTTAATAAACGAGCGTAAAATTGTCCGCAGAGTTGATCTGCCATCACGACATCAGAACCGCTATTGCTATCTAAGCGATAATATTGTCCGTTCCAAAGTTTTTCTTGGTAGATAGGACGCGATCGCGATAACCAAGATTGATAAGTGTCGATCGTTTCTTGTAGAGACGTTACATGTAACGTCTCTACATTGTTAAGTAAAATTTTACCAATGGCGATCGCGGCTTCTAAAGCCGCCAACCACAATCCCCCACAATAAGCACTAACACCCTGCAACTTCCAATCATCAAAAGTTTGATCTGGCGCACCAGAATTTTCAGGAATTCCATCGCCATCTTTATCGAAAGTTTTCAAATAATTGAGGGCTTGAACGATCGCCTCCCAACATGATGCTAAAAACTCTACATCAGTCGCACCTGTCAGTAAATAGTCTCGATATACCTGCAAGACAAAATCGCTGGGTAAATCCTTCCACAAATTGCAATCTTGATATGCCGTGTAATTTGTTTTTTCCCAAACGTGTTCGTTGGGTGCGCCTAAATCGTGAGGTGTTGCACCAGCAACTTTACGCGGTGCGAGGGGCATTTCCGCCCCAATAGTCAGGTAATATCCAATGAGGCGACGATGGTTGTCACTAGCAGGAATAGCCCGTGCAAAAGCACGCATTACAGCCTTCTCCAACTCTGGAAATAAAATTAATAGAGCAAACGAACCGTAAAGCCGCACGTCAAGGCTTTCATACCAGCGATAATCAATACATTCTAAAATGGCAAACTGACCGATCGGATCGCGCTCTGTCGCCGCACTCCACAGCGTCCCACCGCTGGTAAGATCGTAAAGTTCGTTAAACAATGCCATTTTGAACCAATTTGGCAGATCGGTTTTATTTAGAATTGGTTGCTGCCAAGCTTGAATCTGAGATTGCCAAGTTCGATCCGAATGTAAAGCTGTACGCGCGATCGCCCAAGCATTTTTACCCGTGCGATCGAAAAAATCTGTATAGCGACGATAATATTTGACCCCAGCAGCAAATTCCGTAACGGGAAAATCCCAAGTTAAGACAAAGGGAATCGTGCGAGTTTCCCCTGGTTGAAGTGTAAAACGAATGGCGATCGCACCTGCAATTTGTTCTCCCTCTATAGCTGGTGTCTCATCTTGTAAGTTAGGTAAAGCACCAAATTCAGCAAAGTCTGTCCAGATATCTTCTCCCGTACCGACAGGATTCCAACGGGTATGATGAAAGACTTCTACACCAGGCTGTTTTGCCGTAGCAATGCACCACTGTCCATCTCCTTCTTCTGCATCCTCGCTATTGTCTCGCCCTAATAAGCATCCGACAGACTTGGAATCTTCCACCAACCGATTAAAATTTCCCTGGCTTTCTCCCCAGCGCGATTTATATTCATACACGGGGCTACCATCATCTCTAATTTTTACTTCTGAAGATTTACTAGCATTGGTAAACCAGCCTGTCATATTCTGCCAGGACAGCATAATACTCAGAGTTATAGGGGCATTAGTAGGATTGTGGGCAGTCCAGACAAATACACCCACTGGATAGCTGCTTTCCTGATAGTTATTTGCCCAAATTGGCGAAAACTGTTCGCAGGTTAACTGAGATTGAAACACACCCTCATAGACAAACCAGCTACGAGGATACAACGCATGATACGTGCCTGTATGGGCGTGTTGTTCGCCTCTAGAGGGATACCACTGCCAATTCTGCAATCCATCTTCAGGTGCTTCCGTACACAAAGCGTAAGCCTGACGAGATGCACTCCGTTCAGACACGCTTTCAAACACGCTAAACTGACAAGCAGGCATCGGCTGAAAAATATGCTCGCCGCCGTCCACCTGCCACAAATTAAAATCACCCCTAGAAGACCGACCGATACAACCCGCACCAAAGCCCCCTAAAGGCATACCGTGCCAGGGACCATCATCTAAATTACTTGCGGTACGGACAGTATAGGGCTTATCCCAGCCCAGACCAATAGGGCGCTGCCAGGTACAGTTAGGAATGTTCATCATTAAGGTGCTGAATTGCATCCCATAGATTTTACTCTTGGATTTGGTAATTAGTCATTGATAATCGGTAGTTGGTGGTTGGTAGTTGTAAATTTTAACTTTTGTACGGGCGGGTTTTGACCAAAGATTTATTGCCTCAGTTGTCAATTTATTTGCTAAACCCGCCCCTACGACTTACGACTTACAATCCTGCATACCATTCATAGCCTTGGTCTTCCCAGTAGCCTTTGACGGGTAGGAGGCGATCGCTAAGAATAATGTTAGTAACCCACTTGCTTTGCTTGTAACCTAGTTTAATTGGCGAGGCGAGACGTAAAGGCGCACCGTTATCTATCGGCAAAGGTTGCCCGTTTTTCTGATATGCCATCAGCGTTTGCGGGTGCATACACGAAGCTAAATCCCAGCTTTCGTAGTAGCCATCAGCGGATTTAAAATAAACGTATTTTGCCTCGGGTTTAGGTTGGGCAAGATTAATAATATCTCGCAATCGAACTCCACCCCATTGCACGATCGCCGCCCATCCTTCCACGCAGACGTGACGAATCACCATTGAGGCAAGGGGCATTTGCTGAATGTCTGCCATGCTGAGGCTGAGGAATTTATTGACTGCACCATCGACAACCAGACGAAATTTGGTTGGATCGATTTTGGGAGTAAAGTTAAATGAGTTAACAATTAATGCTTCTGGTTTAATCTCGCTAATTGGAAATTCTGGTGCGAGTTTGTCAGGATTAAAGATTAAAGTTTCAACTTTCTGATTCAATGGTTCGGAAACTTTACCAACTATATCTTCAAATAAAGGCGTGCCACATCCACCTAATAATAAACTGACGCTGGAAAGCCCAGAAAGTTTGAGAAAGTGACGACGTAATAGTCTTTGGCGAGGGATTTGAATCTGATTCATATTATTATAGATAAGCTTACCAAAACATCGATTCTAAAAGGCGATCGCCACCGACTTTTCGTCCTAGTAAGGCGTGGATTGTGGCAAAGATAACTACTATTGGTACTGTGGTGAAGTGAACGATTCGCAACGCTTGCCAATCGCCAAAACAATCAACAATCCAGTGAAATTGAGCGGGTTTGTACATACCTAAGCCGCTAAATATAGCAAGTAATAAAATGGGAACGATCGCCGTATAAGCAATCCGATGCCATGCATAAGCACGACGCTTTTGGTTTTGACTCAATTTCAGTGCTTTGATGTCTTTATCGCTGACAAATCGATGTTTCCAACGGCGGGAAACGAGGATATAAATTCCATAAAACACCAAGTTGAGCGAAAACAGCCACATTGCAGCAAAATGCCAGTGTCTACCACCAGCGAGCCACCCTCCAAGGGTAAAAATTGGCGGAATATGCCAGCCTGCACGCCCGCCGAATACGGGATTAGCATTGTATATTTGCAGTCCGCTGGTCAGCATAATGAATAAACTAACAATATTTACCCAATGAAAAATTTTGGCTGCAATATCTTGCCTGGGAAGTCGAGACAGAGATTTCATGTCAATTATCAGTGAAGAAAGGGAGCAGGGAGCTGAGGGGGGACGAGGGGGACAAGGGGGACAAGGGGGACAAGGAAGCAATTACCAACTACCAATTACCAACTACCAATATTATGATCCTTCATCTACCAACAGATTTTATTAGCTCAGGTTGCGTTGCTGGTGACTTACCTGTCAGT
This sequence comes from Chroococcidiopsis sp. [FACHB-1243], assembly GCF_014696895.1. NCBI lineage: Bacteria > Bacillati > Cyanobacteriota > Cyanophyceae > Chroococcidiopsidales > Chroococcidiopsidaceae > Chroococcidiopsis > Chroococcidiopsis sp. [FACHB-1243]. Next base: position 58,998 of record NZ_JACJQX010000005.1, on the reverse strand, counting down.
TATTGGTATGAAGGTTATTGTCCCCAGACGGGTAAATTATTGACACTACCCCGCACTCCTTTTGTAGAAGCGATCGCAATTGGGTTGATGCAACAGCTGGCTACTGACGCGCGGGATTCCCATGAGGGGAAAATGTATGGCGTGTTGCTTGTCGAGACTGCTGCTGGGGAACGGCGAGTGCTGAAAGCATTTTCTGGGCTTTTGCATGGTCGTAGCACGGTTACAGGTTGGGTGGGGGCGATCGAGGGCAAAGAGCTGGCTTTAGAAGAAGCTCGTACCCTGGATATGTTAGCAGCAATGAAACAAGAGCTAATTGCCTTGCAACAAATTCCAGAGCGACAAAAGTATGCAGCGTTAGCACAGGAGTTTGAAACCCGTTGGCAGCAACTGACAATCCTACATCGCGATCGCAAGCAACAGCGACAATTTCAGCGCCAGGTATTTCAAGATACCCTCGCAGGCGTTGCTTTAGTAGAGGTGTTAGCGCAACTAGACGAACAAAGTCGTCAGGATGGGATCGATCGCAAGCTGTTTAAGCGTCAACGAGATTGTCTGTTACAACCGCTCCAACAGGCGATCGAGCAAGCAGATAAGAGAATGTATGAGTTGAAACAACAGCGGAAAAGTTTATCTAGGCAGCTGCAAGCACTGATGCACGCTAGCTATAGGTTGAGCAATTTTGCAGGGGAGTCTCTACCACTACAGCAGTTGATGGCGGGTTCGCTACCTACTGGCACTGGGGCTTGTTGTGCGCCAAAATTATTGCATTACGCTGCCACTCACAACCTCAAGCCATTAGCAATGGCAGAGTTTTGGTGGGGATCGCCTTCGACTAATGGCGAGAAAATGCAGGGGGAGTTCTATGGAGCCTGTGCGGAGCGCTGTCAGCCGTTGATGGGGTTTTTGTTGTCAGGTTTACAGCAGAGATTCCCCCAACCCCCCTTAGAAGGGGGGGCAGTCAGATCCTTCCAACCTGCTGTAGACAGGGGGGCTAAGGACGGCTTTGTTTCCCCCTTTTCAAGGGGGATTAAGGGAGATCTTCAAGATCTATGCATCCAAACTAAGAAATCTATTCTTTATGAAGACGAGTGGCTGATTGCTGTAAATAAACCGCCAGGACTGCTCTCCGTTCCTGGTCGTTATAGCGATCGCTACGATAGCGTCGTGTCTCGTCTACGTCATCTACTACCTGATGGAATGGCGATCGCAGCCTCACATCGCCTCGATCTAGAAACGTCAGGTATTTTGCTACTGACTCGCGATCGCGCCTCTTATCGTCATCTGAGCCAGCAATTTCAACAGCGGCGAGTGCGTAAAGTTTATGAAGCGGTACTTGGCGGATGCGTGACGCAAGAAAGCGGTACGATTCAACTATCACTTTGGGGAGATCCTAGCGATCGCCCTTATCAGAAAGTCGATGCACGGGGTAAGCCGAGCATAACTGAATTCCAGGTTATCGCCAGAGCGGAGAATTCCACTCGAATGCAATTTTTCCCGTTAACAGGACGAACTCATCAGCTGAGAGTTCACGCTGCCGATCGCCAAGGGCTAGGAATACCTATTTTGGGCGATCGCTTGTACGGTTGTCGCGCCGAAGTAGAGCGTTTATGCTTACACGCGAGAGAACTTTGTTTCGAGCATCCATACTCTGGAAAGATTCTAACTCTACAGGTAGAAACTCCATTTTAAGTAAGTCAAAAGTCAAAAGTTAAAAGTTAAAATTTTTCGACTATCAACTTCAGACTCTCCAAAAGCAAAACTTTCTCTACTTTGAATCGAGCTTATGTAATCTCATCTTACTAAATCCCAACAAGACTACAAGAATAATTGCTGCTACTATTGCTGTTATTGAAATGACAGGATTATTGAGAGATAAATGACGAACTGCGATCGCAACATATGCCCAAACAAATACCAGCGTAAAGGCAATATCTGCCCGTTGAAGGGCAACTACAGAGGCGATCGCTGCACCAACAAGCAGCATAATGACAGTCCATCCTAGAGGGTTTATGCCCCAACCATCCCAATTAGAAATATAAAGAGCAGAGGCAATATTAACAATCGTTGCTACAGAGATCCAACCTAAATAAATACTAAATGGAGCGTGTACCAGCCATTTGAATTCGCGCGATACTCTTTTGCCAATTTCTAATTGCAAGTAAGCTCCAATTAAGGAGATTAGAATTGCTAGCATTGCTATTACTGAAAGCCAAAATAGCTGTAGCGTGAAGAGATATACCCAAGCAATTTGAGCTAGACAAGCAATAATTAGTAAGACATCAACTCGATACAGAGTTGAATTTTGGCGCTGTGCCGGAAGAAACTGATAAACCCCATATGCAATTAATCCGAGATAAATTAATCCCCAAATAGCAAAAGCATAATTTGCTGGCGTAATTTGCACGCCTTGAAGGATGGTATTGGCAATTTCACCAATATTTAATCCTCGAACTGGAAAGAAGTTTGACAAGACGTTAACGCCGAGCGTCGCCAAGATAGCAAATAGCGTTGCCAAAGGCAGTACAATTTCTTTACCAGAACCTTGTGTGGATGCTTTCATAAATTTTTTCTCAAGCTGCGATCGCAGATGCACGCTCTTATATTGGCTCTCTTATACTGGCTTTATATTTGGAAAAGGTTGCCCCTCTACGGTTGGATCGCTCGATCCTGCTACGGGTTGAATATCGCAGTGCGTGCTATTAGCTGCTATGTTAGCCACGATTTCTGCAACTACATCTGGTTGGGCAGATGAGACAAGTGTAGAAGGATAAACCGCTTTTCCCCAAGTTGGATGGACGATCGCAGCACACTGACCGCTACGATCGATTGTATAGCCCAGGGTAGCGCCAACAACTTTTACATCGCTCAACCGCACTTGACCGGGAGGAAAAGTCATAGGGAAACCAGTGCGTGGGTCAAACATATCTGCTAAGTATCCCATTGTTCCCAGTTGGGCAATGATTTGGCTGCCAAATTCTAGAAATTGTTGCCGAAATTCGTTCTTATAGATTTCTGTCTCAACTGTCCGTTCCAAGAAAGCAAATTGACACAGTTGTAAAACTACAACCACAGATAAAACTGGCAACGACCAACTCGGTAAAAGCCGATTTAAATGAGTGCGAATGAATCTAGGAGCTGGGTGAACTGAGTATTGCAGCATTTAATCAATTAATATGCTTGCTGAATATCTTCTAGAGCTTTCTGTAAATCTGGTGCGTGCAGCCAACCAACAAAGCCTGCATACAAACATTCTCCAGTAGGAGAGGCAACAAAGACACAATCAATCCCAAATAAGTTCTTGCAAGTGCGAATAGTAGCACCATTTGGCAGCGCGATCGCAATTTGGGCTTTCTCAAAATCGCGGCGATGACCGTCTGTCATTCCTGGTACTGCCTGCAACCGTTGTACGATATCGTCATAGACGATCGCCTCACCAACATTAGCATCTATCCAAAAGTCTTGAATGATGGTGGCAACCGTAGGATAATTTCGCAAGACGGCATGAGCTAGTTCTGGCAAGCAGATAAACCGAGCATTTTGGAATTTGGTAGATTCTACTGGAACTGTGCCATCGCTACCACCATTAATGTCTCCGGCAATAACTAATGTGGGAATTATAGAGGCGATCGCGGCTGCAATTGGCTTACGATTTTTTCCCAGATCGCCAGCAATCCCAATTCCCCAATTTAAAGGATCGATCGCCCGTGCCACATCTGCACCACCGACTGGCGATGCAATCAAAACCAACGAGTGAATTCTAGACCACCACTCGGGATGACGGTGCAACACCTCCAACCAGATCAAACCACCCATTGAATGACCGATAATCTTCAGCGGTACGTCTGGATATTTGGCAATCTGTTTGCTAGCCAGCTTTTCCACTGCCTGAATCAAAGGCTCAATTCTCACCCAAGTTTGAACGTAACCCAGACTCGGCGCAAAAACTGGAATTGTATCTGTGACCAACCGACGCGCCAGCTGCATCATGGCACGGTTATCATCTGCCCAGCCGTGCTGCACGAATAAAAGAAATGCCGGATCTACCAATCAGTCATACTCCCACACTACCCAAGGCTTGCTGAATAATTACAGCCTCCATTTCTGCTAGTTTAGCTCCCGCGATCGCGAGATTGTAGGGAAAAGGACGGGGACGAGGAATATAATCTCGCGGTTGCGTTGGACGATGGCGCAGAACGGCGTTAACGATCGTGCATGGTTCGGAATCCAAGTTAATTGCACCGTGCAGCACACCTGGGGGAATTTTAACAACTTGAGGCAGGCGATCGCTCAATGGAGTGTAGCGATATTGCTTATTTTCTAAAGTCACGAGGGCTAAACGCCCTCTCACAACTAAAATTTGGTCTGTCTGAGATTTGTGAACGAAGAGGTCGTCAATCGTGTGCGGCGGAATCTGCACCAGCATTGTCTCGTGGCTGGACTGGGGAGTATAAAACTGAGCCATTCCCCCTTGAATTGAAGCTAGCGGATAGATCTCAATACCCCGATGAGCAGCCATACCAGATCCGTTTAGACTAAGGATTTACTCCCAATCTAACCCAGCTCTCTGTAAAAAAGTGTTGCGCTAGCAACAGAATGTAACCAAGTATGGTATGTGACTTGTAGAGACGTTACATGTAACGTCTCTATAATTCTCAATTGGCAGAAAACGTCAAACTATCAGGATGGGCGAAATCTCCTTGCATCGTTACCTCTCTCCGATTTGCTTGCAGATGGCGCAGAATTTTATAAATTGCCTCAATTTGGTCTGTTGCTGCAGCTTTCTCGGCAATTTGTGCCAGAGATAAAGGAGTTTTAGCCTCTTGCAGGACTTGCAAGACTTGTTTTTGCAAATCTAACACCACGACGGCTGCTTTTTTCCCTGCTTCTACGCCTGGTTGGTGGTAGGCGTTAATATTCACTAGCGAACCATAGAAACCTACAGCTCGTTCGTAAAGGGCAATTAATGCGCCTACTGTGTGGGGGTTAACTTGGGGAATGGTAATGGTAATGGAATCGCGCTGTTTTTCATACAAGGCTTGGCGAGTTCCTTGGAGGAAGCCAGAGAGATAATCTCCAGCAGTTGCGCCTGGATCGATTTCTGGCGAGGAACCCGAACGGTCTTCCAAGACTTCGATAAAGGTGGCAAAGAAGTTAGGTACGCCTTCGCGCAATTGCTGGACGTAGGCATGTTGGTCGGTCGAACCTTTGTTACCATAGACGGCGATTCCTTGGTGGACGATGTTACCATCGAGGTCTTTTTCTTTACCCAGAGATTCCATCACCAATTGCTGCAAGTAACGGGAAAATAGTAAGAGGCTGTCTTTATAGGGCAGCACCACCATATCTTTTTCACCGCGTCCGTTCCCAGAGTAATACCAACCGAGGGCAAGCAAGGCGGCGGGATTGGTTTTGAGATCGGCAACGCGGGTTGCTGCATCCATTTCTTTTGCACCAGCCAGCATCGCGCGGATGTCGATACCCTGCAAAGCGGCTGGTAGCAAGCCGACGGCGGACAGTTCTGAAGTGCGTCCCCCCACCCAGTCAAACATGGGGAAAGTGGCTAGCCAGCCTTCTGATTTTGCTTGCCTATCGAGTTTGCTATCGGGAGTCGTGATGGCGATCGCGTGTTTGGTAAATTCCAAATTGTGACTTGCATAGGCTGCTTTGAGTTCAATCGTGCCGTTACGCGGTTCTGGCGTGCCTCCAGATTTGGAAATGATAATAACTAAAGTGCTGGTGAGACGATTTCTCACCCGCGTTAACACGCGATCGATCCCCGCCGGATCGGTGTTATCAATGAAGTGAATCGCCAGAGGAGGAAAATCAGGAGCCAAAGCTTCAGCGACAAATTCGGGACCGAGTGCCGAGCCGCCAATACCAATAGAGATAATATCAGTGTAGCGGGGTGCTTGAGGCGGATGGATTGCGCCGCTATGAATTTTTCGGACAAAGGTTTCAATTTGGTCTACAGATTCAACAATCTCTTGTTTAATTTCTGAAGTTGGAGCCAGATCGGGATCGCGCAGCCAGTAATGTCCTACCATCCGATTTTCGTCAGGATTGGCGATCGCCCCTGCTTCTAAAGCCGCCATATCCGCAAATGCTTTCTCTAACTTGGGCTGCAACCCCTCTACCAATGCATCGTCAAAGCGCATCCGACTGATATCTACGTAAAATCCGAGTCCGGCGTGATAATAGAGCCAGTCTTGATAGCGTTGCCAAAGTGCCGCAGCATCCATAACAATTCTCTACTTACTGTTTGCGCTGATAACAAGTCTTAGTTTAAAGGAAGCTGTTGCTTGCGTTTTGCAGTCTTATATAGTTTTTAGTGTTGACTAGAGGACGGGCTTGCTGTGTATCCCTTTAGTTTGATTTCTCATAGCTGTTGCAGAAAACAGCCTTGGTGAGATAAAGATGCGATCGCTACTGACTTCTATCCTTGTTGGGTTAAAATCTTTTAGCACAAAAGCAAACATTCCTTAGTGTGGCGACGGGTTTAGCAACGCATATGTTAGATTTAAACGCCCTGATGAACGATCCAACAATTATCGGTTGGGTTGCCTATATCTTGTTTCTGACAGTTTCTACAGCAATTTTTGCCCTGTTCAGCTTGGGGTTAAACTTGCAATGGGGTTTAACGGGGTTAATTAACTTTGGTCTGGTTGCTTTCATGACTTTGGGAGCATACACGACTGTATTGTTAAGCATGTATGGCGTACCCCTAATCGTAGCAACGCTAGCTGGAGCCTTGGTAGCGGCTCTACTAGGATGGTTAATTGGTTTATCAACACTAAGGTTGCGAGAAGACTACTTAGCAATTGTCACGATTGGGGTATCGGAACTCATTCGCTTGGTAGTCAACAATCAAGATTTGCCAACTCCTAATACTCCCACACCTGGGGCTTTTGGATTGCAGGGATATCCTCTACCCTTAACAGATTTTAACCCCGACACGGTGATGAAATGGATCATGGTAGGGCTACTAACATTAGTTGTTGGTATGTGTTACTGGAAACTTTGGAAATGGGTAATTAAGGGAGAAGCCAGACGTAGCGGGCAAGAGAAACAGAAGTTTTCGCTGCTAAAATTATTGTGGCGGCTGGTTGTCGGTATCATCGCAACGCTGTTAATTTTTGTTCCCTACGCATCTGGAGCTATTGGACTATACAACTTCACCGACTACGAAAAATCGGGATTGATGCTGATTTCTGTGTTGGTGTTAGCTTTGGTCGTGTGGCGGTTGGAAGTGTTAGCGCGATCGCCCTGGGGAAGGGTATTAAAAGCAATTCGCGAAGATGAGGAAGTTGCCCGCGCTTTAGGAAAAAACGTCTTTTGGTATAAATTGCAAGCGTTAATGTTAGGCGGGGCGATCGCTGGGATTTCTGGTGCTTTGTATGCATGGCAGCAAACTTCAGTTTACCCGAATGATTTTCAGCCGCAGACAACTTTCGATGCTTGGATTATGGTGATCTTAGGTGGTGCGGGTAACAACTTCGGTACGATCCTCGGCGCAGTTGTTTTCTTTGCTTACGACAGCGCCACCCGTTTTATCTTGCCCAAAATCGTACCCCTCGATGACGTGCGCCTGAGTGCGTTTCGGATTATGGTTATCGGCTTACTACTGATGATACTGATGATTTGGCGACCACAAGGAATATTAGGTAAGAAAGAAGAATTGACACTTGGAAAGTAGTCATTGGTCATTGGTCATTGGTCATTTGTTTAAGACCAACCAACAACCCATTACCCATTACCCATTACCCATTACCTCAATGGAACCAAAAGATATACAATCCCAACCAATGCCACTATTATCAGCTAGCGGTCTTACCAAAAGTTTTGGCGGGATTAAGGCTGTAGATAATGCCGATTTAGAAGTAGCGAAAGGTAGTATTACGGGGTTAATTGGTCCCAATGGCGCGGGTAAGACAACTCTATTTAACTTACTGTCAAATTTTATTCGCCCCGATCGCGGCTGGGTAATTTTTGACGGCGCACCCGTGCAGCAATTGAGAACCTATCAAATTGCCCTACAGGGTATGGTACGCACGTTTCAAGTCGCACGGACGCTTTCGCGGCTAACAGTACTAGAAAACATGATGCTAGGGGCGCAAAAGCAAGACGGAGAGAACTTTTGGCGGTTGCAATTTCAACCTTGGGCGATCGCTAAAGAACAGCACATACTCCGAGAACAGGCGATGGCTCTGCTAGAATCGGTGGGGTTAACGCATATGGCGCACGAGTATGCGGGGGCGCTATCGGGCGGACAGCGCAAGCTATTGGAAATGGCAAGGGCGTTAATGACGCAACCCAAGTTAATTTTGTTAGACGAACCTGCGGCAGGGGTAAATCCCAAGTTGATCGAACAAATTTGCGATCGCATTCTGACTTGGAACCGCGAAGGTATGACATTTTTAATTATCGAACACAACATGGACGTGATTATGTCCCTGTGCGATCGCGTTTGGGTCATGGCAGAGGGGCGCAACTTAGCTCATGGTAGCCCAGAGGAAATGCAACAACATCCTCAAGTTTTGGAAGCATATTTAGGGAAATAATTCAATACTGTTGTCAAAAATCTGTATCGCTTCAGACAATCTCTCTCTTAAGAAGTATTTCCATGAAACATTGAGATTTGTTAATGGTATCTGAGATGGAAGGTTAATTTGAGCCACATTCGAGTATCTGGCGCTCTAACTGCAATCGTCAGCTTTAGCCAGCGCCAGTTAACTTTTCTTATCAAGTTAAGAGTTTGTGTTTTTTGACACAAAAAACCGACCGAACAACGACATACAGTATGCACCCAGTAGTCACTAAATTTAGGTGCAAAAGACAGCTTTTATGTCGTTAGAGTAACAAGCCTGACTGACGCTTGCTGGTAACTTCCTCAATATTGATAAGCAAAGATAACTTGGTGGAGACAGCCAAAGAATGAGCAGCGATACAGATCGATTAGAACTACAACAACCACCTACGCCACAGTATACGGGTTGGCAAGCAGCGATCGCTCGTTTTTTTAAATTTGACCTGTACAGAACTAACTTTCGGATCGAGACTCTGGCAGGATTGACGACCTTTATGACGATGGCATACATCCTTGTCGTCAATCCCTTAATTTTATCGGACGCGATTTTTCTACAACAGCCAAAAGATTTATTTGCCGAACAAGTCTTTGCTACCGCAGTCTCAGCAGCAATTGGAACGCTGGTAATGGCATTTGTTGCCAACTATCCCTTTGCCCTTGCCCCAGGCATGGGATTAAACGCTTTTTTTGCCTATTCTGTCGTTTTAACTCTAAAAATCGATTGGCGTTTGGCACTGGCGGCTGTATTTGCCGAAGGATTGATCTTTATCGCCCTCACCCTCACCAACGTTCGCAGTCAAATTGTCAATGCCATTCCCATGTCGCTAAAAATAGCAACATCAGTAGGGATTGGTTTGTTTATTGCCTATATTGGGATATCTGGCGATCCGAAAACTGGAGGTGCTGGGCTAATTATTGCCAGCGAAGTGACAAAAACAACCCTCGGCAGCTTCAGAGAACCTAATACTCTGCTAGCTGTTGCTGGAATTATTATTACTACAGCTTTTTTAGTGCGCCGCGTTAAGGGGGCATTACTCTGGGGAGTACTCGCCACCGCCTTACTTGGTTGGATTTTAGGCGTTACACCCCCGCCCAAAGGAATTTTCCAGATCCCTACTTTACCAACAGATCTCATCGGACAAGGCATTTTCGGTTTATCGCGATTAACTGCTAACAATTTTCTCGACTTTATTGCTGTACTTTTGGTGTTCTTGTTTGTCGATATTTTCGATACAGTTGGTACTCTGTCTGGAGTCGGCATGAAGGCAGGATACATTAAGGAGGATGGAAAACTACCGCGAGTCAATCAAGCACTATTTGCTGATGCAGTAGGAACAACAGCTGGGGCGCTGATTGGTACGTCTACAGTCACCACCTATGCAGAATCAGCCGCAGGCGTATCGGAAGGGGGGCGCACGGGTTTCACAGCGGCAGTTGTAGGCGTATTATTTATCCTGGCGATCTTCTTAGTTCCTGTATTCGAGGCAATTCCCGCCTACGCTACTACACCAGCCCTAGTCATTACAGGCGTGTTAATGATGACAGGTGTATCAGATATTCGCTGGGGTGACGTAGCTGAAGCTATTCCAGCATTTTTGACAATTCTATTTATGCCCCTTGCCTACTCAATTGCCACTGGGTTGTCAGTTGGTTTTATCACCTATCCAATTGCCAAAGCACTGCAAGGCAAAGCCCATGAAGTGACAATTGCAACTTGGATTTTAGCCGCAGTTTTCATAATTCGATTTGTCTTTATGACATTGCGCTTCGGTACATCTGAATAAATTTTATATTTATATGTAGAGACGTTACATGTAACGTCTCTACACGCAACTACTGACTCTCTAAAGATGAATTCATTCTTTTGCCAGATTCCTAAAGCCGAGTTACACATACATATTGAAGGTTCCCTCGAACCAGAAATGATGTTTGTATTAGCCGATCGCAACAACATTCAACTACCCTACAAATCGGTAGAAGAAATTCGTGCTGCTTACAACTTTCAAAATCTGCAATCATTTTTGGATCTCTACTATGCAGGAATGAGCGTATTGCAAACAGAGCAAGATTTTTACGATCTAACTTGGGCATATATGCAAAAAGCGTCTGCCCAAAACGTGCGTCACACGGAAATCTTTTTCGATCCTCAAGGTCATACTTCTAGAGGAGTTTCGTTTGAAACAGTTCATCGAGGAGTTTATCGTGCCTTACAGGAAGCACAACAAGAACTCGGCATTTCTTCTTATTTGATTCTCTGTTTTCTAAGACATTTAAGCGCTGAATCAGCAATGGAAGCTTTAGAGCAAGCTTTACCTTATAAAGATACAATTCCAGCAGTAGGTTTGGATTCTTCAGAAGTAGGAAATCCACCTTCAAAGTTTCAAAAAGTATTTGATAAAGCCCGAGAAGAGGGATTTCGTACCGTTGCTCATGCAGGCGAGGAAGGACCACCAGAATATATTTGGGAAGCCATAAATCTTTTAGGCGTATCGCGGATCGATCACGGTGTACGCTGCATCGATGACCCGAAATTATTAGAATACTTAATTGAGAAACAAATTCCTCTGACTGTCTGTCCGCTATCTAATATCAAACTTTGTGTTTTCGATTCAATGTCAAAGCATAACATCAAACAATTATTAGACATGGGATTGTGCGTGACAGTTAATTCTGACGATCCGTCTTATTTTGGTGGTTATGTAGCTGAGAATTTACAGGAAATAGAATCGGCTTTAAATTTGAGTAAGCAAGATATTTATAAATTGGTGAAAAATTCCTTTCAAGCAACATTTTTGAGTGCGACAGACAAACAGGCTCGAATTGCTGAATTAGATGAGTTTATGATGAAGTAAAATAACTATGGATGAAAAACTCGTTCCACTCATTTCTCAGTCAGAAATAGCAATAACAGTACAGCGATTAGCACGGGAGTTGGATCGAGATTATCAGAATAGGTTCCCAATTGTTATTGGTGTTTTGAAAGGCTCTTTTATCTTTCTTGCCGATTTGATCCGGCAGATGCAAACTCCGATTTGTAATGTCGAACTGATCCGTTTATCTAGCTATGGTTGTTCTACCACTAGTTCGGGTGAAGTCAAGATGTTAATGAGTTTAACTGAAGGTATTGTTAACAACAAGGATGTCATTTTAGTTGAAGATATTGTCGATACTGGGTTGTCAACTTCAAAAGCAATAGAAATCTTGAAAGCTTATAATCCATCCTCGCTCAAACTTTGTGCTTTACTCGATAAACCCTCCCGCCGCAAAATTCAAGTTGAAATCGATTATTTGGGAATTGAAATTCCCGATCGCTTTATTGTCGGTTACGGTATTGACATGGATGAAAAATATCGCCAATTACCAGCAATCTACGCGATCGAGGAATAAGCTTTGCTCACTTCATTAGAAAAATGTCTGTTATGCGTGAATGATTTAGGATTACTATAAATTAAGATATTAGTTATTGATGTAAGTTACTATATTTTTAATGATGAAGATGAAGGTTAATAGTTATGCTATCTATCGAGAGGCTTTTAGAAGAAGCATTATCCTTACCAGGTGAATCAAGGGCGCTTTTAGCAGAAAAATTAGTAGAAAGCTTAGAGTTTGATGCAGATCCAAGGGTTGAAGCAGCTTGGATTAACGAAGCGAAGCAGCGGCGAGACGAAATCCAAAAAGGTAATGTTCTATCCATTTCGGGAGATGAAGCTTTAGCGTATGTGAGGCGGCTGCTGGAGTAATGAGATATGTATTTCACCCTGAAGCACTTGCTGAATATGCCGCAGCCGTTCAATACTATGCAGAGAATCGTGCCGAAGTAGCGCAAGCATTTATTAATGCAGTCGAGGACACAATTTATAGAATTAGAGAGTCTCCTACTCGCTGGCGCGTTATTGATGAAGATATTCGGAGATGTCTGACGCGAAAATTTCCCTATGGAATCCTTTACACAGTTGAGTCAGAATATATTCTTATCCTAGCCGTGATGCATTGCAGCCGAAAACCTGGCTACTGGAAAGAGCGCACGCAAACAAAACCTCCAGATGATTAAAATTAGGCTCGGATATAGCCTGGAAACTATGGTTATCAGTCACTGATAACTGAGAACTGTTCACTGATAACTGTGTGTAGCAATTGGCAAACAAATTGTAAAACAAGTCTTACCAGGCTGCGATGTAAATGTAATTGTCCCTTGGTGACGGTTCTCGACAATGCGCCGCACTGCATCTAAACCTAACCCCGAACCCGAACCTACAGGCTTTGTCGTATAGAAAGGCTCGAAAATACGCGATTGAATTTCTACGGGAATTCCCGCACCAGAATCGGTAATTTGTACCTGGATATAATCGCCATTTTGAGCGGTAGCTAATTCAATTACTCCTTTCCCCGCAATCGCATCCACTGCATTATCAATTAAGTTCGTCCAAACTTGATTCAACTCGCTACCAAAGGCGAGAATTTTAGGCAAAGAGCGATCGTAATTCCGCTGAATTTCAATTCCTTGCTTAAATTTGTAAGCAAATAATTGCAATGTATCTTCAATTCCATCGTGAACGTCAACAATTTGTTGCGCGCCGCGATCCATGTAAGAATAAGATTTCATCGACTGGACGAGCTGAGAAATTCGCTGCGCTCCCCGCAAGCCACTCGAAACCGTACACATAATCTCAAAAGACAGCGCCAGCCAGCGCAACCCCATGCCTTTTAGTTCTGTGGAATCGTCTTTCCAGCGTTGAGTCAACTGAGCTAAAGTTTTTACCTCCACACCTCCAGCTGCTAGCGGTTCTGCTAATTTCCAAGCATCTTCTACGCCATAGTCTTCTAACCACTCAAGCAATTGTTCCTCGCGATCGCTAAATTCAATGGGGTTCATGCGACGGTTAACAACTGCCTCCAAACCATCGTCACGTACTTTGAGCCATTTTTCTGTATGTTCTGCCTCTATTTGGAGCTGTCCGTAAACAAAATTCATCCGTTGGAGTTCGAGCAGTGCTGGGGTGATGTCTTGTAAAGCACGAATGACAGCCGCCGCCGGATTGTTGAGTTCGTGTGCTAAGCCGGCAGCTAGCGTGCCTAGAGCTGCCATTTTCTCTCGATTTTGAATAAAAGACTCTAAACCGCGCAATCGTTTCTGTACGGCTTGAAATATTAAGCGCTCGAAGCCTCGGCAACTATGTAGTAAGGTGCGAAAGTCATCGCCTGAAATTTCATAGAGCCGACAGTCAGAAAGGGCGCGTAACGTTACGGGGACTGGTTCATCAGTTAAAACTTGGATCTCGCCAAAAAAAGTAGGTGCTTGGTGCTGTCCGATCGGCATTTCGATCCCTTCGCTGATGCGGGTAATGCTCACCCGACCTGCTAGCATGACATAAAAGCCGCGTGGCGGATCTCCCTGTTTGACAAAGACTTTGCCGCTAGATAGCTCCATTTCTTGAGCGCGATCGCAAACCCAGTGAATTTGCTCTTGAGAGAGCTGTTGAAACAACTCCAGCGTTAACAGTTCGTCTACACATAGCATGGTTGAATCTTCTCCACGCGAGTCGTACTGTTACTGTATCTGAGGATTTATAAGCAAGGGAAGCATGAGAATAATGATTTATTTGCTGTATTGAAGGATACTTTTTGTGAAAGTTTTTGTCGAGTCTATGAGATGCGATCGAAGTAGCACAGGCGATCGCGTTGAGTAGATTCCTTACATGAGAAAGGCAGACGCACTGTAGTTGTTAGTATCTGCCCGTAATTTCACTCGATTATTAGTTGAACCCTGCGGCTTGACTAAACTTAGACGGAGAACAGAACAATGCCAGAAAGCGAGCAACAGCGTCAGAAAACAGAACAGGAACGGCAAAACGCCGAACAAGCTCGGCGCGAGTCGGAAATAAAGCGAGAGGCAAGTGCCGAGCAGCAGAAGCAAGCTGCATTGCGCCAATCTGCTGCTGAAGAACAGCGCATTCAGTCGGAGAAAGACCGTCAGGCTTCTGAGGAGAGCCGAGAATTCGCAAAGGAGATGCGGCAGACAAAAGAGGCTATAAGGCAGCAGGCTGAAGAGGCGCGGCGTGTTGCGGAAGAGGCGCGGCGTGTTGCGGAAGAGGCGCGGCGTGTTGCGGAAGAGGCGCGACGTGTTGCGGAAGAGGCGCGACGTGTTGCGGAAGAGGCGCGACGTGTTGCGGAAGAGGCGCAAAGCATCGTGCAGGAGCAACGCGAAATATTAGCGGAGATGGCGCTGACTGCACAACAGTACCGAAAAGTAATGACACAATACGAAGAGTAGCTGAAGTTAACGCTAGTTTGGCAGCGCATAAATGTAAACGGATCTAGTCATTTAGAGCTTTGGTGAAAACTGAATCATGGCAATGCTCCTTTCCATGCTGGAAACTGCTTGCCGCAATCTTTACACAAATAACGCTGCTTGCCGTGGCGATGCCCGTTTTTAGATAGTCGTTCGGATTGGCAGTGAGGGCATTTCATTACTTCCATTACCTTATCCTGCAATACCTCATCACCGACATGAGGACTTAGGTAGGATACGAGTAAATCTTCAATCTGTTGGATGAGCTGCTGACTGTGAGTTTCGCTGCTGCGGAGAGCAATCAAAATTAACGTATTGCTGCAATGAACGCAGACTTCGGCTAATAAGCTACACCGCTCGTCACTCAAAGCAGGATGGCGCTGTTTCAATAAACTAGCCATAAATGCGATCGCCTCTTGAGTCAAACTCTCGTCAATTGTTTGGAATATTTCTGGTGCGGTAAAAAATTGCACGAAAACAACACGAGATGTCGGTTGCTCGAATAGTTTGGCAACATCTGCTACTAGCCGTTGAATCATCCGTCTCAGAGGTAACTGAATGATCGCAGGCGTGTTTACCTTAGCCCACATTGCTTTTACTCGTTCGACATGACGAATTTCGAGAGCGCGGAAGATAGCTGCTTTATCAGGAAAAAACTGGTAAAGCGAACCAACAGCTGTATTTGCCCGTGCTGCGATCGCATGGGTTGTAGCGGCTTCATAACCTACCTCACCAAATAGCTCAGCCGCAGCATCTAAAATTCTTTCTACCCTTTGCTTACCTCGTTGTTGCTTCGGTGAACGACGCATAGATTTTGTAGGTGACTCACTACCTTTGCTTGACAAACACGAACAATCCGTCATATTTTGAAGAATACGAATAAACCGTCATATATTTTAGATCTTTAAGAGGTCAGTCTATGCATCCTATTCTCCCTGGTGCGCCGTGGTTGATTGCTCATCGCTCAATGTTAGGAGTTAATAAACTCCATAAAATTACTCTTAACGGTCGGGATTACGTACTGTGGCAAAATCAACAAGGTGAAGTCTTTGGCTTAGATAATATTTGCCCTCATATGCAAGCTCCTCTCTCCGATGGCTGGATTTGTCGAGAGCGAGATACCATTACCTGTCCGTTTCACGCCTTAGAATTTGACACGCAAGGGCAGTTGTACCGAGAGAAAACAGTAACTCAACCTTTATTAGAAAAACTAGATTTGACTGCGATCGGCGATAATATCTGGACATATGGAGGATATGAGCCGAAAATTCCCATTCCTGAATTAATTGAAAGAATTACCCCTGGTTTTGAATTTGTTGGGATTGCTGGAAGTAAAAGCATTCAAGGTGATTTTTTAAGCAATCTTTTAATTAATTACGATTACAATCACCAAAATGGCACGCATCGAGAAATATTTAGAATTAAAGCGATTGAGGTTGATGAATATCAGGAAAATGGCTACAGTACAAAACTCCTCCAGAAAGTTACTAGAGACAGTAACACGCTAGGAGAACTTGCTAGCAATCCAGTTTTACTCACCGTTCCGAAAACCTTTGTCAATCAATTTGAATATTCCTTTCCTTCTCTAACTTCATTTATTGCTACAATTCCTTCTGGTCAATTCATTCAAATTCATTCTTTATATCCTGAAACAGAAAATGGTACTAAGACATTTGTTTTAGTTTTTGCCAAAATTCAGAATTTAGTTTTAAAAATCTTATTAAAGAATTCGCTCCTCAAAGCAGTAGATGAAGTCATCCGCCAAGATACAGAAACAATCGAGAATTTATATCCCAGGCAAAAACCAAAAATGCGCCTACCAAACGAAGAAATTATGTTTTACGCCCAAAAGCTATATCAAGAATGGTAAGCAATCGCCTTATCAGTCAAACCCGCGCAGCATCTAGGACAATTTCAACCTATAGGCAATCCAGTAATTGTGGCAAGAATAGAAAGAAGTGGTAAATTGTACTCGTTCCCTGCTGACACCTGAGACAAGCCAAACAGCTACAAAGTGGAACGTTAATTCACGACTATATTGACACCTAGCCTTGAGTATTAAAACTTAGATGCGTCGTTGGATTTTGACTGGGGATAATGCTAAGCATTGGAAATCTCAGCTGCATAGCCGAGCCGATTGGTTATGGATTTGGGGGCTGCTCTTGGCAGCACTACTTCTATATACTAAAAACTTGGGTGACTTACCGTTGCGAGACTGGGACGAAGGTACGGTAGCGCAAGTCGCAAGAGAAATATGGCGATCGCCTGCAAACTGGCTGCACCCAAAAACTATAGGCGGCGAACCTTATTTAAATAAACCACCCCTCATGCATTGGCTCATCGCTCTCACCTATACAATTGGTGGGGTGAATGAGCAGACATCTCGTTTACCAGGGGCATTACTAACCGCGCTTAGCATACCAATCTTATACAGTATTGGACGAGAAATTTTTCACGATCGCACGCCAGCGATTTTCTCGGCTTTAGTTTACTTAGTCATGCTACCCGTACTACGTCACGGCAGGCTGGCAATGTTAGATGGTGCGATCGTCAGTTTTTTTCTATTTACAGTTTGGTGTTTGTTGCGATCGCGGCGCAATCTGCGCTACTGCTTGGGCGTAGGCATCGGTTTAGGACTGATTGGACTGACTAAAGGTATGGTAGGGCTGTTACTCGGAGCGATCGCCCTCTTATTTCTCTTTTGGGATACACCCCGCTTGTTAGGTAGTTGGTATTTATGGGGTGGAATCGCGATCGGGAGCTTGCCTGTAGCGGCGTGGTATGCTGCCCAGTGGTGGCAATACGGACATCAGTTTACCGATCGCGCTGTCGTCGATCAGTCCCTCAGCCGGATTTGGCAAGCGGTAGAAAACCACCAACATCCCCCCTGGTTTTATTTGCTTGAAATTCTCAAATACTGCTTCCCTTGGTTAATTTTTTTACCTAGCGGTCTGCTTTATACCTGGAATCATCGCAACTGGAGTTGGGCAAAACTGATCTTGGTTTGGGGCGGAGGCTACTTGCTAGTAATCTCCTTAATGGGAACTAAACTGCCCTGGTATGTTTTACCAGTTTACCCCGCGATCGCTTTGGCTGTAGGAGTCCAATTGGCTCAGTTTTGGCAGCAACCCTATCCAGCTAAATATCCCCGCTACGCGATCGCATTTTTAACTTTACTAGCGGTGGTGACGTGGGCAGCCAGTCTCTACTACAGTCCTTGGAATACCGATCCCGACTGGGAATTACAGTGGATTTTAGCAGCAGTAGCGGGCACGATGACTTTAAGTGCTTGGTTAGCTGTGAGGGGAGAAAGACAATTTATAATCGTACTCATTTGGGGCATGTACGTTGCCCTGTTACTGTTCGTCACATCTCACCACTGGGTTTGGGAACTAGCAGAAGCCTACCAAGTCAAACCCGTAGCTGCTCTCATTCAAGCTCGCACACCTCCAAACCGAGAAATCTACACTTCCTTTGCCTATAATCGTCCTTCCTTAGATTTTTACAGCGATCGCCGCGTCATTAGTAGCAGCTTCAGCCAACTACAACAACGTTGGCAGCAACCCCAACCTTTTCTACTATTAGATCGTTCTACCCTCAACCGCTTGCAGCTACCATCAGTTAAATCTCTCGGTCAAGCCTCTGGCTGGACGCTAGTTACAAGGGAGAAGTCGTAAGTCAAAAGTCAAAAGTCAAAACTAACTAGTCACCGATCGTCGATCGCCGATCGCTGTTAACTGACAACTGATAACTGACTCAATTTGCTATTTCCTTAACATCTTCCACCAATCTGTCCCAGGGAGATTGTTGTTTGTTGAGGCTATCTAGACTGAAGATACTAATCCCTAACAAAAAGATACTACCCGCAGTTAAGACTGCTACAGGACGTTTGAGCGAACCAAGGTCGCGGATGATTCTTGCCCAAGGTCGGCTTTGACGACGCAGCGCGTGCGCCACCATAACTTGTTTTAAGCATTGGGGGTCGCGCACGTAATGACCGCTCCAACTGACAACTAATTTTTCTTGACAATTAGGACAGGTAAAAAGCCCGCGATTGCCTTTGATTGGCTTGAGCTGTTCGGTACGTTGACAAATCGGGCAAGTGAGAGAGTGGTTTCCAGTGTGAGTGTTCATCAGCGATAACCTAATGCGTCGAACCTGGGGAGCGTGATAAATAGTTGGCATAAGCAATTTAAAACTGCTAATTCCAACCAATAAAGCGATCGCGATCGAACCAAACTAAAAATTTAGCTTTTGTCCCCAAGTCGAGGGTGGGGACTGGCAGATGCGAACCATGGCAATAGGCAGCTCCTGCCAAACCTTTTTGACAAAACTGGTAGAAGTACATACCAGCCGCTCTGATATTAGCCCCTATCTTTGAGAGTATTTGGGGCTTTACGAGTTTCTTCACGCCTAGAGCGTTCGATTACGTGAATCTATGAATTTTTATTTTTTCTATCTTAAACGCTAATTCAATATATCGTCTGATTTTATCTGCATACTGAAAATAGTTAAGCTACAAGCTAGATGGTGTTTGTTGTCATTTGTCATTTGTGAGTGGCTAGCTACCAGCTCTCGTTGCTACCAACTCATATCGCCACTACTCACTACTCACTACTCACTTTACTCTAGTCATTTGTCATTTGCGGTTGCCCATGACGAACGCAAGAGGATTAGGGATTGCTAATTAGCTCTCAACCTACATTTAAGCACTCTTATAACTCTTTTTCGAGCGCGATCGCACTTGCTTAGCAAAGCTTCTTAAACGATCGCAACTATCTACTTGTCTGGCTTCAGAAAAATCGCTGAGAATGAGTAATAGTAGATTGTGAAAATAATTTAACTTTATTTTTCGTTTTTTATCTCTAAATGACCGATCGTTCCCTGTCTGAGGTGAGTCAGCCACAATCTGGCGGGCTTACTGCTACTTCTAACCCTATTGCCCACATTCTCAATCGCTTTCAGCCTTCTCCAGAAGCCGTTGTCTTACTTCTAGCGGTCTTGATTGGCGGCGGTACGGGTATGGGTGTGGTGACATTTCACTATTTAATCGAACTCGTTCACTACGTTGCTTTTGTTAATTTGATGGGGACGCTCTCCGCTTGGGGTGCTTGGACGATCGCTCTGGTTCCAACTCTGGGCGGATTCATTGTCGGATTGATGCTGACGCGCAGGCAAGATTTCGGTCCTGGGCTGTCTTCTTTAATTGCTGCGGCTTCTGGTAGTGCTACGCGACATGCTATTTTGCAGCGACTTCAGCCTGTAACCAAGATGGTAGCTGCTTCTGTATCTTTGGGTAGTGGTGCTTCGCTCGGTCCTGAAGGTCCCAGTGTCGAAATTGGAGCTAATTTTGGCGTGTTACTCGCTCACGTCCTACAAGTCTCGCAAGAACGCCAGCGTCTACTTTTAGGTGCAGGGGCAGCGGCGGGTTTGGCGGCGGGTTTCAATGCTCCCATTGCGGGAGTCTTTTTTGCTCTCGAAGTGGTGTTGGGAACGACATTTGCTAATTCGGCTGTCAGCGTCGTCTTGCTAGCAGCGGTTGTATCGGCGTTGGTTGCCCAAATTGGTTTGGGAGGACAGCCAGCTTTTGCTTTACCTGTATACGAGGTTCGCAGCTCCTTAGAGTTACCGCTCTATGTCGGCTTGGGAATAGCTGCTAGCGTTATTTCAATCGCCTACACTCAATTACTCCTTTGGGGACGAGCCTGTTTTCGCGGACAAGTTAAAGGTTTTGCTTGGCTGGGTCGCGTTCCCTTGCCAATGCATCCGGTGATTGGTGGTGCTTGTGTCGGCTTGGTGGCGTTGCTCTATCCGCAGATTTTAGGCATTGGATACGAAACCATAGAAGCTATGCTTCAGGATGTTGAGTTTTCTTTGCTGCTATTGTTAATTCTGCTGGTGCTGAAGCTAGTAACCACGGCGATTAGTATGGGCAGCGGTTTGGTTGGCGGGGTTTTTGCTCCAGCAATGTTTCTCGGTGCTTCGTTGGGAGCAGCATATGGCAAAATTTTAGCGGCACTGCTACCACAAATTGGCATGTATATGGCTGGTCCGCCAGCTTACGCGATGGTGGGAATGGCAGCTGTACTAGCTGGAAGTGCCAAAGCTCCTTTAACAGCAATTCTATTATTGTTTGAATTGACGCGCGACTATCGCATTGTTTTACCGTTGATGGCGGCGGTAGGCTTAAGTGTCTGGTTAGTAGAACGGCTAAAAAAAAGCGTAACTCCTGAATCTAGCGCCAATTTACAACAGTTGAATTTGAATTTAGTTGGGGACGAAGATCGAGAAATTGTGCAGCAAATATTGGTAAGAGAAGCAATTTACGAAACGCCTCTAATGTTGCCAGATTCTATGTCTGTATCTCAAGCAGGCTTATCCATGACTAACGCTCACTGTCGTAGTGCTTTGGTGGTCAATCCCGAACTGCAACTACTAGGAATTGTGACTTTAGAAGATATTAATCGGGCGATCGCAACTTGGGAAAATGCCGATGCTCGTTTGGTCGATATTTGCACGACCGATTTACTTTATGCTTACACGGA
The DNA here is from genome assembly GCF_014696895.1 of Chroococcidiopsis sp. [FACHB-1243]. Classification (NCBI taxonomy): domain Bacteria; kingdom Bacillati; phylum Cyanobacteriota; class Cyanophyceae; order Chroococcidiopsidales; family Chroococcidiopsidaceae; genus Chroococcidiopsis; species Chroococcidiopsis sp. [FACHB-1243]. Next base: position 37,580 of record NZ_JACJQX010000005.1, on the reverse strand, counting down.
TGAACCTTTGTCTGAGGCTCTATCTCGAATGGGAGCCAGGGGGTTACATCAGTTACCAATTGTCGATCGAGATAAGCCAGAGCATGTTTTAGGCTTACTCGAACGGGAACAAATTGCTTTAACGTGTAAACTAGCAACAACTCGCAAAGCGCTTCATCCTTATCTCAAAGTTTCACTACCTGTAGAAGAATTAGCGTTGCCAAAAAGTGAGTAGTGGCTAGTGGCTAGTGAGTAGTAGATTTAATCGTCAACGCCCTGTCAATCGCAAATTGAATTTGCGATCGATAATATAGTGGCGGGCTTTATCAGTTCTAGTCAGGAAACCTTAACAATAAATTGCTTACCTCTGGTGGAAAGTTTGTTAAGCTGCGTTTCTCCAATGGAAACTTGATAAGTACCCGCCTAAGTAACTGAATAAATTTATTGCGCTACTACAAGTTGAACAGCTTAGTCTTTCACCCGCTAGCTTTACTTTCGGGTGAAAAACTAACTCTGCAACTCTCAAAAAGCGCTTTTCTAGCAAAACTTGAGGTACTGTTTGCTGGTGATAAAATTGAGCTTGAAGTCTGACGAAATAGCAGATCGATTTGGATGCGATCGCGTCCCCTAAATCTCAAGCTGTAGCCTCTACGTCTTCTTTTGCTCCATCTAATTGCTTGAGATGAATGTGTTTTTTCCCTAGAGTGATGACAAATTCATCTCCTTGTTGTAAACCCATTTGCTTCGTATATGCCGAACCAATTAGCAAATTACCGTTCGATTGAACGCTAATGCGGTAGCTGGCACTACGTCCGCCACGCCCATTCGAGTTGGAAGTACTATCTAATTCAATCCCTTCCGCATCTATTAGCGCGTTGAGAAACTTCATCATATTGACACGCTCTACACCATTTTTGGTAGTCGTGTAGTAGCCGCATTCCTTTGCCTTTTCTTCTTTACTCAGGCTATCTAGCTCTTTGACTTTCTTGAGCAGTGCTTCTCCGGCTAGAGGCTCGATCTTTTTCTTTTTATTCATCAACTTAGTTTTGTTTCGACTGGAGCAGGTGGTTTACAGTTTTAATTGTCAGCTAACTGAAGCTATGATTTAGTTTAATTTAGCTTTGTATCAGCTTAGCTAACTATAATACACTGATTATAGTGATTCTTTCAGCTTTTCGATCTTAATTTTGAAAATTTTTTTGATTGAAAATAGTATGAGTCATCCTAATAACTGTCCGAGCTTTGTCAATCCCCGATCGAATCGAATCATCCTCAGGAAATAGCATTGGCAAAAACTGACTGAAGTACTGTTGGTTGTGTGGTAGCGATCGCGATCGCCATCTTCGGGAAAAATTATTCGTTCGGGAACGAGTGACGTTCGTCTATTTATCTACCCTCAGTAGGTAATTAAACTGAAAAATTGCTCTACTCCAAAAGACAACTACGTGATTTTTGCTGCACGCATCAATGTGTAAAGTAATTTTCTCTAAATATAAAAAGAGTGAGAATAGAAGTCGTAAGTCGTAAGTCGTAAGTCGTAAGTAAAAAACCTCTTGCCTCTTGCCTCTTGCTTTACTGATAACTGATAACTGAGAAATGAAACTGACAACTAGGGGTCACTACAGCGTTAAAGCATTGCTCGATCTGAGCCTGCAACCAAATTACACTCCGGTAGCAGTTAAAGCAATTGCCGCTCGACAAGAAATTCCTGCTCCTTATTTAGAGAAATTACTGATTGAAATGCGACGAGCAGGATTAGTAACATCGGTGCGGGGAGTCCAAGGAGGATACAAATTAGCGCGATCGCCTGCGGCAATTTCATTAGGTGAAATTCTCGCTGCTGTCGGAGAAACTATCGAACCTTTGCCCCACCATCAACCAGAACCAGGACAAGCAGAAGATTGGGTCACTTTTACGCTCTGGCAACGATTGCATCAAAAAATGAGAGAAGCATTGTATAGTATTACTCTTGCCGATCTCTACTACGATGCCCGTAGTTGGCAAGCCGCTCAAGGAGAAGAAACAAATTTTGTGGTTTAGGAGTGAGAAGCGAGGAATGAGTATGATGTGGGTAATGGGTAATTGGTAGTTGGTAGTTGCACCTGAAGCCCCTTGTCTCCCTTGTCTCCCTTGTCCCAATTTTGAATGCGTGAATTTTGAATGCGTGAATTTTGTCCCCAGCTCCCCCAGCCCTCTTCTCATCGCCGCAGTTCTAGACTACTTAATTGGCGATCCTTGGGATTTTCCACATCCGGTGCGGGTGATGGGATGGCTAATTTCTCAGTTTAATTATTTCGCATTCAAATATTTGAGATCGGAGCGATCGCTCTACTGGGCGGGTGTGGTTTTAGGATTAGGATTAATTCTTGGCAGTGGTTCTGTTAGCTGGTTAATGGTTTACACTGCTAGCCAAGTACATCCATTATTGGGTCTAGTGACAGATAGCATTTTATTAGCCAGTTGTTTTGCTGGGCGCAGTCTCAGAACAGCAGCAGAAGATGTTTTGCAACCTTTGAAAACTGGCGATTTGGTACAAGCGAGAGCGAAATTAAGTCTTTATGTTGGTAGAGATACGCAAGAACTCTCAGCACCAGAAATTTTGAGAGCAGTCTTAGAGACAGTAGCGGAAAATGCTACTGATGGGGTTATGGCTCCTTTATTTTACGCGATCGCCTCTGCCTTCATACCATATACAAATGTGGCGTTTCTGCCCTTGGCATACAAAGCAGCAAGTACTCTCGATTCGATGGTAGGTTATCGAGAAGCACCATACACTCATTTAGGTAGATTTAGCGCTAAATTGGAAGACCGATTGACGTGGTTGCCTTGTCGTTTGACATTATTAACTCTCGCATTGCGATCGCTTAAGCCTTTGTATGTGTGGCAAATGTGCCAGCGAGATGCAATTAAAGATCCTAGTCCTAATTCGGGTTGGAGCGAATGCGCCTATGCATCTGTCTTAGGCGTACAACTGGGGGGGACAAATTGGTATCGGGGAGTAGCCAAGCAAAAGCCTTTACTTGGAGATGCAATTTATCCCATCACAGCCGAAAAGATCCATCAAGCTCTACAACTGACAAGGTATTGTTTTCTCTTGTGGCTAGGTTTGGGAATCGGGGCGATCGCAATTTCTACTTATAGTTTTTAGTCATAAAATTAGGATTAACTCCGAAACAAGCGCGTATATTGAGTTTCGTGTGCCATACTAGCCAGCGATAAACCCCAACTACAACTACTTAACTCGTCATCTGTTAAGACTAGTATCTTAGCAGTTGCATCAACTACAGAAGTTTGTAAATTGATTAAAATCTGTTGTCCGGCAGTTTGTCCCAAAGGAATCAGCTTAATTCCAGCAGTGACTTGATTTGTCGCCCAACTATGTAAATAACCTAAAACAGCAGTTTCTTGAGAAATTTGCCAAGAATTCGCAGCCACTCCAAAGGCGATCGCGTAATTCACTGAATGACCTACTGCATTAAATATAGATTTTAACTGAGGCTCAAGGTCCAACAACAACCGCACCAGCGATCGCCCCATTTGCCAACTAGAATTACGCAATTCTTCCGTTTCTCGTGCCGCCGATAGCCAACTATTCCAATAATTTAAATCTGTTAAATTGCTGGTCACAACAGCATTGTATGCCCTTACTACCATCGCCGCTTCAATCCGAATTGCGCCAAAATGCAATTCCCGTTCCAACCAATGTTGCAAACTTTTAGCATCTGCGATCGCCCCCCATTCTACCAGCGTTTCTATACCCTCAGAATAACTATAAGCTCCTACTGGTAAAACCGGACTCGCCAATTGCAGCAAACTTAATAGTGCTAATTCCGAATTCCTAATGATGTCCATATGCGCCAACTTCAGGCTGAAATGGAGCGTTTTCTTCTATTACCATGACTCCCAGATGTTCTAACATTGCTTGCAATACTGGATCGGGAGATAAGCGAAGATAGTTAGTACCAATTTCTAGGGGTACGTGACGATTACCCAAATGATATGCAGCCCTCAGTAAATCTAAAGATGTAGCTGCTGTGACTGTCAAGACTAGTTCTGATTTTGCCTTGACTAAAATCAAATATTCGCCATTATCCGATCGCAGCAGATCTCCATCCCGCAACACCGTTCCTCTAGGTAAACGTAGAAATACCGTTTCTCCTTCCTCAGTTTCAAAGCGATGGCGGCTTTTCGTACGTTCCTCCGCCGTCAGCACCAAGGTAAAAGCATTGACAGCACTGTTAATAGCTGGTAAGCGATCGGTTATAGTTAACATCAGTTATCAGTTATCAGGGAGTAGGGAGCAGGGAGCAGGGAGCAGGGAGTAGTGACCAGTTAATTCTCTACTTACGACTTACGAATTACGACTTCGTTAAGGGCTTCCTTGTAATCGCAGCATTTCATCTTGAATTCGCTGTCTTAAATCGGGATTATTTTGGACTGTTTTGGTAATTTGATTAAATTCTTCAAAAGAACTAAAGTATTTTTTCACAATTGATTCATACTGCGAGCAATATCCTTTGGCAATACTGCGAGCGTTATCTGGTAGGTTAGAGATGCTATCTTCGCGATCGCACGCAATGCGGGGTAACTCTTCAGAACCCATACTTTGTTTGAGATCGGTTAAAGCCGTTTGGCGGACTGGTTCTGCCTCCAAAACAGCTCTGGCATAATTGTTAACTTCTGCTTCGCTGAAGTCTTGAGCAGATGCGGCAGTGCTGAAGTTGAAATTGCTGAAGTTGTGCAGATCGGGTAGTCCAGCAACTACACTCAACGCGCTAATTGCGCCAATAAGCAGCGATCGCGATAACATCCGGTTGAAGTTGGTTAGTAAATAGAGATAGCAAAATTTAGTCATATTTTATGTTGGCAGAAAATGTCATACCGGAGGTATCAGTTCTTTTGAATCATTTTAAGAGTTAGAAGTTCCAGCCATTTCTCTCTGCGCTTTATTCCAGCTTACAGCTAGCTGTTAGATGATGAAAAAATCTGGCAAAGCGCGATCGCTTTTGTTTGCAACGTCGTTATTTGTTCTGCACCTTGTTTCAAACTCACTTCTAATTCCAGCAAGACGGGTAAAGCAGCGATCAGTTGCTGTGTAGAAATCTGCATCACTTCTCGCTTGAGAATAAATACTCGCTTAGGATTGCTAATTTCTGCTGCTTGAGCAATCTGTTGTTCCGAGTTTTCGCCTCGTTCTAACATTAGCTTCACCCATAGCCAAGTCCGAAACTGTCCGATCAACGTCGCCACGATTTTGAGTACGGGTTCGTTGCGACCGATCAACTGCCCGATGAGGATCAAAGTTTTGTTTGTATCTCCCTGACGAATTGCTTCTGCTAGCTTTAAACTATTTTGAGTATTGACTTTAACCAAGTCTGCTACAATACTCTCGCCTATAGGTGGAGAATTCTCACCTGCATAGAGTTTGAGCTTTTCCAGTTCGTTGTAAAGCAGTCGCGGATCATTTCCTACAGATTCAACGATCGCTTCTACTGCACTGGGAGTGAGCTTCACCCCTAAGCTTTGGGCGGCTTGTCGTACCTGCTGAAGCAGTAAATCTGTTTTCCACGGTGGAATTAGCGCAAATTCCTGCACTTCGGCACGTTCTTGGAAAAGTTTAGTCGATTTCAGCCTGCCATCCGGTTTATTGCGACTTGTCAATAACAAAACTGAAGTCTCGGGAATAGCTGGTAGGGTGCGTTTTAGTTCAGCCAATAAGTCATCTGAACAATTTTGACAAACAGTGGTATCCACCAGCCACACAAGACGACTACCCATCCCAAATGGTGGTGTCATCGCTTGATTGAGTCCCTGAATTACAGCGTCGGATTGTGTAGGCGGAATTTGCGTGTAGTTAAAACTCATCCAATTTGGATCGAGGAAGCGATCGCGCAAGCTATTAACTGCTTGTTGCAACGAAAACTCATTCTCACCCCAGTAGAAGTAGATTGGCACGGTTAGTAAGTCGTAATTCGTAAGTCGTAAGTCGTAATTCGAGAATTAACTGCTTCCTGGTCACTGGTCACTGATAACTGCTCGATCGCTCCCTGCTCCCTGATAACTGACAACTGGCATACTCTAGCATCTCGATCGCCGTAGATTGACTAACTCAAATGAGAAGTATAGTTTCAGTGGAGTAAACTTATTTTATGGTGGAACTAGTTTTGTACAGACGTTTACATGTAACGTCTGTACACTGACAACTGATAACTGATAGCTGACAACTGTGAACTTCCCGATCCATCCCATCATGACGCAGAGTTTTGCGGTTATCGATCGCGAAATTGGCACGTATAAAGATAAATTTAGTCCGGCTGAGTATGCGATCGTCAGACGGGTAATTCATAGTACGGCTGATTTTGAGTTTCAGCATCTGATTCGTTTTAGTCCCAACGCCATTGAAGCAGGAATTCAGGCAATTCGCGATCGCGTGCCAATTATTACTGATGTAGGAATGGTGAAACAGGGTGTAGTGAGTTTGCTCAGAAAAACTTTTGATAATCCACTCATTAGTGCTGTAGAAGGAGTTGAAGTAGCTCTTCCAGGCAAAACCCGCACGGAAACAGGATTAATCCAGTCTTATGAAAAGTTTCCTAGAGCAATTTTTGCGATCGGTAATGCTCCTACAGCGCTTTTAGCTTTATGTCAAGAATTAGAAACCGCCAGTGTGCTGCCAGCTTTGGTAATTGGTGCGCCAGTAGGTTTTATCTCAGTAGTTGAATCCAAGGCTGCATTAGCTCGCTCCCCAGTCAATCAAATTCGTGTAGAAGGACGCAAAGGAGGTTCCTCCGTCGCTGCTGCGATCTTAAATGCTTTAATTATGTTGGCGTTAGAACGGGAGTCATAAGTCGTAAATCGTCAGTCGTAAGTCGTCAGTATTTCCCGCGCCACGCACCACTTTCTACCGATCGCCGATCGCTGTCAACTGATAATTAATAAATGACACCAATACACGTAATTGGCATTGGATTAGATGGAGCTGAGGGACTGGTTGATTCAGTACGTCAATTAGTTGTGGAGGCAAAATTACTTGTAGGGAGCGATCGCCATTTAAATTACTTTCCACACCACCCAGCACCGCGCCTAATTCTGAGAGATTTTACTGAAGCGATCGCTCAAATTCGCCGTTGTTTAGCAGATGGTAAAGATGGTATTGTCATTTTAGTATCGGGCGATCCGTTATTTTTTGGTTTAGGGCGATTGCTACTCGCGGAACTCCCACCAGAACACCTAACTTTTCATCCCCACCTCAGCTCAATACAGTTAGCATTTAATCGGCTCAAAGTTCCCTGGCAAGATGCTAGAGCAATCAGCGCTCATGGGCGATCGCTAGATGAATTAATTCAGGCTTTGCAACAAGGGGTAGAGAAGATTGCCCTGTTGACGGATAAAACAAATAACCCTCATGCGATCGCCCGTCTATTAGTATCGCTAGATTTACTCGATCGATACCAACTTTGGGTATGTGAAAACTTGGGCGGCGAGGACGAAGTATGTCGAGAGATTATCTGTAACTCTACAGACAATCTGTCTTTTGCACCTTTAAATATTGTTGTCTTATTCCGCCAATCCGAGCCAGAACTGCAACTGAACTTAGCCAACTTACCGCAACTAGGGATACCAGATCGTTTATTTCTCAGTTTTAGCGATCGCCCAGGATTAATGACAAAGCGAGAAGTACGCCTCTTAATTTTAGGCGAACTGGCGCTGCAACCCGAACAAATCGTTTGGGATATTGGGGCGGGAACTGGTTCGGTTTCGATTGAAATTGCTCGTTTATTTCCTACTAGTAAAATTTACGCAATTGAAAAAACGGCAGCTGGTAGTGCATTAATTACTCAAAACTGCCAACGATTCGGCGTAAAAAACGTTACGTCAATCCACGGTACTGCTCCAGAGATTTTACAAAATCTTCCTAGATGCGATCGCGTTTTTATCGGTGGTAGCAGTGGTAACTTAACCTCCATTCTAGACACCTGTTCCTGCTTATCTTCTGGCGGAGTTTTAGTCATTGCTCTTGCTACCCTAGAACACCTCAGCACGGCTCTAGACTGGTTCAAGCATCAAAATAGCTGGGAATATCAATTATTACAAGTCCAACTCTCCCGTTCCGTACCCATAGCGCAACTCACCCGCTTTGCCCCTCTCAATCCAGTTACAATTATCACAGCTAAACACCTTTAGCGAGCTTCTTCGCACCTACTCTCCGAGAAGCCACTTCGCGTCTTTGCGTCTTTGCGTGACATAAAAAATTGACAATAGCACTCAGCAATAATCCCAAACCCCATAATTTCAACTTCAACGGGCAAGGAGTCCCTCGTCCATAGCCCCGAAGGGGTTTGGCGTAGGGAGGAATGCCCAACAAGGACTTGACTCCTCAGCGAGTTTCACGACATTATCATAATTACAGATGTCGTGAAAGTGTTAATGTTGCAGGTCATCACCGCTAAGCTAAAACTAGAAGCGAGTTCCGAACAGAAAGAACTGTTACGGGAAGTTTCTTTGGCTTATCGAGATGCCCTGAACTACACTTCCCAAGTTAATTTCGACAATGGTAAATCATCTAATGGAACTAGGATACAAAAACTAGTTTACAGGGATTTACGCGCCGAATTTAACCTTCCTTCTCAGATGGCTTGCAACGTGCCTCGGCAAATTGGCGCAACTTACAAAGGACTGCTAACTAAGCTAAAACAAAACGAAGAAGCCATTCGGACTGGGAAAACACTAGATAGGTTTAAGGGGTTAGATGAGGCTCCTAAGTTTGTTTCTAGGACTTGTAATCTCAACTACTTGAGAGATTTTACCTTCAAACCGAATCAACAGGTTAGTGTCATCACCCTCCAAGGACGAATCACTGTTAATTACTTTGGATATAACAAGCATATTCAGTTGATTAAAAGTGGTTGCAAAATAGGGGGAGCCAAAATCTACTACTCCAAATCGTCTAAGACTTACTATTTATTGGTGAGTTTAGAGTTGGAGTTATCAGAACTAGAGCCTGTAAACTATCGCAGGGTCGTAGGTGTAGACGTTGGTAGACGATTTTTGGCTGTGACAACGGACGTACAAAATCAAACCCAGTTTTTTTCAGGTTCGGAGACAATACACAAAGCAAATCAGTATCAAAGAGCAAGAAAAACCTTACAGCGGAAAGGCACTCGGAGTGCTACTAGACGATTGAAACTAGTATCGGGAAGAGAGAGACGGTTTACCGCTGATGTCAACCACAAAATTAGTAAGCGCATAGTTACACCATGTACTTTGTTTGGTTTGGAAGATTTGACTCATATTAGAGACAGAACTAAACCAAAAAAGAAAGGTAAAAAAGCATCAACCAAGCAAAGAAAAGCCAACAGAAAACAAGCCAAATGGTCATTCGCCGAACTGCATACTTTCATCGACTACAAGGCGGTTTTTATTAGAAGTTTAGCAATTAAAGTCGATGCTAACTACACAAGTATTGGATGTCCTAAATGCGGTCATGTTAGCAATAACAATAGACCGAATAAAGGGCTAATTTTTCGGTGCGAATGCTGTAATTTTGAGCTTCATGCTGATTTAGTTGGAGCTAGAAATATAACGCTAAGAACGCTTCTTTCTCGGCAAGACTGGGAAAGAACGGGTGTCTTGTCAGTACGCCCTGATGCATCGAACGGTGAAGCTTCATCAGAACGCCTACTTAGGTATTCTGAGTTGAGGTGGAGTTCAGATACAAGCCCACGCTATAGCGAAGCTTAGCGTTGGGTAATTGACAGCTTTTACCTGCATTTCTCATCTCGGTTTTCAGGCTGGGAAAAACTCAGCATCTAACACTTGCACCAAGCTGTAAGGACACACAGGTGGAAAAACCTCGTATGGCAACTCCGCCTCTTTAACTGCTAAGTTAATGCCACTAGAATAACCGATCGCCACTGCTTCATCTAAATAGCTTTTTAGGCTAGGGTTTTCATTTATTAACAATAGAATCTGCTGGCGCTGTTCTTTAATTGTGGCTAGCCAGCTATTACCTCGATGCTGGGGTTGATACTGCCATTTCAGTAGATGTCCGATTAACACTCCCAAACGATTTCTCAGTTCTTGTCTCTCTCGCCTGCCCAAGCTTTCTACTTCCTCAATCAGATTCTCCCAGTCAACTGCATCAAAATTCTTTGCCTTTAGTGCTCTAGCAGTGGCTTGCGTCCAAGCATAAAAATCTTTTTCGTAGAGATGTTTCATGAGGCGATCGCGCTTTTATTTAAGCGTAAAAAACTCGGTACAACCAAATCAGCGTGCCTGTTGCTAGTAAAAATAGTAACCCTACTACACCTGCCAAAGGCTTACCATATTTTCCCGTAACCCATGCTGCTGCATTACCCGTATAATCTATGACTTGTAAGGTATCCAAACACGCGATCGCCCATACCCAACCCGCATGAAGTCCCCACGCTAAGCCCAAACTTCCATTGTCTACCCAACGGGCAAGTACCAACACCATACCCATTAACCACAGTCCAGGTAATTGTGGCAATGTTTCTTTTTGCTCCCAAACTAGATGTAACAAAGCGAAAATTAGACTGGAAATTGCAGATGCCCAGCCTAAATAAAAGTCGCGTTCTAATTGAGTGAAAACGAAGCCGCGAAAAATTAATTCTTCCGTGCCGCTAATCCACACTGCTAATAGTAAAGTTAGCAGCACAACTGATGCAAATTGTCTAGATTTTTTTGGTTCGGATTGCTGCCATTTCACCCAACCAAGAGCTATTTGTCCGGCAAATAAACTAGTAATACCGATCGCGCCAATTACAAAACCCCCACCACTAGAAATTAACAGATGCCAATTCCAGATGAAGCCCCAATCAGTAAAAGGTACTGCCAAAATCTGGCTGGCTTGCCATAAAATCAAGGGCGCGATCGCGTAAAGTGAGGCAAGCAGTGGTAATTTTTGTCCACTTGTAATTGGTTGAGACGGTCGCCATTTAATTGCGATCGCGCAGCCAATTGCTAATGGTAGCCAGCAAGCAGTCCATACTAGAAAAAATTCTGTCACCTGTATCATCGATACAGGTGCAATTGTCTGGAATGACATTAAGATTTGGCAGTTATACGATCCGCGATTAGCACGCCTCAGATAAAATTTGTCATCGGTCACTTGCCATTGATTGCTGGTGGCTAACCAATGATAATTGACCAACGACCATTTTTATTCGTCGTCTTCATCGTCTAAGTTATCGTCTCTACTTTTATCGCTATCGAGTTGAATTAGGTGAATGTGTTTGTAACCTAATTTAATCTCAAATTCATCACCTGGCTTTAAGCCCATTGCTTCGGTGTAAGTAGCACCAATTACAATTTGACCGTTTTTGTGTACGCTGACGCGATAGGTTGGTTCCCGTCCGCGACCATCTTTTGGTCCTTCAGGACTCAGAGGAATGCCCCTTGCTGCGAGTAAGGCATCATAAAAATCGGTTAAATTGACGCGAGTTTGGCTGTTTTTTGTGACCGTATAATAGCCACAGGCTTTTGCTCTTTCTCGTCTAGGTAAGTTAGAAAGTTCTTTTACCTTTTGCAGCAATGCTTTTCCAGTTAATGGATGGGTTGCAGTTTCAGTACTCACGCTCCAAATATCCTTACGTTCTCCAAAGTGGGTAAAGTTTGCTTGACAGATATTGACTGGGCTGTTTGCTTTTTGTCTATCGTCAAGTTGCTCTTTGCTAGTCGCACATTGTTTGTGCGATTTTTTCAGTCATCAGTTACACTTTGTCAGTTGTAGGCTATTGATTTGCCACTGACATGCGATCTTCGATCGCCGACTGCTCTGGCTAATTGCCAAGTAGCTAATCTCTTATTTTATAGAAGAAGTATGTCCAAATCTCTCCTGTTCTCCAAAAATTTTTTCCATAATTAGATACTACCCATTTTAAATTCAACTTTGCAAATTTAATCTTAATTTTTTAACCAACCTTACCAAATATACAATCTTCGATCGCTAGCATCGAAGTTTTTTAGTCAAGCAGACACTCCTCGGACTCTAACTGGGAAATGCAACAAACATCAATAATTTTTCCTATTTCTGTAGCGGACTGAACTAAAGGCTAGCTATAAGGGGACAATTTGGTTAGGCATAGCAGAATCTAACCCCCAAAAATGGTTGCAAGCGCTTAGCTTTCACAGCAAAGAACCAAAAAAATTTCGATCGAGACAGGTAAAATCGGAGGAAAGAGGTCATCCCTTTTTACTGATTTATGGCGAGAAAAGAGATCTGCCTAGCCCCCAAATCATCAAAGAGGTCAGGGAATCGGATCTGTTGTCAGAGCAGATAAAATTGGAATCGATCTAAAATCCCTGACCTTTATGAGTACGAAATTGCTCTAGCTTCATTTCTTCAGTACCAGCGACTCATGCGCCCACAAAGAGGGGAAATATATTTTTTTAAAAAAGGGGTTGACAAACCTGAAACTTGACCCTGGTGCTAGATAAATTCCACCAGATTTAGGTCGATCGTTCTAGACTAGAAGCAGTTCCAGCGCGATCGACTACAGAGCAGTAATTTAACTAACCAGGCAGCAAAATCTCCCTTGAAAGGATGGATTAAATGTCAAGTAGCGTTAACAACGATTTATCAGCGCGATCGCTCCTATTTACAAAATTTAGTTGATGCCAATGCAAGTTCTATTTAAAATCATCCGACAATCAGAAAATTCCGCGCCTCGCGTTCAGTCTTATCAGCTAGAGGTAGAACCAGGAAATACAATCTTAGACTGCTTAAATCGGATCAAGTGGGAGCAAGATGGTAGCTTAGCATTTCGTAAAAATTGTCGCAATACTATTTGTGGTAGTTGTGGAATGCGAATTAACGGTCGCTCAGCTTTAGCCTGTAAAGAAAATATTGGTAGCGAAGTCAGCCGACTGCAATTAAGCACGGGTGAGAGCAGGAATAGAGATGTTAAGACACCAGAAATCATTATCTCTCCTTTGGGGAATATGCCAGTCATCAAAGATCTGGTAGTAGATATGAAGAGTTTTTGGAATCATCTAGAGGCAGTCGATCCCTATGTCAGCACGGGGGCAAGAAAAATCCCAGAACGGGAGTTTTTGCAATCACCAGCAGAGCGATCGCAATTAGATCGAACGGGCAACTGTATTATGTGTGGTGCTTGTTATTCTGAATGCAATGCTCGCGAAATCAATCCCGATTTTGTCGGTCCTCATGCTTTAGCCAAAGCATACCGAATGGTAGCAGATAGTCGCGATGCTGAAACCGCAACTCGGTTAGAAAAGTATAACCAAGGAACCCAAGGCGTTTGGGGCTGCACTCGTTGTTATTACTGCAACACTGTTTGTCCGATGGATGTTGCACCGATGGATCGCATCAGTCAGATCAAGCAGGAAATCTTACCATTAAAAGATGCTGCCGATAGCCGTTCCATCCGCCACCGTAAAGTTTTAGTCGAGTTAGTCAAAGAAGGTGGCTGGATCGACGAGCGTAAGTTTGGGTTGCACGTTGTATCAAATTACCTGCGAGATCTCAGGGGCTTACTCAGTTTAGGACCCTTAGGATTGCGAATGCTCGGACGCGGCAAATTCCCGCTCAAATTCGAGCCTTCCGAAGGCGTGGCAGAAGTGCGATCGCTGATTGAAGCTGTAAGGAATGAGGAAGTCGGGAGGCGGGAGTCGGGAGTCGGGGAAGAGAGCTGAGGGAACAATTCAAAATTCAAAATTCACTCACTACACCCCACACCCCACACCCCCTCTTCACGCACCACGCACCGCTCTCTACTAACAACTGTTCACTGCGGGTTCATCGGCACGTTAATTAGGTTGCCAGCGCGATCGCAAACTAAAATATCCCATTGACCGTTAGCGCTCGATTCAAAGGCAATCCTGTTGCCATCGTTGCTGATGGTAGGGTGGCGCACTTCTGCTGCTAAATTTGCCGTTAAATTCCTGAGCTGGCGAGTTTCGCGATCGTAGAGAAAAATACCAACTTGACCTCGCCTACTACTAGTAAACACAATGTAGCGACCATCGGCTGATAAGTCGGGATCGGAGGCGATTGCATCAACAGAGTTTAATCCTGGTAAATTGACGAGGCTACTCGTTTTTAAATTGAATAAATAAACATCTTGTCGCCCGAAGCGATCGGATGTAAACACTACGTATTCACCTGCAACGCGCCCAGACAATTCTGCTGCGGGACTGTTGAGGCTGCGTCCCCCTAGATCGAAGGGATAGCTTAAAAGATGGGGAGAGCCGCTACAGCCACTCAGGAAACTAACCAGGAGCAATATAACTAGAGAGAAACAGATAGACAAGGGGGACAAGGAGCGAGGAAGACAAGGGAGACAAGGGAGACAAGGGAGACGAGGGAGACAAGGGGGGATAAATAATTCTAGCCACTAGCCACCAGTCACTAGTCACTGATAACTGATAACTGGTCACTGCTCCCTACTCCCTGCTCCCTAACAACTGTCATCGTACCATCTGGAATATCCAACTCAACGCGATCGCCTCGATCCAGGATTTCGATATCCCATTGCCCGTTTTTACTGCTTTCAAAGGCAATGTAACGCCCGTCAGGACTGATGCTGGGGTTGCGTACCCATGCCTGATACCACTGGCTGACAATCTGTGTTTGTTGCGTAGCACGGTCGTACAGCGTCAAAACAATTTTACCGCGATCGCCAGTTAAATAAGTTAAATAGCGCCCCGTATAACTCAAGCTCGGATGTTCTGCGATCGCTGCGGCGGGAATGCGCGGTAGAGAAACTAGGCAGCGGTCTTGTAGATCGTATAACAGTAAACGGTGCTTGCCATCGCGATTTGAGACATACGCTAACCAACGCCCATCACCACTCAAGGCTGGTTGCTCGTCGCTATAGGGGCTATTCAGGAAGCCCGACAAACAAACTTGGCGATCGCTAGGACTACAGGCTGCGATCGCCAAACTCAAGATACTTATACCGAGCGCCCAACACAGCCACTTCAGCAACCGTCTCAGCGTAGATTTGTTCATCTATGCTGTCGCCATCCGCGCGAAACTATGGCTCGTCAAAATTAGTTGAATTATCGCGATCGTCGTCAAACCGTTCGATTGGCTTGTAATCGACATAATCGGAAGCTGGAACTTGGACATCATCCTGACCGTAAACTGAATTTTGAGGCGGACGACGTTTTCTCGGTCTAGATGATTCTGTATCCGATTGTTCCACATGTCTAGAGCCGTTACTACCGGAGCGAGGCGGCTTGCTGGTACGAGTCACTTTTTCTTCCCAGTCATCTTCTCTAGTTGCCTGAGAAGAGTCATTCCAATCTTCCTCCCCTGTGTCTGGTTGTAGGGGACGAGATTCTGAACGAGAACGTCGCTTGCTGGTGCTAGTACGAGTCCGGTCGGCGGGTGCAATTTTCTCAGTCGCGCTACGGCTTGACGAGCGGCGGGTTGGTTCTTCCTCATCGCGGCGATAGCGTCGGGGGATTTCATCCTCGCGATCGTACTCGCGATCGTAATCGTCCGTGCGCGTGGAACGTCCATCTCTGCTCCCTCGAATCCGCCGTGGGATCGTGCGTTCTTCCTCTAAAGGATCGTATTCGTCTAACTCTGCTTCGTATTGATATGCAGAGCTGACGGGTCTTTCTTCGTCTACAATTCGAGTATTGCGTCGAGCTTGTTCTGTAGCTACGCTCCGTAGCCTCACGCTTTCTACAGCAAAAAATATTGTTCCTCCTGTCAGCAGCAGTTGACCGAATTGCATAATTGGGTCATACCGCCAACCTTGAAAAATCAGGACGAAACCACAGACTAAACCGATCGCGGCAAAAAAAATATCGTGATCTCGCGCCAATCCAGGGCGAAAGTTGCGGAGGAAATATAGCGCTGCCCCAGCTACAGCTAAGACAATGCCCGAAATACTCGCAAAGTTAAAGTTGAAGTTGACCATTTTCGTTCTCTCAAGTATGTCTAGCCTAGCGAGTCAACTAGAAGATCGTCAAAGTTTGCTGGGTAGATGAGGGATTAGGAGTTAGGAGTGAGGGGTAAGGGAATTCTCCATTAATTCCGAATTCCGCGCTTCCGAATTCCGAATTCTCCCTACTCCCTGCTCCCTGTTCCCTCTTACGAACGTTGAATCTTATCTTGTTGGCTAATAAAAATCAAACCAACGACGACTGGAATCACCACAATTGCCAAACCTGCCAGCAAACTGAAAAAGAAGTTCATTAAAGAAGGTGTCATAGATTTTTAACCCGATAGTTTAACACTTCAACTTTAATTGTAATTTGTCGTTACACGCTTGAGAAGGCAAATTGGTAGTTGGTAGTTGGTAGTTGGTCATTGGTAGTTGGTGGGTACTCTCTTTTCACTTACGAATACCCGACTTACGACTTTTCCATTACCCATTACCCATTACCCATTACCCATTACCCATTACAGTCGCTAAAACTATGAATCCTAATGTTGCCGATCTTCGCATAGATTATCAACTTGAAGGCTTGCAGGAAACTGATGTCGATCCGAATCCTTTGCGTCAATTTCAAATTTGGTTCGATCGCGCCCTATCAGCTCAAATTCCCGAACCAAATGCTATGACCTTAGCCACTGCTACGACTGATGCTATACCTTCGGCTCGAATTGTCTTGCTCAAGGGTTTTGACGAACGCGGTTTCGTTTTTTATACCAATTATCAAAGTCATAAGGGGCAAGAACTAACAACCAATCCCCATGCGGCGCTAGTTTTTTGGTGGGCGGAACTCGAACGCCAAGTGCGGATTGAAGGGCAGGTAGAACAAGTTTCAGTCCAAGAGTCAGATGAATATTATCGCAGCCGTCCGTTAAATAGCCGCTTGGGGGCTTGGGCTTCCGAGCAAAGTCAAGTGGTGGAAAGTCGCGCAGCTTTAGAACAGCGCTTGCAAGAATTGCAAACCAAGTATGACAATCGAGACATTCCCCGTCCGCCGCACTGGGGTGGTTTTCGCGTCATTCCTAACGCAATTGAATTTTGGCAAGGTAGACCGAGTAGATTGCACGATCGCCTCCGCTATCGCCTGCTAGAAAACGGTAGTTGGGCGATCGAGCGGTTGTCTCCTTAGAGTGTAGAGACATTACGTGTAACGTCTCTACACTGCTCCCTGTTCCCTACTCCCTCCTGAAGTTGGCGCAGTGCGATCGCGTAAATAAACCCCTAAAGCAATGAATAGAATGATGAAAATTGTGCCAATTCCAAGGGGACTGGGGAGCCAGAAAATAGTTTCTATATGATTAATCTGTCCTGGTTGCAGCCGCCATATCAACCGATTACCCTGTTTGTTAGCGGGAATGGCGTTTTCTGCCTTCTCGATGCTGCGTCCTCCCCAAGGGGCATTGAGGCTGAATTCAAAATCTAATATCGAACTGGGGTTAATAGCGAGATTAGTGTTTGTGGAAATTAGGGAGAGCGATCGCAAGTCTAAGTCGAAACTCAACCGATTTCTCACTAACAATAAAAAATTATTTTGCTTCAAACTCAATTGAGAATCAATTGGTGGCAAGTCCGTTTCTGTTAAATTATTTGGATTTTCCTTGTCAATGTAGTGGAAAAATGCATTAAATTTTTCTGCTAAGTCCGCCCCATTTTTAAACGGAATTGTAACCGTAACTTCTCGATCCGATCGCCGCTTCGCTTTTCCGTGCAGTTGCTTGGCGCGACGTTCGATGCTGTCTAGCCAAGTCTTTACCGAATCGCCACTCAAACTCATCAGCCGTTCGTCTAGCTGGATGTGCTGCACAATTTCGCCATAGTTTGGGCTGTCAAAATTTACCCCGACTTGATACTGGACGCAGCCGGAAAGAATTAAGGAAGACAACAACACAATTCCTAATAAGCGCAGCTGTCCGATAATTTTCCTAGCTGATGCCATCAAGATAGATAGTTTCACAGACCCCCCTCCGAATACTCTGGTGCGAAGCTCAACCAAGTTATCGCTCTTATTTACTATTGATATCATCATTGCTTGTCGCATGATGATATAGCATTTTTACGCGATTTTTGAGACACCCAACTACAGAGCGTTTCAATTGCAATCGGATTTTACAAATGACCAATAACAAATGACCAACCTAAAGCCCCCACCAAATCAATGCACCAAGAGTTAGGGCGATCGCGAATAGGGCAACAATGATAAAGCGATTGTCTTTGGTGTTGATTTTGCTCAGATCTTCGATTTCTCGCGTTAGTTCCGGCTGGGGCGATCGCTTGCGATTATCGCTTCTGAGACTCAGTTTAATTTGAGACTCATTATCTGACATTGCTGCCAAATCGGGGATTTGCGTCATCCATTCGGCGGGGCGTTGCAATTGCGGTGCTTGCAGAATATATAGTAACCGCCGTCCTTGCTTATTAATCTCATAGTGGGGGTGGCGTTTGAGCTGTTCGCATAAAGCGATCGCCTCTTGTCTTTGTCCGGCAGCTTCGTAAGCATTGGCTAGCCATAGCTGCACTTCACCACCCTGGCGACTGTTACGGTTAGCTAAGGCGCTAGCCTTTTCTAAGTGTTGTACGGCTTGGCGGTACTGTCCCCGCTCAAAAGTTGCTAACCCTGCTTTGTACTCAGTCTTGACAATTTCTTGGGATTGGGAACTCACGTTTGATTGCATGAATCTCTCTGTCTCGATTGTGTCACTCATGGGCAGCTTAACGACATCTGACTTAAGTAACAATTTTACGCAACATTAATCGCCATAAGAACTACAAAATTATTTAAAATTTTAGATAGTGGGCTGAAATATCGGGAACATTCAGGCAACAACGCAGCATCAGAGTTTTCAGACTGCCGATCGCGCTTGGACATTAAGCCCTACCCAAAATCTTAAGTTCTGGATATGAAAAAAATAATCGAGGTTCCACATAAATATATTTCATCCAAATATATTTCAAACAAATATACAAGCTGGGTCAACTGGGGTAGAGTCGCTTGCTCAACTGCTGCGCTTTTATCTTTAGGAATACCATTAGTCAATCCGACACCCGCATCTGCCCAATCTACAATTATTATCAATGGTGGTGGAAACTATCCTCATGGCAACTATCATCGAAGGAACCAGCCACAGTCTGCCCCCTACATCTACGGTAGTCCTATTCCCTCACCCATTCCAGTTAATCCAGCAACGGGGATGACTCCTAGACCCGCCGATCGCTACTTCGAGCGCTACCCCGATTCTGCTCCTAGCAGAGACCAAAATATCACGATTATTAATGTCGATCGTTCGGATGACCGATATCCACACGATCGCTACCTACATGATGTGGGATATCCGAGAGTACGTGCTGTAGAAGTTATACCTGCTCCCCCAATTCCAAATGGACTCGATCCTTACAGGTAGGCTGTTGGCGATCGCACAGCGTGAAAACTTCAAATATTGAGACTTGTGAAGATGGCTGTACGATTGCCCCCTTTTTAGTGCGAAAACTTCAAATATTGAAACTCGTGAAGATTACTGGTACGATTGCCCCCTTTTTAAGGGGGTTGGGGGATCGCATATGACTGCCCCCTTTTTAAGGGGGTTGGGGGATCGCAAGACTACGACTTTGCGAAAAGATCCCCCCTAGCCCCCCTTAAAAAGGGGGGAAGAAGAGAAAGTTGCATGTGAGTCTAGTAAGTATATTCAGAAGCAACGATCATCGAACCGATACCTATGTCAGTGAAGACTTCTAGTAGAAGGGCGTGGGGAATGCGACCGTCGATAATGTGTGCTGCACGCACTCCTTGGGCGAGCGATCGCACGCAGCATTTAACTTTGGGAATCATCCCGCCGCCGACAACACCAGCAGCGATTAAATCTCGCGCCTCTTGAATATCCAATCTAGGTAGTAGCGTTGAAGGATCTTTGTAGTCCTTGAGAATTCCGGCTGTATCTGTCAGTAAAATCAATTTTTCTGCTCCCAGGGCTGCGGCGAGTTCTCCTGCTACAGTATCGGCATTAATGTTGTATGCCTGTCCGTTTTCGTCTGCTGCTACGCTGGAGACGACCGGGATATAACCTTCTTTGAGTAGGGAATTCAACAGCCGCACGTCCATACTCGTCACTTCTCCTACAAAGCCAATCCCCTCGCGACCTTCAGGACGGGCTTTGATTAAATTAGCATCTTTACCGCATAGCCCAATTGCAGAACCACCAGCACGGTTGATCAGAGAAACTAATTCCTTGTTCACCCTGCCAACTAACACCATTTCTACCACGTCCATTGTCGGCGCATCCGTTACCCGCAGTCCGTGCTTGAATTGCGGTTCAATGCCGAGTTTATCTAACCAACTATTAATTTCTGGACCCCCGCCGTGAACTACGACAAGGCGCACTCCCACAGAAGTTAAAAACACGATATCGCGAATCACTTTATCTTTCAGGGTGCTTTCTTTCATCGCTGCGCCGCCATACTTGACGACAACGATTCGTCCGGCAAATTTTTGAATGTAGGGTAGTGCTTCGCTGAGAATTCTTACCCGCGTGGCTTCAGTTTCTCTAATGTACTCGCTCTCGTTGCTCATGAATTGCTTCCAGAACGCAAATAAATACTCGATAAGAGTGCAGTTTAAAAGAGTTTGCGTTTTGCCACAATCTCAGAAATAACAGTTTGGACAGCCTGGTGTGTGGTATTTGGTTATTATTGCATGAGTCGTGGAGTCACGCTGCACGCACAAACGCGAGTAAAATCAATCTCGATCGCGCCGGATTGTACCGATCGCACGGTTGCGGTTTTTATCTCGTCCTACCCGTACTGGAAACTGAGATGAAAGTTGGCGAGCATCGTTTCACCCTCACTGGCTGATAACTGATAACTGAAATTAGTAAAGATTAGTTGCAGGAAATGTGTTTTTCCAGTCGTTAGTAGTATCTTACAAATAGAAGCTTTCTATAGCTTCTGTGGCAGATAAACAGCCAAAAGTCCGATAGATCAACTGAGTTAAGAGGTAAAAGAAGCTGTTTTACTATCTGTCCGACCGACCGACAGCAACACCCAACTCGAACGCTGATATTTCCTCCTAGTTGAAAACAGAGGGCAATGTAACCGACGATCTCACTTTTCTCTGAACAGGAATTGCGATCGGTGCAACCCCAGATAGGATTACAAACATGAGGAAATCGCTAAGCAAGTAGATGCTTGGGTGTTGTTGTTTTGAAATCCAAAAATAATTGAAAAACCGAAACTGGGATAGTCGAAACGTTGAACTAGGTTAGGTTTCCCGTACTCCCAATATTGCAGATATCCGTACAAACTTTTACCTAACTTTCCACTGATATTTTCAGTTCGGTAATCATCATTTCAGCATTCATAAAAACCGAATTTTCTCGAACTTTCTACACCAGTAAGATAAGAAGCAAGAACACGCAAAACAAACTCAAAGTAATAAATCAAGGTGTAGTTATGGTATTAGTTCGCTGGAATCCTTGGCAAGAAATGAATACTCTGCAACGTCAAATCGATCGCTTATTTGAAGATTCATTTGCATCTAGTTCTGTCGTGAATGGTAATATCGTTAAAATGCCAGCCGCAGAAATTTCTGAAACTGAAGATGCCGTCTACCTTAAATTAGAAGTACCTGGAATGGAAGCTAAAGACTTAGACGTGCAAGTTACAGAAGCTGCTGTTTACATTAGTGGCGATCGCAAGTCAGAAACTAAGCAGGAAGAAAACGGCAAGACTCGCAGCGAATTTTACTACGGTAAGTTTCAGCGTGTCATTCCTTTGCCAGCACGGATTCAAAACACCAACGTTACCGCAGAATATAAAGATGGAATTTTGAATCTGACTCTCCCTAAGACTACGGCAGAAAAAAATAAAGTTGTCAAAGTTAATTTAGAGGGATAAGCGATCGAGGAGTAAGAAAATTTCTTCTTATTCCTCGATTCCGCTTTGTCTTCACTACAAAAGCATCAGAACGTTTTGCCTAGCTTCATGTCGTAGCTAGGCTTTCTTGTTTTGACTTTTGACTTTTGACTTCCTGATGTCTCTACAGATAGAGGTAGCTACCTTGACAAAAATTAATAATTTTAGAACGGAAGTTATAGGAGTTCAGCAAAATGACGAGTGAAATTGTCGATCGCTTTATGCAGACGCTTCAGCAAATCGAAGCTAGTGGCGATGTAGAACCATTAGTTGAAATGTTTGCCGAGGATGCAGAAGCGACTAACCTAGCAATGGTAGAACCACTCAAGAGAAAGGACGGCGTGCGGCGATTTTGGCAAAAGTATCTCTCAGTATTCGATCGCATTCACTCTGATTTCACCCATGTCACCGCAGATAGCAACACTGCGGTTATGGAGTGGCGATCGCAAGGGACTTTATCCAATGGTGAAGACGTACATTATCGAGGTGTCAGCATTATTGAAATTGACAATGGATTAGTACAAGCCTTCCGCACCTACTACGATTCAGCCGTATTTCTGCCTACAGGTGCAAAGCAAGCACAGAGATAATTGAGAGGTGATTAAGGCGATTAAAATGAAACAGCATCGATCTGCAAATAATCTAACCCATGCCATCCGAGATTCAGCTGTTACCTAACATTCATGCCAAATCCGTGCGCGAGAATGGCAAGCAATATTACTTAAGTACAAATGGCGATCGCCTTCCTAGTGTCTCTACCATCCTCAACGCTACAAAACCTCAAGCAGATCGAGATAGACTATTCAACTGGAAACAGCGTGTTGGTGTAGAAACTGCCAATCAAATCTCCTCCACTGCCAGCCGTCGCGGTACGCAAACGCATAAATACATTCAGCGTTACTTGCAGGGTGAAGATATATCTTGTTCTGAAGCCAGCCGTCCTTACTGGGAGAGTATCGCACCAGTCTTGGAAGAAATTGATGTCGTCAGATTAATTGAAGGGGCAGTTTTTCACTCAGACTTGAAATATGCTGGAATTGTAGACTGCGTTGCCAGTTATCGAGGTGTACCTTGTGTCTGTGAATGGAAAACAGCAGATCGACCAAAAAGAACCCTCGAACGGCTATTTGATTATCCTTTGCAATTAGTAGCTTATTTAGGTGCAGTCAATCATTATTATCGCGACTATGGAATTCAGTTGAATCGCGCCTTAATTGTCGTCGCAATTCCCCAAACGCCAGCAGAAGTCTTTTGGTTTGAACCAGAAGCGATCGCCTCTTATTGGCAACAATGGCAACAGCGTGTTACTTCCTATTGGCAATAAGGGTGTGGGGTGTGGGGTGTAGAGAAGACTTAGAAATTACGTCTTTAGATAGAAGCATTTACACTCATATCATCATTAGAACTGGCAGAAGAGAACCGCTCGTCACAATTTTGACTTTTAACTTTTGACTTTTGACTTACTTATGAACTCAAGTACCAGTCAGCCCAATCGACGCAAAGAAATTTTCCGAGGCATTCTGGCTGTAGCAATTATTATTGTAGGAATGACTCATTTTCTCAAACCATTAGAATACGCTAAAATTGTTCCGCCTCAACTGCCCAATTCCGTCGAACTAGTTTATATCAGCGGTTTTTTTGAAATTTTGGGTGGCATTGGTTTGTTAATTCCCTTTATTAGCGTTGCTGCGGCTTGGGGGCTGATTATTTTATTTATTGCTGTCTTTCCCGCCAACATTTATTTAGCAACTCACAGCGATATTGTCATTGAAGGCATTCCACATAGCCCGATTATGTATTGGGTGAGGCTACCGTTACAAACAGTTTTAATTGCCTGGGCATGGTGGTATACTCGTAAGCCAGAAGCGCAACCAGGAGCAAAAAGTTTTGTCTCTGGTACGGAAAAGTTAGTTAGTCGAGATTAAATTAGTAATGGATAGTTGTTGGTTAACGGTTAACGGTTGACAGTTAACTACTCTCTGACAACTGATAACTGATAACTGACAACTGATAACTGTATGGGACGATCGATTGAAGCAAATCAAAATAATTTTGCCACTGAGGTTATCGAGCGATCGCAACAACAACTCGTTTTAGTCGATTTTTTTGCTCAATGGTGCGGTCCTTGTCAGGTTCTCAAACCAATTCTCGAAAAACTTGTAGAAGAATATAACTTTACCCTGGCTAAAGTCGATATCGACAAAAACCCGGAACTAGCGCAGGCGTATCGCGTAGAAGGGGTTCCCGATGTCAAAATTTTTAGCCAAGGACAAATGCAGCCAGGATTTGTCGGCGTGCTACCAGAGGCACAAATTCGGGAATTACTAGCTCAATACGGCTTAAAATCTACTTTAGATACCGAAATAGAAGCAATCCAACTCGATCGCGCTGCTGGTAATATTGAAACAGCCAAGCAACGCTTCCGCGAACTGATCGAACTCTATCCTCAAAATCCCAAATTAGCGATCGCTGCCGCAGAGTTTTTAATTGGAATTGGTAGTTTAGAATCGGCAGAAAAATTGCTGGCAGCAGTCCCTTCTGGTAGTCGAGAATACGATGCTAAAGTCCGAACGCTGCGAGAGTTGATGCAGTGGCAGCATCAAGCAGCACAGCTCGTACCAGAAACAGATTTAGACCAACAATATTTGCAAGCAGTTCAATTGACTCTTAAGGGGGATTACGAATCAGCACTATCTATTCTATTGGCGATGGTAGAGCGCGATCGCAAGTATCAAAATGATGCCGCTCGCAAAGCGATGATAACAATTTTTGGTCTACTAGAAGACGACCATCCCTTAACTAAGAGCTATCGCAAGCAACTAACTCTTGTTTTGTACTAAAAATTAGTTATCAGTTTTCAGTTACTTCTTTTCAAATATCACACACCGCGCCCCGCTCATTTTAAACAAATCTCATCTTCTATGAAAAAGCGCTATCAAACATTACTAAAAAATAAAAAAATGCCCATTGAGACTGAACATAACACTATCATAATTAGTAGAGATTAATATTGACGATAGTAAATGTAATGTCAGCTCAGGTTCATGTCAGTTCAGGCAGATACGACTGCTCCACAACTTATCTTGCACATCACGCAGCGATCGCAATGGGAACAAGCACGTAGAGAAGGAATCTATCGAGGTGACACGCTCGATACTGAAGGGTTTATTCACTGCTCTACGCCAGCACAAATCGTTAAAGTAGCCAATAAGTTTTTCTTTCAGCATCAAGAATTAATCGTGCTTTGTATCGATTCTCGGCGCGTGCTAGTTGAGATTAAATATGAAGAATCGGAACCCGAAGAGCAATATCCTCATATTTACGGTTCGCTCAACATAGATGCTGTAATTAAGGTAATCGAGTTTGCACGAGGCGCAAATGGCAAATTTGAATTTCCGCCACAACTTGTGGGATTTACTTGAGGAATGCCGTCTGTGCATCTTGTAATTAATTGGTGTAAGATGCCGATGCTATGAAGTTAGGGGAGTGGAGATGAGTTTAGGTATACTAGATCGAGTCCGTGCAGCCGCGCAAGAAGTCGCTGCTAGGGCAAATTACGTCCGCATTGACGAGTCAAGTATTCCAGCCTATGTTGCTTCTTTGCCCATAGAACAGGCTAGTTCGCCCAAACTCGATCCCCGCTATCATTATCTTGGCGATCCGCGAGAAATAGTCGCTTATATTCTCACGCTCAATGCGATCAACTTTGGTTCTGGCTACTTTCCCCACCTACAAAAACGTCCTCGTCTTTCGGGATACTTTACCATTGCCACCTGTCTGAAAGAGCGGTTTGAAACTCGTGGTGCTTTTAGAGCGCGAGAACTTTGTCGCCTAACGCCGGAAGATTGTGCGAATATTTTCGAGCAAAATCTCACTAAACCACCAATTCGAGAGTTGATGGGGTTATTTGCCTCAGCCTGGAATGAATTAGGACGACATCTACTCGATCGCTATGAAGGAGATTTTGTCGGATTAGTCAATGCGGCTGACTCATCAGCCGAGCGTTTAGTAGAATTGTTGGCAAAAATGCCTCATTTTCAAGATATACAAACATATAACAATGTAGAAGTTCCATTTTACAAACGCGCTCAAATAACCGCTGCCGATTTATCAATTGCACTAGGAAATCAAAGTTTTGGTTTTTTCAACGACTTACCACGATTAACAATTTTTGCTGACAATCTCATTCCTCACGTTTTGCGTGTCGATAATATTTTACAATACGAGCAAAGTTTGGCTGCAAAAATCGATGCCGAAGAATTAATTGCTGCGGGAACTGAGGAAGAAATTGAGATCCGTGCCTGTACTATTCACGCTGCGGAGTTGATAGTCGCACAGTTGCGCCGCTTAGAGCATAAAGTTTCTGCCTTGAAATTAGACTATTTCCTTTGGAATCGCGGACAGCAACCTGAATACAAATCACGTCCGCGCCACCGAACCCGGACGATATTTTATTAACTATTGATAGCAATCCCGAACGCGATCGCTAGAGAGCAGGCTATGATTTGCAAGTTGTTAGCGATCGCCCGTAAGACTGGCTATTTTTCTACTGTCCCTTGCCTCTCGCCTCTTACCAAAAACAAACAACCGAGCGCAAGATTTAATCTAAAATTCATAAACTTAGTCAATTAATCGCTGTTATTTAAAGAACTTGTAAACAATGTTCGTTACTGCTCGAAATCGGGAACACTTATAGCGTATCTTAATGTATCTTGTTCTTAGTAGTGATTTAACCTATAGTTCAAATTTATCTAAAAGAATAAAACTATGTCGCTAGACAGCTAGCAGAATAATTCTTCTGAACATGGCTAGTGATGTGAGGGACTGATTATGGGGTGTGTGTCTCTAACTAGATCGATCGAGAATTGCCGTCTCTGAAATTCGCCTGTAGGTTAATAGTTATAAGTTCTTGAGTGTAAACTCGGAATTGGAGCGCAGCAGCAACATGACACCAATTCAAATAGCCGCGTTAGAGCAGTTTTTGGCTAACAATGGTTTTCTATATGACGATTATGATGAAGAAACTGGTGCGGTTATCTATAGTGTCAGCAGAGGTGACTGGACGATGCAAATAGCTTATGGCGATGAATGTTACTACTGCTTGTATAACGATGTCACCGAGGATGCTGATTGTGCGGAAATTACTCAGCTAGCGGAATTAATGGTGAAGTATGACAGGCTAGCCAAAACTCATTGGCACGCCGCTTAGGGAGTGAAATAGGCGCGTCGCCATAAATCACTCGGTTTGACTGTCCTCAGAATATGTAGGTAGCTTGCGGATCATTGCCCGCAGCAAGTCAGTTTTTGTTCTCTGAGTTTGATGACAATATGTTTCGAGCGCTTGCATTTCTAGCTCCGAAACTTTGAAGGTGATCCACTGCTTTGAATCCTTAGCCACTTGTCCACAGTTGAAGTAACATTAAAACCCACAACGAGCTTCTGTATAGACTAGCACGATATCTTGTGCGTTTAACAAATAGTGGTATCGCAAGAGACTGATTCTGTGCCGCAATTGTGAAAAATTAGATGGTAATTGGTACTAATATCAACCAACCTGCCTCGAACGAGAGTCAGGGGTTACGCTGGGCAATCTATGCTTTTGCAGCATACTTAGCATTTATTGGTCAATTTTATTCACAATCTAGATCTTATTAGGCTGGCTCCTCGCTCCTGATACGCCTGTAAGAATTTAAACGAAGTATTATTTAGCACGGTGAAAAAGAAGCTTTGGAACGATTAGAATTCGCTCTAAAGCTGTATGTAAATTTCTGTGGCTAGATAGATTAACTTGTCCGTCAGCGAACAAACAATAGTACTAGGTTTATGGTTTAGTAGTTTTAGCAAAGAGTATTAACAAGTTGAACGTACAAAATCTAGTCAAGTCGTGGGGTGCGCTATGCTAGAAGATATAGACTTAACAAAAATTAAGGCAATTGGAGAAGTCATTCAGAAGAATTTAGCGATCGTACAGCAAGCGTTGGGAATTGAGGTAGCAAATGATGATGACTTAAGTGAATTAGAAATTGAATCAGAAGGATTTGCCAAGGAAACTATTAGTAACTTCCCCATCAGGAGACTGACTGCATCAGAACTGGCAGAAGAAAAATGCTATGTGTTTGCTATGAGAGAGGCAAACATAGCTAGATTTTTGGAAAATCAAGCTATGTTTGCAGAAAGCGTGACCAAGTTTAATAGCTCGAAAGATAGATTTGTTCAACGACAAAAAGTCAGACATCGGTAATACCGATGTCTGACTTTTTCAAATTTTTGACTCTGACAGCACTTTCAAATACTCTTTTACTGCTGTTGATAGTCCCACGTCTAATGCATCTGCTATGAGTGCATGACCGATTGAGACTTCAAGTATATCTGAAATCGAGCAGAATTTCGCCAAGTTTTGTAGGTTCAAATCGTGTCCGGCATTGACACCTAAACCGATCTCTTGAGCTTGTTTAGCGGCAGCAGCATATTGTTGAAAGACTGATTCTACATTACCATGACGAAAAGCTGTAGCATAAGGTTCTGTATATAATTCAATGCGATCGCTACCAATCTTTTTAGCAATTTTAATTTGATTGAGATCGGTATCCATAAACAGACTGACGCGAATTCCTAAAGATTTTAATTCGTTAATAATTGGTATCAGCTTTTCCCCATCTCGAACCAAATCCCAGCCGCAATCGGAAGTGAATGTATCTGGTGCATCTGGAACCAGAGTACACTGAGTTGGGTTTACTTGGCGGACTATCTCCATAAATGGAGGCTGAAAAGGATTATCTTCAATATTTAACTCAACTGTTAACATTTCTGCTAACTCATAAACATCTGAAGGTTTGATATGTCGTTCGTCGGGACGAGGATGAACGGTAATTCCGCTGGCTCCTGCGTCGATGCAAATTTGTGCTGCGCGAGTAACGCTTAGAATGCCAATAGTTCGAGTATTTCTCAATAAAGCAACTTTATTAAGATTGACACTAAGGTTGGTCATAAAGTTAGATCTTTCTATTTTTAGGATCGTTTCATACAAGCAACTCGATCGTAAAAATTAATTGTTTAAGTTCAACCAATAAAACATTGTATCACCAGTCATCCTGGGAAAACTAGGAGGTAAAACTAATCGATGTATTCTGATAAATCCATTTTTTTCGTAAAATTTATGCGCCGCTTGAAAAACATCAACTGTTCCTAAATAGATGTCACGAATATCTTTTGTTCGCGCCCAATTTAAAAGCGAATTTAATAGCCATTGACCTAAGCCTATTTCCTTCCCGCGATACTTAGAATCGACAAACATTTTTCTCAAAGCTAGCTGACTATTACCTATATCAATAGCGGCGATCGTACCGATAACTTTTTCTCGATCTAAAGCAATCCAAAAATTACCATTACCTTGTTGGTAGAACTTTGGAATGTCTAGTAAGTCGTGTTGGTCTTTGAGAGTAATTGGCAAGCCAAACTCTTGTTGTTGAATGTTTAAGATGAGCTTGATAATTGCTGCTTGATATTGAGTCTGGTAGGTGACAATTTGAATATTCTGAATATTTGATAATTCGCCTGAGAAATTAGGTGAAGTAGATTCTAACATTGAGCTAATAATCTCATTCTAATTCTGCAATAGCTTGATAGTACGCTTTATCTATCCTATTGATATATTTCTGGTTAGGCGGGCATTGCCTGCCCTACAATTGATGTTGACTAAACGTACTTCTGCAAGATTTCTCCTAAAATGGCGATCCCTTGCTCGATTTGTTCTGGTAAAAGGGTAAAATTCAAACGCAAAGCAGGATAACTTTGCTGTCCGCCTGGGAAAAAAGGCGTTCCTTCGGCAACGAACACGCCTCTGGCTAACGCTTTTTGACAAATTTCTGCTAGCGGTAAGTGGGTAGGCATTTGCACCCACAAGAAAGTTCCACCTTTGGGAATTGTCCAATAAGTAGCAGGAGGATAGTGACGCTGCATAGCGCTTAGCATGGCGTTACGACTTTGCAGATGGACAGCTTGCAAATGTGCCAAATGATGGCGATAATGTCCAGATGCTAAATACTCGCTGACAATAGCTTGAGAAACTGTAGATACGTGGATGTCATCAAGTAATTTTCGCTCTACTAAAGGCTGATAGTTTTTTCCAGTAACAACTAGATAACCGACACGAATCCCCGGCATAATAGTTTTAGAAAATGTGCCAGCATAGATGACGCGATCGGTTCGATCTAATGCTTTAATTGGTACTGGTACGGGTTCAAAATTTAATCCTTCATATGCATTATCTTCAAGTACGACGCAGTCATATTTTTCTGCTAATTCTAATAACTGACGGCGATGCTCTAAGCAAGTTGTTAGACCTGTAGGATTGTGAAGGGTACTGACAGTGAAGATTAATTTAGGACGATAAGTGTAAAGGTTTTTTTCCAATAATTCTAAGTTTATTCCTTCAGCTGTCATCGGTATACCAATCACCCTTGCACCCATGTTGTACAGCAGAGATAACATCCCGTGCCAAGTGGGACTCTCTACCAACACCCAATCACCAGGATTCACATAGTGATGCACGACTAGAGAGATCCCCTGTTTGGAACCGTTCGTAATAATTAAATTGTCTGCCGTAATGTTTAAACCGTGCTGCTGTACTAATAGTCGTGCAATTTGTTGCCGCAGTACAGTCTGTCCTTGGGGTAAATCGTAGTTAAATAAGCTACCTGATATGTGCTTAACAGCACGTCGGGCAATGCGCGGTAACTCATCTAGTCCAGAAGCCAAGGAGAAGCCACTACTGAGATCGATTGTCCCTGGTTGCTGGCGGGCTTGCACCGATTTCATATAGAGATTGAAATAAGAATCTCCCTCAAATTCTTGAATTAGTGGTGGTAGAGGCGGTTGTTCTAAAACAATTGTGTCTTGGGGTGGCGCGAATTGGTGCTTCGACTCGACGCGATCGATTTTTGCCGGACAGACGAAGTAGCCAGATCCTTGACGGGCTTCTACGAGTCCTTCTGCTGCTAAGACATTGTAAGCTTCAATGACGGTAAGTTTATTCACCCGCGTACTAGCAGACAGGGTGCGAATGGAAGGAAGCTTATCCCCCGATCGCAATGCACCAGTTTCAATCAAATGACGGATGCGATCGCGGATCTGGAGATAAACTGCCGTAGATGAGTGTCTTTCAATAGGAATTCTCACGATGCAATCCTTTTTAAAGATTGAGAATTCAGCCTGTTTAAATATGATAAATGATTCATCTGAATCTGTGATGGTACACTTTGACTGTATTTACCTAGAACAGTTTTAGATCGAGTCAACTGTTCTATTTAAAATTTCTAAATCCGTACCTTATCAATTTTGTCTGCTGAGGATAAAACTAGAAATAAGCAAGTTAAAAGTCAAAAAGCAAAAGGCAAAAAGATAGAAATTTGCCGATAAATTTTGCCGTGAATAAATCTCACTACAAGGTTTACTATGATGAAAACTTCAGTTTTACCTACGCAAAAAACAAAAATATTTTTATTGCTCATTGAGAGTTTTAAGGCAATTATTGAAAAATTAATTCAGACTTTAACTCGCGGTCATGAATTGCAAGTTTGGCGCAAAAAAGACCGTAATGGTAACGCTTACTGGCAAGCATTCGATCCAAAAACCCGTAAATCTACTAGTCTCAGTTCCGAGGCAGAAATGCGAATTTGGATCGAGCAACGATACTACCACTCTGACTAAACGAAACATGGAACTCATCATTACTTACTCAATTGTCCACATCTGTTTAGTAGCAGTATCGTGGCTTTCGACCAATGCAAAAAATCGACCTATCTCTCCTCCAACCCGCTACCTTGGGAGTACGCATATTAAACCAGAAGTAACAATAGAAATGCAAAAAACACGACTTTGGTTTTAACTTAAATCACAACCAAAATACCTTTTGCGCTCTTACTTTGCGCCTCTGCGTCTTTGCGCGACATTTCATCCAAAATCCACCACTGGCAACAACAACCTTGAAGCGCGATGGTTGCTTCGCAAACCGCCTTCGGCATCGCCACCACACTCAACCCTCAAAGTCACAACTTCGGCATCCATCAACCGCGTGCTACCCAAAGGCGAACCCGTACCAGGATTCATCGGATAAGCCGGAAAACAAGCCGCGCTTAAACTCAACCGCAAAGCATTCCCCTTTCTAATACACACGCACGTCGCTTGCAGAGACATTTTTAAAGGTCGATCTTGTCCTGACGCAACATGAATGTAACCCTGAGTCAAGTTATATACACTCCCATTCGGATGTACCTCAGAAACCACCGCACACAAGTCATGACTGGGCGTATCCGCACTACACCAAATCTCTGCCATCACTTCCCCCGCTAAATGTAAATCTGCGACTAGGGGTGCAGTAGTATAAGTCAAAACATCAGTACGACAATCAATTTGCGATCGCTCAAACGATCCTGCGGGTACGACTGCATGACCTCCCAACGCTGGCACGGGTCGCCAAGGGTCGTGAACGAAGACATCTGAAGCATAGGATTCGGGACAAGATTCGCTTAGCATCCCTGAGTCTTCCCGAATACTTGCCAATCCAGTGCTTGACAAAAAATACGATTTCTGGTTTGATTTGCTTATTATGGGTAAAGTGTGCCACATATTAGTTCCCATCTCAAACCAACGAATTGGTGACTCTGCTTCTAAGCCTGTATCCAAACCCTTCAAAAACAGATCGAACCAACGAACTTGCATCTCATCTACGGGACTGACAGCTTCCAGCCCGTAATCAACTGCACCGACTTTGCGCGACCAAGGTAAATGCGCCCAAGGTCCCACGAGCAATTGCTGACGATATTGACTCCGTTCTGCCATATCTTTGTACAAACGCAGCGTCCCGCGCAGGTATGTATCAAACCAGCCACCAATGTGAAACATCGGTAGATCTATGTGTTGCAAGTGGCGCTGAGGCGAAATTTCCTGCCAGTAGTCATCATCTTGAGAATGTTCCAACCACTCGTGATAGAAGGCATTAGGTGCAAATTTACGCAGACACTCGTTTAAGCTGGGAACGCGATCGTAGACAGATATATCTTGAGCTGCAGCGTAAAGAGTGTAATGTGCTGCAACATCACCCTGTATCCTGGCGGATTCGGCAGCGAGTTGAATTGCCCAGCCCAAATTCGTTTGCAAGCAAAACGCCCCACCCTCGTATACCCAGTCACTGTAGAGGTTATAGGCAACCATCGCGGGGCAAATTGTTCTTAAAGCAGGAGGCTTGGCAGCAGCAGCATATAACTGTGTCATTCCCTGATAAGAAAAGCCATACATCCCAACTTTGCCATTACTACCAGGTAAATTCGCCGCCCAATTTACCGTATCTTCGCCATCTTCAATTTCATGGACGAATAGCTTAAATTCTCCCTCTGATGTACCTCGCCCTCGCACGTCTTGAATGACGACAATATATCCACGGGCAGCATACCAAGTTGGATGGGCGTAGACTACAGTAGACGCGATCGCCCTACCATAGGGTTGACGCATTAATAATATGGGAAATTCACCCTCAGCATCAGGATAGTAGACATCTGCATCCAACCGCACGCGATTGCGCGTCAGCATCGAAACAGTTTTTTTCGGGCGCACTGCTAACATAAAACTGGTGCAGGTAAGCGACGCAACACGGAAATATCCTCCTCATCCAGCTCTACAGGCGTACCGCTACGGATCAGTTCGGCAAAGTCTTCGTTTGGAACCATGATACACAGGGCATACAACCGAGTCGAACCAGTATTTTCTATGATATGAGTTCCCGTAGCAGGGACTAAAATGCTATCTCCGGCTTGGATAGAAACCGTTTTCCCATCACACATTGCTCGTCCTTCGCCTTTGAGGATAAAAAACATTTCTACTGCCCGTCGGTGTCGATTAGGAGGAGTCTTGCCATCCACATCAAAAATTTCTACACACATTGTCAGTGACTTGTTAGCAGTTGCCGTGTCAAAGACAAGCGCCAATCTGTTGGTATCTTGAGGGCTAATCCGAAAGGCTTGGTAGTCTTGGGGAGACTTAACAACGGGAATTACACAACGATTTGTATTCATACGTGGTAATTGGTAGTTGGTAATAGGTAAGAGGCGAGAAGTAACTGATAACTGGTCACTGGTTACTGGTCGCTGTATCTTTAATTGCTTCCACGATAGCTTGGGAATCGGTGACAAAACCAAAGCATTGCTTAACGTTGTATAAAGTTGCCAGCCAGCAATATTCTGGGGATGTGGTAGCGGTACAGTCTTCGACTAACACGCAGTCGTAGCCTAAAAAATTAGCATCTTGTAATGTTGCCATGACGCATTGATCGACATTTACGCCTGCAAAAAATAGCGTCGTTCTGCCCAAATTATGCAAAATACTATCTAAGGGAGTATCCCAAAAACCACTCATGCGGTACTTATCGACGCGGATATCTTGGGGAAGTTGTTCTAACTCATCTACTACCGCCGCCGCCCAACTTCCAGCCGTTAGTACCTTAGCACCGTTGGTAGGGAGAGGGTCGCCTAACCCGACTCCCGTACCTGTGGGGTTGTAAACGTGGCGCGAACCAGCACTAATATTAACTAAATCGGGACGATTCCCCCAGTTAACCCAGATGACGGGGACATCAATTTGCCGCAAAACTGGCAGTAAAGATTTTAGCGGTGAAATTGGGCTGCGGGCGGGAGTCACATCCACGCCAATATGTGCCAGCCAGCCATCGGGATGACAGAAATCATTTTGCATATCTATAACTAGAATGGCAGACTTTGCCAGGTCGAGGCGTAAAGTTTTAGTTTGAGTTTGTAGGGTAATAATTTTTGTGTCTAGAGGCGGACGAGTGATATCTGCGATCGCTTCATTGACTGCCCAGGCGTTGGGTGGTATTCCTAGAGTTGTTAGGTGGTTCATATTAGAGGGGAGTTGGGAGTCGGGAGTCGGCGTACATAGATGTTTGTCCAGATGCGGTTCGATCGATGCATCGCACGCCTCCATATGCAAGATTATTATTCAGTGACTTTGTACTCTGAGTAGAAATCTTTTTTACAGAATTGGTGTCACACTAAATAACAAGATTTTATATTTGTTGATATTTCAGGATAAGTTTGTGAGTTATACGATTCAACAAGTCTTAATTCCGGTTGAAGACGGTTACACAATAGTAGACGTGCAGATAGAAAACGATCGCATTGCTGCTATTGCTCCCCAATTACCTATAAACGGCACGGCGATCGATGGTAATAATAAGTTACTCCTACCTGGTTTTTTTAACGCTCACACGCATTCTTCTGAAATGTGGCAACGCGGGATGATTTCTCCCGTTCCTTTAGAGTTGTGGCTTGCCGAACTGTACGATTTTGCCCCCCTGGATCCCGAACAAGTCTATCTCAGTGCTTTGGGTACGGCGGTAGAAACCCTACTTTCAGGAGGGACTAGCGTTGTCGATCACTTAGTTTTGATCCCAGGAAAGGAAATTGAAACTGTAGCAGCGGCAGTGAGGGCTTATCATGAAATTGGGATTCGGGCTTTCGTTGCGCCCCTAATTCAAGATGAAGCTTTGACTGCGGGAATACCGACTGGAGGGAAGGAAGTAGAAAAAGAAGCTTTCTTTCGTTCTACAAATGAGATATTGGCAATGATGGAGGACGTTGTGACTCAATTCCACCGCCCAGAGGAAGGAATTAATCTACTCGTCGCCCCTACAGGAATTCAACTATGTTCTGATGCTTTATTTACAGGGTGTATTGAATTGAGCGATCGCTACAATCTCTGTCGTCATTCTCACTTACTCGAAACCAAAGCCCAGAAAAAATTAGCACGAGAAAAATACGATTGCAGTGCTGTAGAACACTTAAAACAAATTGGCTATTTGAGCGCTCGCACTTCTTTAGCCCATTGTGTATGGTTAGATGACGACGACATTGCTATCCTTGCCGAAACGAAATCAACTGTAGTTCACAATCCCTTAAGTAACCTACGTTTAGGTAGCGGGATCGCCCCTATCTTAAAATATCGTCAAGCAGAAATAAACGTAAGTTTTGGTTGCGATGGTTCTGCGAGTAATGATTCGCAAGATTTGTTAGAAGCAATCAAAATTGGTTCAATTCTACACACCGTTACCGATCCAGATTATCGTCACTGGATTACACCACGTCAAGCAGTAGAAATGGCATCTTGCGGCGGGGCGAAAGGGCTAAATGTTTCAGATACAATAGGAACCTTAACAGTAGGAAAAAAAGCCGATCTAGTAGTTTATAATTTGACTAATTTATCGCTCCTACCTCGTACCGATCCGATTGGTTTACTAATATTAGGTCGTCCAACTCAGGTTGTTGATAGTGTCTGGGTAAATGGCAAACAAATTGTGAGTGGTGGGAAGTTAACAACTATTGATGTTGACGAACTACGACAAAAACTATTTCATCGCAGCCAATGGAGTAGCCAGCGCCAATCTAAAACTGTGACAGAAATTGAGGCTCGCTATCGCGTGGTGATGGGATTATAAGTTAAAAACGAGAAAGAAAAAATTTCCAATTAAATCATATTCTTCGTTCGACCTGCGCGATCGCTCTCATTCTCTTCAGCTCGAACAAATTTACCTAACTTTTCTATCATTTCTCTATGTTGCTGTGAGCGCAGTGCATGTTCCTCTGCTTCAGCAATGTGTGCTGACGATAACTTTTTCCTATTCTAGTATTTACGTCTATTCTGCCCTCTGTCTGCCCAATCGATGTCTGACAAAAGAATGAGTTTTTCTCCAACTCCTATGATTCCGATTAGCAATCGCATTTCTAGCGGTAGGCAACCAGTTGTTGTCTATTTAATAATAGGTATAAATATTGTTTTATTTATCTGGGAATGGCAACTCGATGTTAAAGGAGAACTAAGCCATATCATTAGTAGTTGGGGAGTGACTCCAACAAAAATAGTTTATGTCGCGGCAGCAGCTTTTACTACCTTGAATCCTGCTGCTTGGATAGCTTGGCTTTTACTTGAGTTGTCCCTAGTTTAAGGACTATTCTTGCATAGTAGTTTCAGCCATTTAATTGGTAATTCACTATTTTTATTAGTATTTTGCAAAATTTTAGAAAACTTATTATGACATCTTAAGTTTTTATATTTTTATTTACTATGTGGCGTTTTGACCTTTGGATTGCAGATTTTAGTTGAGCCTACACTCAACTTACCTTTAATTGGCTCGAATGGTGCGATCGTGGGAGTTTTAGGAGCTTATCTCTACAAGTTTCCTAGAACTAAAATCGACACAATCTTACCCTTATTAACTATATTTATTCCGATAGAGATACCAGTATCCTTTTATTTGTATTGGTGGTTTATTCAACAGTTATTCTATAGTATTGGCAACTTGAGCATTCATAGCAGTGTAAATTCTTTCAGTTTTAGCTATTGGATGCATGAGATTGGATTAGTTATTGGTATAGTCTTGATGTGCTCTCTAAAATATAAGTAGTGATAAACAATATCTGTAAATTCATGCATCATATAGAACGGTAAGTTCTCTAACGCGAAAGTTTTATCTTTCTTGATAGTAGTCTCGACGCGATATGACAGCCACAATCTCGCTTCGTTTTTACGAAGGGATTTTTTCTAATAAAATGACCGAGAAATAGCAAAAGCCTCGCTCTGTAGAGCGAGGCTTTTGAGGAAAAATGAACCTGGCGCGGAGCTATTGTGCCGTGGGGCGACCCCCAGAGTATCGTCGCCGCAGTCGCGTTTCACACCTGAGTTCGGGATGGAGTCAGAGTG